>JBELMB010000120.1:0-15571 GCA_042088665.1 Sagittula sp.
CACGGGCGGCGGCTTTGACCTCAGGCGTCTGCTCCGGCACTGCATTCAGGTTGACCATAAAGAATGGCCTCCCGTCATCCTTCAGGAAAAAATCAACAAAGGCTTGGGCCTGCGCATCTTTGCTTTGGCGCATTTGCGCGTATTGCCCACCAAAGGCCGCGCGCACTTCGTCTTCGCTGAGGGGGCCGCGCAGGGGGTGATGCCATGCAATGAGGGCGGCGTAGACGATGACCAGCCCAAGCCATAGTGTTGAGATCCTCCGCATATCAGTTGTCCAAACGTTCCGATGTTTCGATGGTGACCTGCGCCGTACCAAGCGGCATCTCGTCGACAGGACCCTGATACGAAACGCCATTTTCCAACCGCAGAACGGCCACGTCGTTCAGATCCGCGCGCCACGGGGCGCTCAGCGTCAGGTCCTGCAACACCCATCCCTCTGGCAGATCCTGATCTTCGCGGCTGGCATCGACGGGCCGGTTCACCCGAACAAAGCGGTCACCGTTTGGCGCCACGAGCATTGATACCGTCTGGCCGATGTCGAATTCGAGCCTGTGGTGCTTGTTGACACTGGCTTGCGTCAAGGCGCCGTTCGTCAGATCGCCGCCTCCTAGACGTGTGAGGTCTGCAACGTGGACGAAGGTGCGACCGAACATGCCCCGATAGGTGAATTCACCCTCGGCTGCGCAGCCGGGCGACCGAAGGAACGCCATGCGCGCTGCAAATCCCTCGCGCGGGTCATTCTTGAGCCAATTGGGCGCGCCGACCCCGGGCGAGAACTCTGCATAGGCATCAACGGTCCAGTCCGTTGTGACCCATGCCTCGCGTCGCATGAGGTCGATCAACTCAAACCCGACGGTCTGCCCGGCCGTTTCCGGGGCGCGTGGGACGCATTCCTCGCGCCCGTCAACGCCGAAAGCAAGCACGCCAAGGATTGCGGCCAAGTGCAAGGCGACAAGTGAAGCCGTTGTGTTCATTGGATGGTTTCCGTCTTAGAGATGGCGGGAAAAAGCGCTGCACCAGAAGGCCCCGGGGGACGAGGGCAAAAATTCTTCTGGTGCAGCTTAGTGGCCGTCGCCTTCCACGAGTGGTGGCGGTGCGCAGCGACAGCGATCGCGGCTGTTACTGGATGGCCTGCAGTTCCTGCGGGGAGACCATGCCATCGCCGTTTGCGTCGACGCGGTCGAAAGCGCGCGCATGCATGCCGCGAGAACTGACTCGGGCCGCATTGCCGAGACCATCGGCGGCGTTCAGATCGATGAAGGCGGCGAATTCGGCGTAGACGAGCACGCCATCGCCATTGGCATCTGCTTGCCTGTAGTTTTCGGCGCCAAGCTCAGCGTTTTGTGCGGCCACGGGCAGTCCCGTCGAGAGCCATCCACCCGTCAAGGTGGCGAGAATGAGGGCGGTCGTTCGGATCATTCTTGTTCTCCTTGGAAAGATGTTCAGCGAGAGATCGACCGGTCGAAAGTGGCGGTTTCACCATTCGGGCCCGTTACGGAGCCGGAACGTTTACAAGCCCCGTCGGCACAGGACGCGCTGCCAGATGTCGTGACGGTGTTTCCCTGCGGCCCGGTTGTGGTCACCGAGCCCGAACAGCCGTAAAGGGCGCAATAGGGCGTGGCGGGTCGAACGACGCGCGGCGCGGGCGTGACAACGACATATGGCGCCGGGACAACCGCAACATGCCGATGACCCGGTAAACCCGGATGCGCGGTGGCGGCCGTGCCAAGGATCAGGCCAGCCATCAGCGTGGCTACGAGGTGAGTTCGTTTCATACTGCTTCCTTTCGTTGGTTCATTTTTGAACGAGTGGCGCCGCGGCGCCTGCCGGGACGCCTACTCACTGCAAGCCTGCGTCCCGTTACGGGGGGCAAGTCGGCCGAGGATCTCGACTTCGACAAGGCGGCGGGCCTCGTCGTCGCCTCGCGTGTTGGCGTCTGTCCACTCTCTGAAAAGCCGGCGTCGGTCCTGCTCGGACAATGGAGGCACCGATGCGTTCGTCTGGTCTTGACGAGTCTCGAGCGGCGCCGAAGAGTGCCAATCTGCCTTGTCCTGCATTTTCACTTCAGCTCCCATTTCTTCGGGGACCGCGTTCTGCAGTCGTTCGCTTTCGTGAGGAAAGGGATAGCAGGGCCATGTCTCACCGATATCGACGGCGCGAAACCAAGTGTCTCGGTTTGTCGACCGCGCGTAACAGTGTGTAACGGTTGCGGTCGTCGCTTGCCGCACGACGCCAGTCGGCAAATAAAGGGGCCATGACTGTGTCTCAGCCCCTTGTTCTGCTCGTCGACGACGATCCCGGCATACGGGACCTGCTCGGCGACTTCCTTGAGAAGGAAGGTTTTGCCGTCGAAACCGCGCCGGATGCGCCCGAAATGGACGCAAAGCTCGCCCGTTTGCACCCTGACCTGATCGTCCTCGACATCATGCTTCCGGGGGAAGACGGCGTCTCAATCTGTCGGCGACTTGCGCGCGACGGTGCGCCGCCGATCATCATGCTGACCGCCAAGAACGACGAGATTGACCGGATCCTCGGTCTTGAGATGGGGGCCGATGACTATGTCGCCAAACCTTTTGCACCACGCGAACTGCTTGCGCGCATCCGTGCGGTGCTGCGGCGCACGGCAACGCGGTGGGCTGACACCACCAACCGGATGTTTGCGTTTGATCGCTTCGTCATCGATATCGACGCACGCCAACTCTTTGCCGCGGACCGCTCACGGATTGATCTGACCAGCAGCGAGTTCGATCTGTTGGCCTGCTTTGTCCATCGTCCGCGCCGGGTCCTGTCACGCGATCAGATCCTCGACGCGCTGCGGGGGCGCGGGGCAGAACCCTTCGACCGGACGGTCGATATGCTGGTGTCCCGGCTGCGGCGCAAACTGTCCGCGCATGGCGCTGACGCGGACCTGATCAGCACCGTCCGGAATGCAGGTTACCTGCTGACACGGCCGGTCAATGACGTCTCGTGATCCGCGGGCGTGTCATTGGCTGGCGCATCGGCGCTATTTTTGTGATCGGCTTTCTTGCCGTTGTGACCATCCCCGTTGCCCTGTTTTACGCGCTTCGCGCCTCGGAAACGCCGATTGGCTTGACCCAGCCGACCCAATTGGCGGCGATTGTTCGGCTGGCAGAAGAAGCCTCCCCCCTCGAGCGCATCCGCGCTTTTGAGGCGCTGCGATCCGCCCAGATGTCTGTGCGGATCTCTCCCGAGGCCGAGGTTGACGCCGCACTTGATCCCCTATGGCCAGAGGGTGCGGCGGCGATGGACACTTACCGCGCGCATCTTGGGGACCGCGCATTTGCGGCCTATGCATTGCCACGGTCCTTGTTTCCCAACCGGCTTGCGCGCCCACTGCGGGCCGTGGAGTTCCGGGTTGGCCTGTCGACGGGCGGTGTCCTGATCGTGGCGAATGAAAGTGCGGCGTTGTTTACAGGCAAAGGCGTGCCGGTTGGGTTCCCGACGGCCTTTCTTGGTGTCCTTATCGCGTTTGCCACCCTCCTGCTGCTCAACCGCGAGTTCCGCTCTGTCTTGCGGCTCGCGCGTGCTGTCGAAACACTGGACGCCTCGGACCCGAATGCCGAATTGCCTGAAATACGCGCAGGCAGCCCGGAAGTGCGCCTTTTGATACAGGCGTTTGGGCGGCAGCAATCGCAGATGTCCTCCCTCTTGAAGGCCCGAACGGTCTTGATCGGCGGCATTCAACACGATGTCCGAACCTTCGCCACAAGGCTGCGGCTTCGCATGGAGAAACTGTCCGATCACGAGGAACGGCGGCAGGCCGAGACGGATATCGCCGATCTTGTGTCCTTGATGGACGGCGCGCTTTTGGCGACACGCGGCGAAGCAGGCAGGCTCGATCTCGAACTCATCGATGTCGCGGATCTGGTGCGCAGCGAAGTTGAGGACCGACAGGTGTCGGGCCAAGCTGTCAGACTGACGATCGAGCCCGCGCAGGCGGGCTTTGACAGTCTTGGGGATCGTGTGGCGCTCCGGCGGGTTCTGTTCAATCTCATCGACAATGCGCTGCGCTACGGGGCATCGGCGCATCTGACCGTCAGTGCGCAGGACGGGGTCGTCACCCTGCGCGTCGACGACGAAGGCCCCGGCATCCCGCAAGCGCATCGTAACGATCTGATGCAACCCTTTTCGCGGCTCGAACCGTCGCGGTCCCGTGAAACCGGAGGCGCAGGGCTGGGCCTCGCAATCGTGCAAACCCTGGTAGCTGCGCATGACGGCACGCTCTCGATCGGCGATGCGCCGACGGGCGGTGCGCGCATCACCGTGGACCTGCCAAGGTTTTCGCCCTCTGCTCATGATCAGGCTTGAGCAGGTCTGCGCCGCCCTTTAGCTGCCAAGATGCCTGTTCCATGCGCGGTCCAACCCTCCAAGGCCTACGCTCAGTCATTTCTGTCGGCATAGAGCGCTTCGAACAGTGCCTCTGGCATGGCGCTGGGGGGCATCGACGCCTGAATTTTCTCGCGTATCTTCTCGGCGATGTGCTCCTGGATCCTTGTCAACTCTTCGATCGACAAGTCTCCGCTTCCGTCGATGTCAAACGCACGCAACTTATCGGCGATTTGTGCGCCCCGATCCGTTGCTTCGATTTCGTCAAAGCTCAAACGGCCGCTGTGATCAGTGTCGACTTTTGCCAATAGCCGGTCGCGCATCTCTTGCGAATTGCCGAACGTACTGGTCCCACCCATAGAAATTGGTCCAAGTTCATTCACTTCAGGGTTCCTTCTGAAACAACGCGGCCTGTGCAGCCACGTGCAGGCGGTTACCACTTGCTCCTTAATCTGGGATGAAGGGGGCTCTTGCTCGCGAACATCCGATCCGGTCATTCTGATGTTTCGATCCAGAAAGAAGTTTGACCGATGGATCGGACAAACAAGACGCGGACAAGCTGCGCGTGGCAGGCGGTTGCGCAAAATACCCAGCGCCGCCATGATCCGTGTGACGATGACGGAGCACCCATGATCGCACGAAAGTCATTCACACCGGACGATCCGGTCATTCCCATGAGCTATCCCGGCTTTGTATTCCGGGTCTTGCGGAGGCAGGGCTACTCTGCCGACGCATTGCTTTCCCAAACCGGTTTGGTCGAAGAAAACCTGGAAAATCCCGAATTTCGGACCGTTTTCAAGCCCATTCAACGCCTCTTTGAAAATGCCCTGAGAACCACGCGGGACCCGCATCTTGGCATCACCCTCGCGTTGCGGTTTGAGCCCGCCAATATTGGTCTTCCAGCACATACCGCGATGAACGCGCCCAGTTTCGCTGCCGGGTTGGATGTTCTCGCGCGGTTCCTGCCCTTGAACTTTCCGTCTTTGGATATCGCAGTTGTGACTGCCCGATCCGATTTGAAGGAGGATGAGGCAGCACTTTGCCTGCGCTCCAAATTCCCGTACGGCGACATCGAGTATTTCATGTGGAGCAGCGCGCTTGTCGCAATCAATTCCCTGCTCAACGCGATGCGCAAACAGACCCATACAATGAGCCGGGCGCAGGCGATGGTCAGTCGGCCCGAGGGGTGGAGCGACGTCAGCCACCAGTTCCATTGCCCCGTCAGTTTTGAGCAAAGCGAAAACCTGCTGGTGTTTCCAAGGTCCCTCTTGGACGAACCGCTCCCCGGCAGCGATCCAATCAATCACACGCGGCTTTTGATGCTCTGCCAACAGCTTGCCGCCACGGTTGCGCACGAGGCGACGCCGGTCACGCAAGTCATGGCCATTTTGGAGGCTCATCCGAGCCTGACCTTGCAGCTTTCAGATGTCGCAACGGAACTCGGATATTCTGAACGCAGCCTGCGAAGACAACTGGATCGGTCAGGAACCTCCTATCGAAAACTGGTGGATCAGGCCCGCGAGACCCGCGCACGTTCCCTCCTGTCCAACAGCATGCAACCCATCAAGGCCATTGCGGGCGAGCTTGGGTTCGAATCGTCCTCGAACTTCGCGCGCAGTTTCAAGCGTTGGACCGGCCTCACTCCCAAGGCTTTCCGCGACCGTGCGCAGGTTCAGGAGGACGCTGACCGAAAATGAATATCCACTGGCCGCGGGTGATCCCGAACTGCGGTCGAAGGACGCACCTCTCACGGTTTACGTTGCACATGCAGCAGACACGGAGAGGCCAATGCAACGCATTCCCCATATCGACGCCCGGACAGAAGACCGCGCGAGAGGCGCATTCAGCCGCCATCTGCTTGCGGGGCTTGCTTGCACCATTCTCGGGGCCCAGCCAATCCTTGCGGATGTCACCAGCCTTGAACTGACCGACACAACGGCTGACTCAGGTCTGTCGCGCCAGAACGGTGACCAATCCGCGGACCTCCTGTCCGCTTTTTTCGGCCTCGACAATGCCTTGCCGCGCCTGTCCCGGTTGATCTGCCGGGGCGCACCCGGCGAGGACGGGATGCCGGTGATCTTCTCGACAGAGATCGACCATACCACGATGCAGGCAGGTGATTTTCGCGTCACGACCGCGTCCGGCGCTGTGGGGCAAATGCAATGTGTCACGCTCCTCCCGGCGACGGATGGCGGCGAGTTGCGCACGGTCTTGTTGGTGGGTGAATTCGGCGATGCCGAAACTGACCCGCCAGTGTCTGTCGAAATTGTCGGCCATCTGCATGCGATTGACGGCTCACTGGACTTCCGGGGGGCACAAATCGCGGTCACACCACTTGCCCCCGGCCCCAGCCTTGTGATGGCCGAAATCGTGGATCCAAGCGCCCCGGACCTCGGTATCGGCCAGCGCCGCACCGACGGCGACGACTGCCCATCCGAGGGTATCGCGCAGGCGGTGCGGGTGGTCTGGGCGGGCGGTGTCCTGCTCGAGAATGGCGATGAGCCGGGCGACGCGGAACGTGATCTCTACCGCGTGACGGTGCGGGCCGCGGACGGCACCGAGCGGCAGATCGCCCCCAATGCGTTGGCCGATCTGGGGGATGGCGACAACAACCACCTTCTTTGTCTCGGAACAACAGACACGCCCATATCTGTTGCGTTTCCGGCGGGAGTCCTTGTGGACCCGAACAAGGACTTGAACCCCGAAACCAAAGTAGCGGTGTCGGTTTTTCACACCGAATGAGGCGCGGCCTCCGCGTCTCGCGGTACCGGCACTTCGCTGGAGACTTTGTCATGACACAAGATGTCGACGTGTTTTGGTCGTTTCGAAGCCCCTACTCGTATCTGGCCACGCCGGATCTCTTGCGGCTTCGGGACGACTACGATGTGAACCTCCGGTTTCGTCCGGTCCTGCCGATCGCGGTGCGCGCCAATCAGGCAGCTCTTGACGCATCCGGCCACTGGGGTGTGCCCACCATGGTGTTCGAAGGCGAGCCGTTCTTCGGACAGGACCGGAACGGCACCCTGCGCTGGCGTCTTGGAACAGCCGGGCTGTCCACGCAATGACCCCGACACGCGCTTTCCGACGATTATGCGCCGCCAGACCCGCGCGCTCGTTTCCTTTGCAATAACAGGACCTTTGACATGTTTGACATGAATACACGCCCCCGAAACGCGCTTTGCGCTCTTGTGATGGCCGCCGCGACGGCGCTGCCTGCGACCGCACAGGAAACGCGCCCGAACATCCTCGTGGTGCTGTTCGACGATGTCGGCTTCACCGGCTTCGGGGCTTATGGAGCGGATGCCCAGACCCCGCATATCGACGCGCTGGCGCAATCCGGCACGCTGTTTTCGCGCTACTATTCCTCTCCGTTCTGTGGGCCGAGCCGCGCGATGTTGATGACGGGGCAGGACAATCACCAGACGGGCATGGGCACGCTGGTGGAAACCGTGACGCCCGAACAGCGCGCGCTTCCCGGCTATTCCATGGTCTGGGATGACGATCAGCAAACCATCGCGTCGCTTCTGTCGGAGACCGGATACCGGACCTATGTCTCCGGCAAATGGGGCATTGGCGCAAAAGGTAAGAACCTGCCCGACCGGTTCGGTTTTGATCGGTCCTACGTGATGGATTCCACGGGCGGCAGCAACTACGACCACTCCCACTACCTGCCGGGTTACCCGGAAGTGTCATGGTACGAGGATGGCAAACCCGTCCGTCTGCCCGAAGACTTCTATTCCTCGCGCAACCTTGTGGATCAGATGATCCGCTACATCGACGAGGGTGATGCGGATCAGCCGTTTTTCGGCTTCCTGTCGCTGCAGGCCGTGCACATCCCGGTTCAGGCCCCGGCCGAGTTCATCGACAGATACGACGGCGTCTTCGACACAGGCTGGGACGTGATGCGCCAAGAGCGCTGGCAGCGCGCCATCGAACTGGGGCTTGTGCCAGAGACAACGACACTCGCTCCGGTGCACGAAGATCACCGTGCGTGGGACGACCTTTCAGCGCAAGAAAAGGCGGAAGCCGCGCGCGCGATGCAGGTCAATGCCGGTATGAAGGAAGCGGCCGACTTTCACATCGGGCGGCTTCTCGATTATCTTGAGGCCGAGGGCAAGCTGGAGAACACGATTGTCGTCGTCACCTCGGACAATGGCACGGAATCCGGTGTCACATCGCTGGAAAATCCGGTCTTCAATCTTCTGCTGAGCGGCGTACACCGTCTTGAGGGCTACGACACCTCACCCGAGAACATGGGCCTGCCCGGCAGCCTGACGGCCATCGGCCCGGAATGGGCCTCGGTCGAGGCGTCGCCGTTCAACCTCTACAAGTTCTATTCCAGCGAAGGCGGCCTTCGTGTGCCGCTCGTGATCGCGGGCCCCGGGATTGATGCACGCGGGGTCCAGCATGGCCCGGTTCACGTCTCCGACCTGATGCCAACCCTGCTCGACGCAGCCGGTGTCGCCTATGACGCTGGCGCGCTTTACGGCAAAAGCGTTCTGCCAGTGCTGGCCGGTCAGACGACCGAGACCCGCGGCGCCGATGAAAGCTTTGGCGGTGAGGTCAGCGGCAATGCCTCGCTCTACCGCGGCAACTGGAAACTCGTGCGCACGGCACTGCCACGCGGCGATTTCACCTGGCGGCTTTTTGATCTTTCGGTCGATCCCGGTGAAACAACCGATCTGTCGGCGGAAAACCCTGATCTCTTCGCCGAAATGCGCGCCGAGTACGACGCCTACGTGACCGAGACCGGTGTGTTTGAGCTGGGGGCCGAGGACTACGCCGAAAAGCAGCTGTTTTCGAACCTTCTGGACCGAACGATCAGCACCTACTGGCCGTACCTCGCCGGTCTGGTGCTCGCACTTCTGGGCGTCCTCTACGTCCTCTTCCGCGTCATCCGCATGGTCATCTGGCGACCAGCGCACTGACCCGCATTTCAACCGGTGCCCCGACCGGGGTGCCATCCTTATCATCCACATTCGGAGACCTGACATGAACTGGATCGTCACCACCCTTATCGTCCTCGCCGTTCTGGCCATCCTGACCTATCTTTACCTGCCCGCGTTCCTGCGCCTTCTGGGCATTCACCGCCACTACACCGTCCCCGACTTTGACATGAAGGGGCGGCGCGCGCTGATGATCTGCACCAATCACGACCGGCTCGATCCCCTCAAGCGGGATACCGGCGCGTTCGGGTCGGAATTCACCGTGCCCTACTACGTCTTTGTCAACGCCGGCATGGAGGTCGACATGGCCTCCCCCAAGGGCGGCAAGATCCCGATCCAGCCCTGGTCCTGGTCCTGGCCGCTCGCCTGTCACGAAGACAAGCGCTTCATGGCCGACAAGAAGGCCATGCACGACCTCAAGAACTCCAAGGCGATCCCCGATCTCGACCCCAACGACTATGACGTGATCTTCATGGCCGGCGGCTGGGGCGCGGCCTACGACCTGATGCAAAGCGAGGCGATGAACGACTTCGTCACCCGCGCCAATGCCTCGGGCAAGATCCTAGGGTCGGTCTGCCACGGCGCACTCGGGCTTTGCGGCGCCAAGGGTCTGGACGGTGAGCCGCTGGTCAAGGGACGCCGCGTCACCGGTGTCACCAACAACCAGATCAACACCTTCGGGATCGCGGTCACGCCAAAGCACCCCGAGGAAGAACTGCGCAAACTGGGCGCGATCTACGAATGCCAGCACGCGTTCCGTGACCCCTTTGCGACGCATACCACGATCGACGGCAACCTGATCACCGGCCAGAACCAGAACAGCGGCTACGAGACGGCGCACCGCATCCTCGAGCGTATGGCGACCCAGCGCAATGTCTGAGGCAGACCCGCACAATGGGGCCATGGCCATGCCGCGCCATGGACCCCACCCGCACCTTGCATGGGGGCCCGTGCACCGGGCCTCCTTCGGGCTGATCTACGGCTCAATCCTCGTCCTGAGCCTCTTGATGGCCATGGACGAGGTCCGCGACGGGCCGTTCGAGGCCGCGCTTGTCCTGTTCGGCTCGGTGTTGGCGGTGACGCTGGCCAAGATCTTTGCCGAAGTGCTCTCCCACTCCATGGAGACGGGTGAGCGCATCCTGACGCGCAAGGCCTTCGGGGCCGCGTGGTCCCACAGCCACTCGACCCTTTTGGTCGCGAATGTGCCCACGGCGATCTTTGTGGTGGCCGGGTTTGGCTGGCTGGACGTGGCGACGGCAACCGCGATTGCCCAGCTGTTCTGTGTCTTCGTTCTTGTCACGCTTGGCGCGCGGGTCGGATGGGTCATCAACCATAGCTGGTGGCTGCCGATCGCCGGGGCGCTCTTCGCCGGGAGCGTCGGCTTCGCGCTGGCGCTCTTGAAATATGCGATTCACTGAAGGGAGTTCGGGCACAATGCCAAACCGGCTGACGGGTCTGATTGGCGGTGGCGTCGCCGCAGCGCTTGTCCTTGTGGGCTCGGCCGCCGCTTGGCTTTATGCCAGCCCCGGTGACGGATCAAACCCTATCTGTGCGTTGAGCGAGGCGCAGCTCGGCGGCTTTGTCGACATTCCCGGCGGTGGATTCGTGATGGGCGTCGATCCTGTCTTCCCCGAGGAAGGCCCGCCGCGAAAGGTCCTCGTCTCGCCGTTTCGACTGCAGGCGCATGAGGTTACGAACAGCCAGTTCGCCGCTTTCGTGGAGGACACGGGGTACGTCACCGAAGCCGAGCGCAATGGCGGCTCGGCCCAGTTCGGCGAAAGCGAGACGCCCGAGGTGTTCCTGTCCTGGTGGTCGCTGGACGCAGACGCCACTTGGCGCACGCCGGATGGCGCGGGCACGGGCGCGGGCTCTGGCCTCAGGGGCCGCGACTTGCACCCGGTGGTCCATGTGACGCTGAACGACGCCCGCGCCTATGCGGCCTGGGCAGGTGGGCGTGTCCCGACCGAGGTGGAGTGGGAGTATGCCGCCAGCCGGGGTCTCTTTGATCCCATGGACCCGGAATCCGGTGTCCGAGCGCCCGACGGCACGGTCCGCGCCAATATCTGGACAGGCCTTTTTCCTGTCATCAATTCGCGACGGGACGGCTTTGCCGGAACCGCGCCGGTTGGGTGCTATGAGCCCGGCCTGACGGGCGCCTACGACATGATCGGCAATGTATGGGAGTGGACCGACAGTCCCTTCGCCCCCGCCGTCCCGCGTTTCACCATCAAAGGTGGGTCGTACCTGTGCAGCGAGGACTACTGCCAGCGCTACCGCACCGCCGCCCGCGAAAGCCTCGAGCGCGATTTCAGCACCGCGCATATCGGATTCCGCATCGTGCAGGACAGCAGATGAAACGCAAGGAGAGGCCGCCCCATGCCCAAAGGAATTTTAATCGCTCTGCTCGCCCTGGGTGCGGTTGCAGGATGCGCCCAGACACCCTGGGAGGCGCGCGCAGACCTGCTGGATCGCCCGATCGATTGTGAGGTGGCCGATGTCGATATTGCCGCCCTTGAGGCCGCCATTCCCGGTGCCGGCGAACGCGCCGCGGCGGGCCTGCGGCTTGTGGTGCCTGTTTCCCGGATCGCGGGCCGGGTGACCGGAAAACTCGACGACCGGCGCGAGATCGCCTCGGGTCGCACCGAGGACGAGCTGCGCGCGCGCATCGCCCAGATCAAGGCGGCCTGTCCCGATGCAGGCCCGACCTCGCCCGCCACAGGAGGCTGAAGATGACTATCGAAACCATGCAACGCGGATTGCTGCTCGCCATGGCGATCGGGCTCACCCCGATTGCGCTGTCCTACGGGGCAGCACCGGAGGCGAGCCTGCCATGGCTCTACGGGATCGATGCGAGCGACGTTCCGACACGCCACGTCTTTCGTGCGGTCATGGGGCTTTATCTCGCGATGATATGCCTTTGGGCCGCAGGCGCGCTGCGGCGCGCCCTGCGGTTGCCCGCGCTCTGGAGCCTCTTTGCCTTCACCCTCGGCATTGCGTTGGGACGCAGCCTCAGCCTGTTGCTCGACGGTTGGCCCGGTCCTCTGCTTCTCTTGTATCTGCCCGCCGAAGTCGCGCTGGCGGCAAGCAGCGCATGGCTCATCTCACAAGACGGGGATCGACATGCCAGTGACTGAACCGGTGACTGAAAAGGCCCGACGCGATTGGTCAGCAGGGCAACACACCACCCCCACGAATTTTGGAGAGACGCAGGTCATGAGATTGCGGTCCATTCTCGCCGTCGGCTTTGCGCTGGCGTTTCTGGCGGGCTGCGCTGGAAAGCCGGAGGACTTCATCGGCCCCAACGCGCCGCTCGGCCTGGCCGAGGTGCAGCGCATCTATCTTGCCACGGACCGCGTGCTGGCCGACAACCTGAGCGCGACGACCAAACGCGGCGGGGCCTTGTCCTTTGCGCATTACGACATCACGGTCCCGCCCCGGCACAGGCCGGGCGAGGTGGAATTCTCGGCAAGAAATCCTGACCCCGCCACCAGCTTTACCGTCGCAGGCGCGCGCCCGATCGAAACACTGCGCGCTCTGGGCAAGACCGTGCGCGGCGCGGCAGGCCCTCTGGGCCGCCCCATCGACAGCCCGGTGGTCTATGTCCATGGCTTCAACACCGCGATGGAATACGCGGTCTACCGCCACGCGCAGATCGCCCATGACTACGGTCTGCAAGGGCCGCAGGTGACCTTTGCCTGGCCGTCGATCGAGAGGGCCCTCGGCTACGTGCGCGACAAGGACAGCATCCTGATTGCCCGCGACCATCTGGAAGAGCTGCTGGTCGAATTGACCCGCGAGAACCAGAACGTCTTTGTGTTTGGTCATTCCATGGGCACGCAGCTTGTGGTCGAGACGCTGCGGCAACTGTCGATCAAGGGCAGACAGGACGTTTTGCGGCGCATCGGCGGGGTTATTCTGGTCTCGCCAGACATTGATCTGGACCTCTTCGAGGCACAGCACGAAAGCATTGACCCGCTGCCCAACCCCTTCGTGGTCATGACCTCCGAGAGCGACTACGCCTTGCGCTTTTCATCGCTTTTGACGGCGCAACCGGAACGGCTTGGCTCCGCGCGGGATCGCAACAGGCTTGCGGCGCTCGATCTGCTGGTGCTCGATCTGTCGGGGTTGCCCAATGCGCGCAACCACTTCCTCGCCGCGACCTCGCCTGTCGTCATCGACATCGTGACCAGTGCCCGCGCCGATGTGCTCTCGGACAAGATCCCCCGCAGCGGGATCATCGACGTGGCGGCGATGCAGGCAGCGCAAACCAACTAGAGGCATCACCAAAGGCCGTTTTGCGATGATGCCGCAGGCCCGGCGTCGCATCCCTGACCGACGATGGGGCAGACGACCGCTTCAAACCGATGCCTTGGCCAAAGGCCTTTTGTGCCCTTGAGACAAGAAACTGGAGACCGAACCAATGACAGTCACGCGCCTCGCCTTCGCGGCACTCATCACCTTGCCACTCCCTGCCATGGCGCAAGAGGACTGGCAATTCACCGGCACGTTTTACGGGTGGTTGCCGGGGATCGCGACGAGCGTCGAGACGCCTTTGGGCGACCTCGAGGCAGATGTCGAATTCTCGGACATCCTCGAAAAGCTTGATTTCGCCTTTCTCGCCGCGGTTGAGGCGCAAAAGGGTCGGTTGGCGCTGGTGGGCGATCTGCAGTATTTCGACCTGGGCGCGCAGACATCGCCGCAAAGAGCCGTCATTGACTCTGTCGAAATCGACTCGCAGATCACGGTTCTGGGCGGCTATGCACTCTACACTGTCTCTGACAGTCCCCAAACGCGGGTCGAGTTCGGCGGTGGTCTGCGCTATTACGATGCGAAGTTTGATACGGTTGTCTCGGGCACCATCCCGCTGAGCTTTTCGGACGAAGGCAATTGGGCCGACGCGGTGCTGTCGGCACGGGTCAAACATGCATTCAACGAGGATTGGTTCGGTGTTGCCTATGCGGATGTCGGCGGTTTCGGTCTCGGCGAGTCCTCTGACGTGACATGGCAGGCCTATCTGGCCGCGGGTTACCGTTTCAACGCCTCTTGGTCAGCGGTCGCCGGGTATCGGCATTTGATGTTTGAGCGCGATTTCGACGGACGAACGGTCACCTCTGACGTGGGCGGACCGGTCATCGGGTTTCAAAAGCAGTTCTAGCATTCCCCGCAAACGCAGCATTTCGCCTCTCGCGTTTGCAGCGTTCTACCTGCTGCGAGCGCACGCCGCGAAGACCGCATCGTGGTCCGACAGGGGCCGGTTCGATGCGTCCAGTGATGGCAATACCCCGTTCGTCACACATCTCAGGCCGCGGGCGCACAGCCAATCGAGCTTCATCTTGCGGCTCGGATGGCGCGTGATCAGGCTGGGCCTTGTGGTCATGCCCTCAGCGGTGAGTGACCAATCGTACCCCCGCGCTTCTGCTCTGGCAAACAGCGCCTCGCCACGCCAATCGAAATCCGGCGGCACGTGATTGCCGGTGTTCAGATCGCCACCGATGACCACGGGCAGCCCCGGGGCGAAGCCGTCCACCGCGTCCATCAGCCGGTCAAACTGGATCGCACGATGAGCGCCGTCTGCGTTGCTTTCCAGATGGGTCGAGACAAAGCAGATCGGGCCTGTTTCCCCTGGGATCACCGCGGCGATTGCGTTGCGCCCGCCGACGCGCGGCTGGCCCGCGTCGCCACCGGAGTCGCGCGTGAACCAATGACCGTGGTCGTCGAGCCGGAACATCGTGGCCTTGTCAAAGGGCACGGCACTGAGGATCGCATTGCCGTGCCAGCCGCGCGCATTGAAATCATCATCGCAGAAATGGCGTTCCGTCTCGCCGCCCAGATCCATCTCGAAGAATTCGACCCCAAAGGCATAGGCCATGCCGAGGGCACGGGCCATCTCTTCGGTCGTGTGGCGTTGCTTGGTGCGTGCCATGCCATGGTCCATCTCGGACAAGAGCACCACTTGCGGCGACACCCCTGCCAGATGCGCTGCGCTGTCCTCGGGGAAGAGGCAGCGTTCGAGGTTCCAGGCCAGCACGGAAATCTCGGGCGGCAACTGCGCCAGCCTGCCTTGCCCGCCCAACTGCACCGCGTTCAAGCCCGGCAGCGCGGCCAGCAACGCACGGTGCGCCTCGCTTGTGCGGGGTGCGGCGGTGATGCGGGCCCGGTCTTCGGCACCGATCAGCGGCAGCTCTGCGACGCTGTCGATCACAGCCGCTGCCCTGTCGCGGGATCAAACAGGCACAAAAGGTCCGTCTTGACGGTCAGGCGCATCGGCCCGGGCTCTG
>JBELMB010000321.1:0-2677 GCA_042088665.1 Sagittula sp.
CCCCCCCCCCGCCCGCGCAGCCGGGGGTTTTTTTTTTTAAAAAAAACCTCGGGGGGCGCCGCCCCACCGGGGGGGGGGGGGCCGCCCCCCCACTTCCCTGTCCCAACCTCCACCGGGCGCCGCGCATCACGCGCGGCCATCGCGCGCGCGCCGTGCCGTGCGGGGCGGTGCGCCAAAACTGCGACGGTAGGCGCGGGTCAGCGCGGCGGGGTCTTCGTACCCGGTGCGCGTGGCGATCTCCGCAACACTCAGGGCGCTTTGCTCGACAAGACGCCGTGCCGCATCCAGACGAAGCGCGCGGTAGAACCCTGCGGGCCCCTGTCCAAGGGCTGCGGCGAAGTGCCGTTCCAAGGCCCGCGGCGACATGCCAAGGCGGCGCGCGATGGCGGCGACGGGCAGCGGTGCTTCGATGTTGCGCCGCATCAGCGCCATGGCCGCCTCGACCACGGTATCATCGGTGCGCCGGCGGGGCGGCTCTGCCGGAACCGCGCGGGTGTCCTGCATGAACAGCGCGGCAACTTCGAGGCGCAGCATCGGCCCGTGGCTGGCTGCGATCTGCGCCATCATCAGATCAAACGCCGTGCTTGCCCCGCCACACGACAGCACGGCCCCGTCTTCGACGACGCGGTCTTCGCTGACCTGAACGTCCGGAAACGCCTCCGCAAACCGGTCAAGCTCATCCCAGTGCAGCGTCGCGCGCCGCCCGTTCAGCAGGCCCGCTTCGGCCAGAAGCCATGCGCCCATGTCCAGCGCGATCAGACGCCGGTGCCGCTTTGCTGCGGCGCGCAGGGCGCGCGAGGTGGTCGGGTTGGCGTGCTGCTCGAAGTCATAGCTCGGCAGGATCAGCAACCAGTCGCCCTGGTGGTCCGACAGCCGTGCCTCCGGCGTGACGGGCAAACCGGACGAGGACCGCAGCGTCTGTGTCGTCAGGCCAAGGAACCGCCAGCGGTACAGCGGGCCCTGCGCAGGGTCTCCCTCTCTGGGCTGCCCCCTTGCAATGGCCCCCCTTGCAATGGCCCCCTGTGCAAGGGTTCCCTGCGCGAGGGTATTGGCGGCCCGCAGCGGCTCGATCGCATTCGCAAGGCAGTGGTTGGAGAAATTCTCAAAGAGCAGAACGCCGATTTCGCAAGGGCCTGTCGCTTTGTGCATGATTTACGCCCCATTCGGCATGATGCTGCGGCACGACTTACCGTCTTATGGCGCGAACACGCAAGGGAGAGCGCCGTGCAGTTTGGTTTGAGCGATGAACAGGAGATGATCGTCTCCACCGTGCGATCCTTTGTCGAAAACGAGATCTACCCCCACGAGGTAGAGGTCGAGCGCAGCGGCCAGGTGCCCGAGGCGCTGGCGCAGGACATAAAGCAGAAGGTCATCGACCTTGGCTTTTACGCCTGCAACTTTCCCGAAGAGGTGGGAGGGGCCGGGCTCAGCCATCTCGACTTCACCCTTGTGGAGCGCGAACTGGGCCGTGGGTCCATGGCGCTGACGCATTTCTTCGGCCGGCCTCAGAACATTCTGATGGCCTGCGAGGGCGCCCAGCGGGAACAGTATTTGCTGCCCGCGGTGCGCGGCGAACGTATGGACGCGCTGGCCATGACGGAACCGGAGGCCGGATCCGACGTGCGCGGCATGAAATGCACCGCTGTGCGGGCGGGGGGCGATTGGGTGGTGAATGGCACCAAGCATTTCATCTCTGGCGCTGAACATGCCGATTTCTTTATCGTTTTCATCGCCACGGGTGTGGACGAGACGCCAAAGGGACCAAAGAAGCGCATCACCTGCTTTCTGGTCGACCGCGGCCATCCCGGGTTCGAGGTGCGGGAGGGCTACAACTCTGTGTCACACCGTGGCTACAAGAATTGCATTCTGGACTTCTCGGACTGTCGCCTGCCCGATGCGCAGGTGCTGGGCGAGGTCGACGGCGGTTTCGCGGTGATGAACGACTGGCTTTATGCCACGCGGTTGACGGTTGCGGCCTTTGCCGTGGGCCGGGCGCGACGGTGTTTTGACATGGCGGTGGATTACGCGGCGCAGCGCAAGCAGTTCGGGCAGGCGATCGCGAAATTCCAGGGCGTCTCTTTTCAGGTGGCTGATATGGTTACAGAGATCGACGCCGCGGATTGGCTGACGCTGTCGGCGGCATGGCGGCTGGATCAGGAACTGCCCGCCAACCGGGAGATCGCGAGTGCGAAGCTCTATGCCTCTGAAATGCTGGCGCGGGTCACGGACACCTCCCTGCAGATCTTTGGTGGCATGGGGTTGATGGATGACTTTCCCATCGAGCGGTTCTGGCGCGATGCGCGGGTCGAGCGGATCTGGGATGGCACGAGCGAGATCCAGCGCCACATCATCAGCCGGGAGTTGTTCCGGCCATTGGGCGCATGAGCGACGTGGTCGGTGGCGGGTCCCTTTGGCGCGGGGGGACGCAGCGCCCCGGAGAGACCGGAGGCTCTGGCCGTTCTGGTGGCGCGGGGGATTCTGGGGATTCTGGCGATTCTGGGGGCTCGGGGTCAAACCCCGAGCTACGGGGGGCTGCGCCCATGGCACGGATCTTGTCCCCGTCGAGCGTTGCGGTGATTGGCGGCGGCGCCTGGTGCGCCAGTGTGCTGCAGGCCTGTCGGGACATCGGTTTCGAGGGGCCGCTATGGGCGGTGCATCCGACGCGGGACCAAGTGGC
>JBELMB010000121.1:0-15517 GCA_042088665.1 Sagittula sp.
CTCGCCGCCGACCGAACGCTGGGCGGCCTTTGCGACTGGGTGGAGGCAGAAGCGCCGCGTCCGGTCGATTTGGCTGTAGAGGGCGCGGCCAGCCTGAAGGCCGCTGTGATCCCGGTGGTGCTGCACTATTCAATGGCTGATCCGCTCAGCTGATCCCGACAACCCGAGGAGAACACAATGGCACGAGCCCAATGGGACAGGTTCACACGCCTGACGCCCGGTCTCCTCTCGCCTTCAACGCTGTTGAATACGTATTCTTGTCCAGCTATGCTCAATCCAATAATGCGATTCATAAGGGAGGAAGAAATGCGCAAACGGACCTTTTTGACGGCCGGGCTGACGGCGGCAACCATGCTGGTTGCACCGCTTTCCGCGACCGCGGACGAGATGCGTTACGGTCTATTGGAAGGCAAGCCGTTCGAGGGAACCAAACTCAACATCCTCAGCGTGGTCACGCCGCAATTCGACGGCCTGATGCTGCGTGATGATGAGTTCACCGAACTGACGGGTATCGAAACCGAGTGGACGTTCATCCCCTTCGGCAGCTTGCAGGAAAAGATCAACGCCGAAGGCATTGCGGCGAACGGCACCTTTGATGTTGTCAACTACCTCGACAGCTGGGGCCCGCCCAACGCGCATTGGCTGATGCGGATCGACGAGTTGATGGCACGTGACGGGATCTCGATGGATCGCTATCCGGCGGCCTTTGCACGGTCGGCCCAGTTCGAAGGCGAGACCCTTGGCTTTCCGCTGCGCGCACACCCGCAGCTGATGTTCTATCGCAAGGATCTGATCCCCGAGCCGCCCACGACCTGGGAAGAAGTGATCGAAGTCGGCAAGGCCTTGAAAGAGACCAACCCAGACGTCGCGCCGCTTGCGTTGTACTACAACAACGACGGCAACCGGCAGAACCTGTTCATCTGGCTGAACTTTGTCTGGGCCGCTGGTGGCGACATCTTCAATGACGACTGGACCCCGGCATGGACATCCGAGGCGGCGCTTCAGGCAACTGAGGACTACATCGCACTGCACACCGTGCATGGCGTGACCAACCCCAACAGCCTCGCGTTTGTCGAACAGGATGCACGGCAGTCCTTCATGCAGGGCAACTCGGCCATGATCCCGGTGTGGTGGTGGGCCTATTCCGGCTTTTACAACCCGGAAGCCAGCACCTTGACCAAGGATCAGGTGGCCTTTGCGGGTATGCCGGCCTATCAGGGCACGACCAAGACCTACGCGATCTCCATGCCCTTCTCGATCTCCGAATACTCCGAGAACAAGGACGCCTCATGGGAGTTCCTGAAGTGGTTGTCCAACCCCGAGATGGACAAGGCAAACGCGACAGTGCGTGAGGTCGCAGGCAAGCCCATCGTCAACAATGTCGTGACGCATATCAGCTCGCTTCAGGACCCGGAAGTGAACGCCGCCAATGACGGCATTCAGGCTGCGGCATGGGAATCTCTGAAAGAGTCCGACATCATGCCGCAAATTGCGGAATGGCCCGAAGTTGGCGACCTCCTGTCTGCCGCCATCGCCGAGGCCGCAGCCGGTGGTGACACCCGGCAGCTGATGATGGATGCCGCCGAGCAGGCGACCCGCGTGCTGCGCCGCGCCGGACGCATCGAATAAGCGACCGCTCCTGACCGGGCCGCATCAGGTGGCCCGGTCGCATTGCCCGCCGCTTGACGGCGGGCTCCCTCCGGACAGGCGGGTGTCCCATGCGCGACAATACGTTGAAATATCTGCTGGTTCTTCCGGCGGTCCTTGTGGTCTTCGCGACAGCGATCTGGCCATTGATCGAAAGCTTGCGGCTGTCGTTCACGGTGGGACGGCTGAACCGGCCCGGGTCCCTCGACCAGTATCTTGGTTGGGAAAACTTCGCTTGGGCGTTCACACAGGAACCGGCGTTCTGGAATTCGGTCTGGGTCACAGCGGTCTACACCGTGGTGACCGTCGCGCTGACCACGATACTGGCGCTGGGTCTGGCGATGCTTCTGGCGCCCGGCGGTCGGTTTCGGTCTGGTGTACAGACGCTGCTGATCCTGCCCTTTGCCATGAGCCCTGCGCTGATCGGGGTCAGCTTTCGCTTCATGTTCAACCCGGAGTTCGGGCTGTTTGACGCCTTCTTTGGCGTGATCATTCCGCCGCTGGCGGATGTCAGCTGGCTGGCCGATCCGACACTGGCGTTTGCGGTTTGTGTGATGGCGGACGTCTGGGGCTGGATCCCGTTTCTGACGCTGGTTCTGATCGGAGGTCTGGCAAGTGTGCCGCAAGACACCATCGAGGCGGCTCAGGTCGACGGCGCCTCCGGCTGGCGGGTGTTCAAGGACATCACGCTGCCGCAGCTTGCGCCCGTTCTGGCCGTCGTGATCATCCTGAAATCCATTTTCAGCCTGAAGACATTCGATCAGATCTTCATGTTGACGAACGGCGGCCCGGGCACGGCCACGCAAACGCTCAGCCACTATATCTACTTCAACGGCATGAAATACGGCCAGATCGGATACGCCGCCTCAGTCGCATGGCTGATGGTGATCCCGATGATCTTTCTGACCTATGCCTACGCCAAATTCGTGTTCCGGAAGGACTGAACCATGACCGGAAAACAGAAAAAACAGATCAGCCTTGCGATCCAGACCGTGCTGATCCTGATCGCGATCTTCGTGATGCTGGTTCCCATCGCGTGGATCTTCATGGCGGCGTTCAAAAGCCATGTGGATGTCTATCAGCTAAAGCTGTTTTTCACCCCCACTTTCAAGAACTTCGGACTGGTGTTCGACGCGCCCTACTATCTGGGCGAGAAGCTCGTGAACTCGACCATCGTGGCCTTTGTCACCATCGTCTTCGCCATCCCGATCGCAACCATGGCCGCCTATTCGTTCAGCCGCTTTCGATTGCGGGGCGAGACGGCAATGCTTGTCGTTATTCTGGCGACGCAGTTTGTACCGGCCGTCGTCATCATCCTGCCGTTCTTCGTCATGTTCCGCGACCTTGGCCTGTTGGACACGCGTCTGGGCCTGATCCTCGTGAACCTCGCCATCGTGATGCCCTTTGCCATCTGGATGATCAAAGGCTTCATCGACGGCATTCCGATGGACACCGAAGAGGCTGCGATGGTGGATGGCTCCTCGCGGGTGCAGGTGATCCGCAACATCGTGCTGCCCATGGCTGCGCCGGGCTTGCTGACTGCCGGGATCTTCTGTTTCATCATTGCGTGGAACGAGTTCCTGTTTGCATTGATCCTGACAAACAAGGACGCGGTGACGCTGCCGATCGGGCTTGCGCTGTTCAAGGCCGAAGAGGGCGATCTTTGGAACCTGCTCAGCGCGGCGGGCATCATCATCATGCTGCCGATGTTCGTTCTGGCGCTGATCATTCGGAAGTATTTTGTGCAGGGCATGACCATGGGTGCGGTTCGATGACATCGACCCAAAAGCGCGCCGCCGGCGTGCCAGGAGCTGCTCAATGACACCAAACCAAATCTGCGCCTATGGCGCTGCGGGAGCCGAAGGCTGATGGCTGAAGTTGTACTCAAGAACCTGTCCAAACGCTGGGGCGATTTTGTCGGCGTCGACAACCAGTCGCTGGAAATCCACGACAAGGAGTTTCTCGTGCTGCTGGGCCCGTCCGGCTGTGGCAAGACCACGACGATGCGGATGATTGCCGGGCTGGAGGACCCCACCGAGGGAGAGATCTGGATCGGCGACAAGATGGTCAACGACGATCTGCCCAAGGATCGCGACGTGGCGATGGTCTTTCAGAACTACGGGCTCTACCCGCATATGACCATCTTTCAGAACATCGCCTATCCGTTGAAAGTGCGCGGCACGCCCAAATCCGAGATCGAGCCGCGCGTGGCCAAGGCTGCGGAACAGGTCGAACTGACAGAGTTCCTGCACCGCAAGCCCAAGGCCCTGTCCGGTGGGCAACGGCAGCGCGTCGCATTGGCCCGTGCCATCGTTCGCACGCCCAAGGTCTTCCTGATGGACGAGCCGCTGTCCAATCTGGATGCCAAGCTGCGCGTCACCATGCGCGCAGAACTAAAGCACCTCAGCCGCGCGCTGAAGATCACGACCATCTACGTCACCCATGACCAGATCGAGGCGATGACACTGGCGGACCGTGTGGCCGTGATGAAAAACGGGATCATCCAGCAACTTGGCACACCGGACGAAATCTACAACGATCCTGCGAACCTCTTTGTGGCGGGCTTTATCGGGTCTCCGGCGATGAACCTGATCAATGGGTCTGTTCAGGACGGGCACTTCATCACCACGGGCGGCACCCGGCTGGTGCCAGTGAACACCGCCGACAGGCCGGATGTGGTTCTGGGCGTGCGGGCAGATGACATGCGCGTGTCAGAGGAAGGCGAAGGCGATATTGACGTGCGCATCTATGCCTTTGAAAACACGGGCGAGGCGACGCTGCTGACCGTACAATGGGGCAAGCAGCGGGTGATCGCCAAGGGCGACCGGCACCTGCGCAAGGATCAGGACGATATGGTCAGCATCTCGCTGAACCCCGACCACCTCTATCTGTTCGACCCTGCCTCTGGCACCCGGATCAAGGTTTGAGCCTGTGACCGTCAGCTGTTGGACAGAACCGGGCGCAATCGCACCCCCGTCGGCGGGCGCAGGCGTGCCGCTTGCCCTGTCTGGGGCCTAGGCCCGATCATGGCAGACAAACGCATCACCGCACATCAGGTGGCCCGACGCGCCGGTGTCAGCCAGCCCACGGTCAGCCGGGTCTTTACGCCCGGGTCCCGCGTCTCGCCCGATATGGTCAAACGGGTGAAGAAGGCCGCGCATGAGTTGGGCTACCGCCCGAACACTCTGGCGCGGTCTTTGAACACGGGCCGGTCCTTTACCATCGGCGTGGTGCTGGCCTACCTCAAGAACCCGTTTTATCCCGAAGCCCTGCAAAAGCTTTCCGAAAGCTTCGATGCCCGCGGCTATCACGTCATGGTCTTTTTCGCGATGAACCTCGCCGAAGAGGTCGATGGCGTTGTCGAAGGGTTGCTGGCCCGTCAGGTGGACGGGATCATTCTGGCCTCGACAAGCATGTCAAACGGACTGACCGCACGGTTGCGCGACCTGAACATGCCCTTTGTCTTGTTCAATCGCGGCCAGGAAGACCGCGCCTTGCCCTCTGTCACCGCCGCGAACTACGACGGCGGACGCAAGGCAGGGCGATTTCTGGCAGCCGGCGGCCACAAGCGCATCGCCCATATCGCCGGATGGAAGCAGTCCATCAATGGGCGCGATCGTCAGAGAGGCTTTGTCGATGGTCTGGCCGATTATGGTCAGACGCCCTTTGCCGTGATCGACGGGCATTTTCGGCGCAGCGTCGCGATCTCTGCAACGCGCGCGCTGTTTCAGGGCACCGAGGCGCCCGACGCGATCTTTGTCGGCAACGACCACATGGCTTTTGCGGTGTTGGAAACGCTGCGCTGTGACCTTGGCCTTCAGGTCCCTCGGGACGTTTCGGTCGTGGGCTACGACGACGTGCCGATGGCCGCCTGGAAGACGTTTGACCTCACCACCTTGCGCCAGCCCGTCAACCGGATGGTCGATGAAACCGTGTCGATGCTTTTGGGAATGATCGAAGACGGTAACCGCCCGGAAGGACGTGTGGAAATCGAAAGCGCGCTTGTCATCCGAGGCAGCGCAAGGGTGCCGGAGGGGTGGCATGATGAAGGGGTTTGACGCGGAATACACCGACTTGCCGGACTACATCCTGAAATGCACCGCGCGGATTTGGGAGGGCCGCGATATCGCGGCTTTGGATTGGCACTACGGCGATGACCTCCTGGTGCGCACGCCGGCCGGCATCAACCGGGGCAATCAGGCGGGAAAGGCCAACACCATGGCCACGCTGACCGAATTTCCCGACCGGCAATTGCTGGGCGAGGATGTCATCTGGTGCGGAGACGACGATGCAGGCTTCCTGTCCTCGCACCGCATTCTCTCGACCGCCACCCATCAGGGCGGAGCCTTTGGCCCTGCGACCGGGCTGCAGGTCAAATTCCGCACAATCGCGGATACGTTTTGCCGCGAAAACCGGGTTTGGGACGAATGGCTGATCCGCGACAATGCCGAAATCGCTCTGCAATTGGGAAGGACCGCGCGCGATGCAGCCCGCGCCATGATCGCCAGCGGCAACAGGGACGCCGCCCTGACCCCGGCGAACGATGAACCGGGCCCCTATACAGGCCGCGGCAACGACAACGCGTGGGGACAACGTCACGCTGACATCCTGTGCCGCATCTTCAGGGAGGACTTCTCTGTCATCGCGCAAGACTACGACCGGGCCTGTCACGTCTCTTTGCCGGGCGGCAAGGATGTGAATGGGCGCGCCGGCGTTGACGATTTCTGGGTTGGCCTGCGGTCCGCCTTTCCCTCCGCCGCATTCAGGATCGACCACCAGATCGGACGCGACGACCCGATGTTCAGCCCGCGCAGCGCCATCCGCTGGTCCCTGACAGGACGCCACGAGGGTTTGGGACGCTATGGTGCGCCAACCGGGGCCGATGTGCATGTGATGGGCGTCAGCCATGCCGAGTTCGGGCCATGGGGCATCCGGCGGGAAACCACTCTGGTGGATGACATCGCGATCTGGAAGCAGATCCTCCTGCATACGGGAGATGTCTGATGGCGCGCCATGTCCCGTATCATCTGCGCGCGACGACAGCGCGCAAAGGGCCAATGCAGTGCCCAAACCCGCCATCACGACGGCGCACTGGCCCGCGACGCGGGTCATCAGACCGGCCCATATCTGTTCTCAATTCGATCTGTAAAGGATACCTCCAATGACTGCACAGGCGACGCATCCACAAGTTGTCCGTTACGGCGCGCTAAAGCCCTGCAAGACGGCCTTTATTGACGCGCACACGCCGGGGTCGGACCAGAAAGAGAACTTTACCATCATTGGTGGCGGCGTCTCGGAAAGCCCCGATCAGCACGTGCATATCCGTGAAACGCCGGGCTTCAACATTGGCGCGGCGGGCCAGCCGCCATTCTGTCGCAACTCTCTGCATGATCATAACACGGCAGAGGCCTTTTTTGTTCTCAAAGGCCGCTGGCGCTTCTTTTGGGGTCGTTGGGGGGACGCGGGCGAGGTCACCCTGGACGAAGGTGACATCTTCAATATCCCCACAGGCATGTTCCGCGGGTTCGAGAACATCGGCAGCGACTATGGAATGATCATGGCGCTGTTGGGGGGCGACGATGCGGGCGGCGGCGTCATGTGGGCGCCGCAAGTCGTCGAGGAAGCCGCCGCGCACGGGCTGGTTCTGGGCGAGAACGGTGTCCTCTATGACAGCAAGAAAGGCGAGACGCCGCCGCATAACGTCAGCCCGATGCCATTGATGTCAGATGCCGAGCTGGCCAAACGGGCGGAGCCG
This sequence comes from Sagittula sp., assembly GCA_042088665.1. Classification (GTDB taxonomy): domain Bacteria; phylum Pseudomonadota; class Alphaproteobacteria; order Rhodobacterales; family Rhodobacteraceae; genus JBELMB01. The sequence continues at coordinate 7,403 of JBELMB010000121.1, forward strand.
ACAACAGCGGATGTGGTTCCGAACTATGTGGCGCGTTACTGGGACATGATGGCGCTGGCAGACCGGCAACCGGCCAAGGTGATTGGCGCCGATGCGATCTTGCGCGACCGTCCGGGGTTCGAGGCTGATTTCATCACCCGGGGGTCGATCCCCGGCGATCCCTACACCCGCGATGTGCCGGAGGTCCTGATGCCGGTCAAAGGCCATTGGCGCTTGAGCTGGGACGGCGGGGACACCTCGCTGGCCCCCGGCGACACCTGTCTGATCCCGGCAAACCTGCCCCGGTCGGTTGCCCCATCCATGACCGGCGAGGCCAGCATGTACCGGGTCAAGCGCACCGATGATCCCGCGGGCAAGACCATGCCCCTGACTTGATGCAAGAGCCGCTGGTCCTTTTGCCCGGAATGATGTGTGACGCGCGCCTGTTCGCGCCGCAGATCGCCGCGTTGTCGCATGAACGCCCGGTCATGGCCGTCCCTCTGACCAGTGCAGACAGCATGTCAGAACTGGCCGCCTCCGTGCTTTCTGTTGCGCCGCAACACTTTGCGCTGGCGGGGCTGTCGATGGGCGGGATCGTCGCAATGGAGATGATGCGCCAAGCGCCCGACCGCATCAGCCGTCTCGCGCTGTTGGACACAAATCCCCTAGCTGATCCGCCGGACAAGGGCCCGATCCGCGAAGCGCAAGTGGCCCGCGCCCTGAGCGGTGGTTTGCGCGCCGTCATGCGCGACGAGATGAAGCCGAACTACCTGACCGACGGACCGCACCGCACGGCCATTCTGGCGTTGTGCATGGAAATGGCCGACGCCCTTGGGCCGCAGGTCTTTGCCCGGCAGTCCCAAGCCATCCAGCATCGCCCTGACCAAAGCGACACGCTGCGGGCCGTGCGTGTGCCGACGCTGGTGCTTTGCGGAGAAGACGACCGGCTGTGCCCCGTCTCGCGCCACGCGCTGATGCACGATTTGATCGAAGGCTCCGAACTGGTTGTCGTCCCGGGCGCAGGCCACTTGCCGACACTGGAACAACCCGACCTTACAAACAGGACATTGACCACATGGCTGAACCGGTAACTCCTCAGGACCTGCTGGCGCTCTTGCGCTCTGTCGACACGCCAACGGTGTGCAACGCCATCGAAGTGGCGCAGGGCCAGCGCGGGTTCAATCGCTTTACGCGTGGCACCATGCAGCATTCCAAACCGGGCGACCCCGCGATTGTGGGGTTTGCCCGCACCGCCAAGATTGCCGGGCTCGCTCCGCCGACAGAGCCGCGGGAAGTGATCCGCGCCCGGCGGATGGATTACTTTCGCGCCATGGCCGGGGGCAGCGGGCCGACAGCCGCGGTGATCGAGGATGTGGATTTTCCAAATTGCATCGCCGGATGGTGGGGCGAGGTCCATGTCGCGGTGCACAAGGGGCTGGGGCTTGCCGGTGCTGTCACCAATGGCGTGATGCGCGACCTTGATGTGATTGACGAGGGCTTCCCTGTGCTTGCCGGGTCGGTTGGCCCGAGCCATGGGTTTGTCCATGTGGTCGAGATCGGCACGCCCGTCTCGATCTTTGGCATCGAGGTGGCACAGGATGAACTGATCCACGCCGACCGCCATGGCGCTTTGGTGATCCCCGCCGAAGTGATCCCGGATCTCAAGAAAGCCATCGACACGGTTGTAGCAAGTGAAAGCATTGTTCTCGGGCCTGCGCGCGAACCCGGGTTCGATATTCACAAGCTGGAACAGGTCTGGGCCGAATTTGAGGCCGCGCGAACCTGAGGCGCGCAACACCGCTCAGGTCGCGGACCCACAGGCCCTGCAATGAAGGCGCAAAATCGAAAGGCACCCGACATGAACAGTTTCGACAAACCCCGCTCCCGGGTGTCCTTTCATCCTGCAAAAGCCCTGTCGCGCGCCAATATGCCGACCGGCCACGACATCTCACTTCAGGCCTATACCATGGGTCGGACCCAGCGCATTCCAAGCGACTTCGGCCCTGTTCAAAGCCTCGCCGGATTCGATCCCGAGTACCGCAACATCATCGACTACATCGTGCGCATCACCCATCGGATATGGGAGACCGACAAGGACGGGGTCGGCTATATCGCCGACTGCTATGCCCCCGACAGCTTGGTCTATGACGACTATGGCCTGCAAAGGGGCAGCGCCAAGATCGTCGCCGACACGCATCATACGACAGGCGCTTTCCCGGACATCATTCTCGACGCCGAAGAGGTGATCTGGGCGGGCGACGACCAGATCGGGTTTCACACCTCGCATCTGACCCGGATAACCGGCACAAACACCGGCCCCAGCCGATATGGTGCCGCGACGGGTGCAAAGGTCCGCGTACTTGTGATCGCAAACTGTGTGGCACTGGGGAACGATATCTTCCTCGAACATGTGCTCTACAACACCTCCGCGATGCTGGAACAACTGGGCATGGACCCCTGGCAGGAGGCGCAACGACTGGCCGCCGATCCGCCGCCCGGATGGCCGCGCAGCGCAGAGGTCTGGACCGGGTTGAGGGCGGCGGTTTCTCCCGCCTTGTCGCTTTCTCGGGCCGAGCCTGTGGATGGGTTTGATCCCGACCGCTTTGCCCGCGAGCTTCACGACAATATCTGGAACGGCGACCGCAGCGCGCTGGCGCAGCACTATGCACCAACTGTTGTTTTCGAAGGCACCACAAACCGCGCGTTTTCGGGACGTGCGGACTATGGCGCCTATGTGCGTTCCCTGCGTGACGCCTTCCCCGATCTGCGGCTTCAGGTGGACGAAGTCTATTGGATGGGCAACGATGACGAGGGTTGGCTCATTTCGACCCGCTGGAGCGCGGAGGGCACGCATTCCGGCGGCACCCTCTATCGCGCTCCCACGCAGCGCACTTGCCAGATCTGGGGGATCACGCAATGGCGCGTGATGGCTGGACAGGTGGTGCAAGAGTGGCAGTTGTTCAATGAACTTGATCTGATGATGCAAATCTCCGCGGCCAGATAGCCTTCGGCTACTCTCGTCCAGAAGATCAGAGCAGGTTCCCCCAAAAGGGTTCGCACCGATGGCCAAATCAACGAAACGCATGGTGTCCTGAGGGCTGCAACCGGCCGGTTTTTTGTCAGGATCTGCCCTGATCCCAAAGTTTCCTTCACCGCGCGGAGAGGCCTTGGGTTCGATTTGATGGGCCTACGAAGCTTTGTTGCACATACCGGGTGAAGAGCGTTCCTCGCCTTACCCCGGACGGATTGCGAGAGAGGTACCGGATCAGCGGCACCTATTCGACCTCGTAATAAATATGCTTGGTCTCGAGGAAATCGTTCATTGCCTCGATCCCGTGCAATCGCCCGATCCCGCTTTCACCGTATCCTCCGGTTTCAACCTCGGCCAGCAGCCGGTTGTGGCTGTTCAGCCAAACCGTGCCGAATTTCAGCTTGCGCGCCATCCGCATGGAGACATCAAGGTCGCGCGTGTAAACCGAAGCGGCGAGCCCAAAGCGCGTGGCATTTGCCTTGGCCACGGCATCCGCCTCATCCGCAAAGCGTTCCAGCGAGACGATGGGACCGAACAGCTCGTCCTGCACAAGATCGTGGGTGATGTCGTCGATCTCGAACATCGTTGGCGTCACAAAGTACCCTTGGGCCAGATCCGGGCCGCCGGAGGTGCCCTGCACGATGACCCGGGCTTCTGCTTCTGCGCGCGCAATTATGGCCAACAACCGGTCCTGATTGGCCTTGTCGACAATCGGGCCAAGCTCGGTTCCCGGCACGCTGGCATCGCCGACCTTGGTCGCGCCGAAGGCCGCGCTCAACCGCGCTTTCACATCGTCGTAGATGGAGGCTTGCACCAGAATCCGGCTGATACAGGTGCACATCTGGCCGTTCAATGCGAGCGACCCGCGTTTGATCTCTGCGACCGCGAGGTCCAGATCCGCGCCCTCAAACACAACCGCCGGGGCCTTGCCGCCCAATTCCAGCGAGACATGTTTTATCGTGTCAGCTGCGTTGGCCATGATGATTTTGCCGGTCTTCGAGGACCCGGTAAAGGAAATCACATCGATCTCGGGGTGGGTGCTCAGGACTGTGCCCACATCCGTTCCATGCTCGTTGACGGAATTGATCACACCAGCGGGAAAGCCTGCCGCCTCGAAACAGGCCATCACCGCGGCGTGGGTCAATGGGGTCTGCGGCGCGGGTTTGACCACCACTGTGCATCCCGCCGCCAGCGCCGGCGCGACTGACCGAACCAACAGCGTGACGGGCGCATTCCACGGGACAATGACCGACACCACGCCCGCAGCCTCGCGTGTCATCAGGGACATCTTGCCCGGCGCGCTTTCAAAGGTTCGCCCAAAGACATTGCGCGCAACGCCCGCGTAATACCGCGCCTCGCCATAGCCTGCGGCGACTTCGTGCATGGCCTGGCCCAACACCTTGCCATTCTCACGCGCCATCAAGGCCGCGATCTCGACCTGTCGGCTTTCCAGCGCATCGGCAAAATCGAGCAAGGCCTTGGCGCGAAGGCGTGGACTTGCGGCCCAATCGGTGGTCTCGAATGCGCGGCGCGCTGCCATGACAGCGTCACGGGCAAGTGCCCTGGACCCCAATGGCGCTTGCCCCAGCACGCTGGCATCGCTTGGGTTGATGCTGTCGGCCAGTCCATTGGGCGCGTCCCCGACCCAAGCGCCGTCAATGAAGTGATGGCCAAGTTCTGCTGACATATCTTCCCCTTCAGGCTGCGCCAATGGCCCGCTGCAATATGGCTCCGGCCTCTGACCCCTCGGGGTCTCCGGCCCATGCAATGAATTGATCCGGGCGCACAAGGACAGCCTTGGCGCCATAGACCGCGCGCATCTCGGCGCTTGCAACCTGAACAAGGTCGAGCGGTATGGACCTGTCTGCCGCCGCCTTGGAAAAGCTGGCACCGACGCCGGTTTCGGTGAAATCCAACAGCGTGAACCCATCTCCGAGCGCGTTCCAGATCTCGGTCTCGTCCGGCAGCACTTGCGGGGCAAGGTGGTGACCGGCTTTGGCTTCGAACCCATGGGTGCCTTTGGCGCCGGAATGCGCACCGGGCGCGCCACAAACGATTGGAGAACCTGAATAATGCGGCAGAAACTGCGTGACATCTGAATCGTCCGCCTCGGTCCGCGCTTTCCACGCGGCGTCAAAGGCCGCCTTGTCTTTCTCCGGCGACGCCTTGGCAAAGAAGCTGCGGAAATCTTCGATCATCGCTGTGATAAAGTCGCGGGACACGGATGCAAAAACCGGGTGGCGCTCCTGCGAATAACTGTCCAAAAGGCCCTTGCCCCCCCAACCCTGCAAGGTCGCAGCCAGTTTCCCGCTCAGGTTACAGGCATCCTCAAAGCCCGTGTTCACGCCATAGCCACCATAAGGTGGATGACTGTGCGCGGCGTCTCCGGCGATGAAAACCGGACCGGCGCGGTAGTGCTTGGCGTGGCTGATCCGCAGATCCCAGAACCCGATATGTTCGAATTCCAGCGCGAATTCAGCGCCGACCATGTCATGCAGATGTGCCCGAAAGACATCCTCGCCATTGGCATCGACCGGCACCGGCGTGTGATAAAACCAGCCCCCTTCCAGATCAAACCGACCCAGAAACTGCCAATAGCCGTCCTTTTCCGGGTTCATCACGTTGTAGATCGATTTGCCGGGGTAGCGTTGCAGCAACTGGTCCAGTTCCATCGAGCGGAAGACCAAAAGCGCCATGCGGGGACCCTGATGATCCATGTCTTGCGTGATACCTGCCATTTCGCGGATGCGCGACCGGGCACCGTCACAACCGACCACATAGGTCGTGCATATGGTATCGGGTCCATCTGGCCCCTCAAACTCAACGGTGGCCTCATCGTCCCTGACCTGCAAACCGGTCACGTTGCACCCCGTGCGCAAATCAATCTGCGGCAATTCTTCGGCACGTGCCCGCAAGACACGCTCAGTGGCGTACTGCGGCAAGCGTTCGTTCAGCGCATGGTAATAAGCGCCCACCTTGGAGCGCTGAAACCAGTCATAGCTGTAGTCGCTCAAAAGTTTGCCATAGGTCACGATGCCCGCATTGCCGTAGTCCCGCGGGATCGGCGTCGCGGCGCGAATGGCCTCGGTCACACCCCAGGTCCGAAAATGCTCGCCGGTGCGTTGCGTCAGGTTCTGACCCTTGGGGATGTTATGCAAGGTGGTCCCGCGTTCCAGAACAACACTGCGCACCCCACGAAGTGCGAGATCAATCGCCAGTCCCAGCCCGACAGGGCCGCCGCCCACGATGGCAACAGCTGCGTCAGTCATGACCTTCGACTCCATGGATCTCTTGTCCAACCTCGGCGATTTCACCCTCGTTCCCGGGAATTCCGATCATCTTCCCATCTCCGTGGGCACCGACCTCATTGGTGACTTTCTCGGCTTCGACCTCATCCAGAATGTCCCCCTTTTTGAACGCCGCGCCCACCGTGACATGCCCTTTGACGATGGTGCTTTCTTCCAAGGTCATGCCAATACAGGCGGGCTTTGACCTGGCTGTCACGAGATCACCTTCCTTCGTTCAAGAAGTCTTGGCCAGCCACAATCACGCGGTCTGCGTTCGGCAACAACGGCAATTCGGCCGAGGGCGCGTCAGGCATCGCGGTGTCTGGCAATGCCAAGAGAGGCCTTCCCCCCTGCATGACCAAAGAAGTTGGATGACCTCAGGATGCAATTTCGGACAGCGCTGTCTGGCTGCGCCTTGAGGCAGACCGCGCGTGACGCTATCGCCCAAAGCAAAAAGCCCGCTGGATCACCAGCAGGCTCTGAGTAGTGCGTAAACCCGGCGGTCAAACGACCCTTTGCCAGCGGGTCACCAAATCTTCCACCAGGGCTTTTTCTCTTCGGCGGCAACGGCGGCAGGTGCCGGGGCCGCTTCGCTTGCCGCGGGCTCTGCCGGTGCCTCGGCGGCGAGCCGTTCCGTGGCGCCCGCTTCGGCAAGTTCCAAGGCTACGGCCAGTTGCGTCTTGGCCGCTTCCAGATCGCCGTTGCCACAGGTGGCAAAGGCTTCGTCCAGCATCTGCTGCGCCGTGGTGGCCGCCTCTTCCGTGGCACGCGGGATTTGCAACCGGATGCGCGCGCGCAACATGAGTGCATCGACATCGTCACAAGCGTCGATCAACGCCTGAAACGCAGCGTCCGTGTCCACAGCCGTCCCGGCCTGCTGTTCCTGCGCCATGGCCGGCACGGCAAACACAACTCCAAGTGTAAGGGCAAAGATGCGTATCATATGTCTGTCTCCTTTAAATCGGCCCACGACCCGATCACGCAGACCGCGTTTCGGTGCCAATCAATGCGCGACGCAGTCGGGCGGACATGGCGTCCATGCCAATCACGGTGCCCAGCACGAGAACCGCCATATAGGCCACGTTCTCAAAGTCGTTGCCGGTCTGCAAAGCGCCGAGGAACTGCAGGCCGATGCCCCCTGCCCCCATCGCACCAATGATCACCGCGCCGCGCGTGTTGCTTTCGAGGTAGTAAAGCGACTGCGAGATAAACACCGGCATGATCTGAGGCAGAATGCCAAAGCGATGCTGCTGCACGGTGGACGCTCCGGTGGATTGGATGCCCTCGCGCTGCTTGTTGTCGGCGTTCTCGATGGCCTCCGACATGAGCTTGCCCAGCGTGCCCGTATCGGTAAAGGCGATGGCAAAGATGCCGGTAAAGAGACCCGGTCCGAAGGCGCGCAGGAAGATCAGCGACCAGATCAGCGTGTCGATGCCCCGCAGCGTGTCAAACACCCGCCGCAGAATGACCCGGAACGGCAGCAGCCAGGACAGAAGGTAATAGACCAGCAGGAAGGCAATACCAAAGCTGATGAGCCAGGCCGGAATGGCCACATACATCGGCGCGCCAACCGCCAGCACTATCACCGCAAAGGGCAGCCAGATGGTGATCGAATAGGCGATGATGTTGCGCTCTCCGGTGTTGCGCGCCGCCATGAAGGCCAGCGGCAGGCCCACACCCGCAGCAATCATCGTGCCCAGAAGCGCCATGAAGATCGTCTCGACCATGGCCCACAGAACGGTCCCATGTCCCCAAAGCGTGTTGTCGCGGAATTCGGTCCAGACCAGAGCCGCATTCGACATCTCCGGCACCACACGG
>JBELMB010000122.1:0-15440 GCA_042088665.1 Sagittula sp.
GGAGGCTCTGGCCAGTCTGCCGCTGCCGGATGCCGGGGCCGTCACGGAAGTGGTGGTGACAACCCATCCGCGCTGGCTGACCGTTTGCAATATCGCGGCCCCCGAAACAGGGCTGGAGCTGAAGTTCTCATACCGCGGCATTCTTGCGGCGGCGCTGCTGGGGGAGGACACGGCGGCGCTTGGCACCTATCGCACGGCGCTTTGCGGGGATCCGGCGCTGGTGGCGTTGCGCGACCGCGTGCGCGTCGTGGCGGATGACACCCTGACAGAGACCGAAGCGCTGGTGCAGGTCGACACGGGGCAGGGCAGCTACGAAGCCCATCACGATCTGAATGCGCCCCTGCCGCTGGAGACCCGCGCGCAGAAGGTGATGACCAAGGCGGCGGCGCTCGTGGGAGCGGACACGGCAGAGGCGCTCTGGCAGGCGATTGTGGCGGAGGATCTCTCTGCCGTAACCGAGCTTATGTAAGGGCACAGCGACCGGTTTGACGGTGTTTCCGGGGGCTGTTGCGGGTGGTTGGCGCGCTGCGAAAGCCTCGTCCGCGCGCCCGTATCCGGGGAACGGTGTCATTGGCTGGCGTGATGGAAGGGGCGGTCAGCTTGTCGTCGGCGCGCGGGTCCGCACCGCATCCCGTGTCGAGGGGGGGGCTGGTCGCAGGCGTCGGATGCAATCAATCTCTGGGCATCAGCGCCTGACGCAGCAGGCTCAGCGCATGGGTCGTGGCCGCTGCGCGGACGTCGGCGCGGCCAAGGGCGCCGTGTTCGATTGTCTCGGTCGTCACACCGTCGTCCGAGGCGAGGGCATAACAAACGCGGCCTTCGGGTTTGAAATCCGATCCGCCGGGACCGGCGATACCGCTGATCGCAACCGCCAGATGCGCCCCTGCGGCGCGGCGCGCGCCCTTGGCCATTTCGGCGGCGACCTCTTCGGAGACCGCGCCATGGGTCGAGAGACTGGCCTGCGTGACGCCCAGCATCTCTTGCTTGGCGATGTTGGAATAGGTCACGAACCCCCGCTCGAAAATCGCCGAGGACCCGGGCTCATCGGTGAGGGCGGCAGAGACCTTGCCACCCGTGCAGCTTTCGGCGGCGGTCACGGTCCAACCCCGGTCGAGGGCCAGTTTCAGGATGTCGCGCGCAAGGGTCACATCATCACCCCGTGGTACATTGCGGCAAGGGCGATGCTGCCGATGGCGGCAAAGACCCCGGCCACGAGGTCGTCCAGCATCACGCCGAAGGGCGTGCCGAGACGGTCGGCGCGCCCCACGAGCCAAGGCTTTGCGATATCAAACAGGCGGAACAGCACAAAACCCGCCACCCAGCCCGGCCAAAGCCGCAGCACGTCGATCCCCATCATCCCCGCGCCATAGCTGACGGGAAACAGGGCGACCCACTGGCCCGCCACTTCGTCGATCACGATCCACGAGGGGTCTGCGTCCTGGTCGGTGACGCAGCGGGCGGTGGCCAGCCACCCGGCGAGGGTGACGACCACAGTGGCCCCCACCAAAAGCGCGAAACCGCCAAGCTGGTGCAATCCGTAGGCCAGCGGCAGGGCCGCAAGTGCACCGTAAGTGCCCGGCGCACCGGGCAAAAAGCCGATCCCTGCCAGTGAGGCCAGCGCCTTCATGCGGCCACCAGAGCGGCGGTGGCGATGGCGGCGATGCCCTCTTCGCGCCCGGTAAAGCCCAGCCGTTCAGAGGTGGTTGCCTTGACCGAGATCCGCCCGGCATCCAACCCCATGATGCGCGACATCTGCGCGGTCATCGCGGCGGCGTGGGGGCCGATCTTGGGCTGTTCGCACACCAGCGTCAGGTCGATGTTGCTGATGGTGAAGCCGCGCGCCGCCACGCGTTCGACGGCGTGGCGCAGAAAGATGTCTGACGCGGCGCCTTTCCATTGCGGGTCAGACGGCGGGAAGTGGCGCCCGATGTCGCCCTCTGCCAGCGCGCCATAAAGGGCGTCGGTCACCGCATGCATGCCCACGTCAGCATCCGAATGGCCCTTGAGGGCCTTGTCATGCGGGATCCTGAGGCCGCAGAGGATCACGTGATCCCCGGGTTCAAAGGCGTGCACGTCGTAGCCATGCCCCAGTCTGATATCCATGTCGCCTCGCAAGGTTCTGGCCGCACGCGCAAAATCGGTGGGCGTCGTGATTTTCAGGTTGGCTTCGCTGCCTTGGGTGATGGCCACGTCCAGCCCGGCGGCGCGGGCGACCTCGACATCGTCGGCAGCCATGCCGGTATGGGCGCGGTGGGCGGCGAGGATCTCGGCAAAGCGAAAACCCTGCGGGGTTTGCGCCCGAAAGAGCCCGCTTCGGTCCCGTGTGCCGGAGACAAGCCCATCCGCGCCCGTCCACAACGCGTCGGTCACCGTCAGCGCTGGCGCCGCGCCCGGTGAATGGGCCAGCGCGTCGATCACGCCCTGCACCACGGTGCGGGGAACGCAGGGGCGGGCGACGTCATGGATCAGCACAAGGTCCGGGGCCTCTGATGCCAATGCTTCGAGCCCGGCGCGCACGGAGAAGCTGCGCTCTGCGCCGCCGGTCACCAAAGTGACATCAAGCCCGTCACACAGGGTTTGGGCGATGGGGCGGTCGTCGGGGTGGATGACCATGGCCAGCCTGCCAAAAGGCGCCATCGCCTCAAGGGTCCAGCGCGCCACTGCGCGCCCGGCAATCTCGCGCCATTGCTTGGGCAGGCCCGCCCCGGCGCGGCGCCCGCGACCTGCGGCCACAATGAGGATGGCTATGCGCATGCGTCTGAATTCCTTCGCTTTCCCGTTCTTAGGGGCAGAGCGACCGGGTTGCAACGCAGGTGGTGGTGTGATGAAAAATTAAGCATTAGTATTTCTTAACAGCGCCAATGACCCTTGAAACATTGAACGAATACAATGTTCAGGATAACTCCACCGCATGAGCTTCATTTCGCTTGCCACCGCACAAGGACTAGGCATTTGCCGCTGACCATTGGAGAACGTGCAATTTTTCCGCCTGTGCTGCTCGCACCATTGGCGGGAATCACGGACTTGCCGTTCCGCAATCTCGTGTCGCGCTTCGGTGCCGGCCTCGTGGTGTCCGAGATGATTGCCAGCGGAGAATTCCTGACCGCACGCCCCGGTACGCGCGAAAAGGCGGAGCTGGGCGCCTCCATCGAAAACACCTCCGTTCAGATCGCGGGCCGCGCGCCAGAGCCGATGGCCGAAGCCGCGCGGCAGGTGGCCGACATGGGCGCAAGGGTGATCGACATCAACATGGGCTGCCCGGCCAAGAAAGTCACGGGCGGATGGTCCGGCTCGGCGCTGATGCAGGTGCCTGACCATGCGCTGCGCCTGATCGAGGCCGTGGTCAAGGCGGTCGACGTGCCGGTCACGCTGAAGACACGCCTTGGCTGGGACGACGCGGCACGCAATGCGCCAGCGCTTGCCAGCCGGGCCGAAGGGGCAGGGGTCCGCATGGTGGTCATCCATGGCCGCACGCGCTGCCAGTTTTACAAGGGCTCGGCCGATTGGGCCGCCATCCGCGCCGTGAAAGAGGCCGTGACGATCCCGGTCGTGGCCAATGGCGACATCCGCGATGCGGCCAGCGCCCGCGAGGCGCTGCGCTTGTCGGGGGCCGATGCGGTGATGGTCGGGCGCGGGTCGCAGGGTGCGCCCTGGATGCTGGCCCAGATCGCCTCTGTGCTGCATGGCGCCCCGGCGCCCGAAGTGCCCGAGGGGGACGATCTCGTGGCGCTGGTGTCGGCGCATTACGAAGACATGCTGACCTTTTACGGCCGCGACCTTGGTCTGCGCGTCGCCCGCAAGCACCTTGGCTGGTACATGGACCGTGCCGGCACCGAAGCCGCGCTGCGCAAGCAGGTTCTCACCGCGCGCGATCCCGGACAGGTGCTGGCGCTCTTGCCCGACGCCCTGACAGCAACATGCAAGGCGGCGGCGTGATGGGTGAAAACGATCTGATCATCTGGTCTTCGCTGCCCATTCCGGCCATTCTCATCGATCCGCAGGAAAAGATCGGCGATCTGAATCCCGCCGCCGAAGGGTTTCTGAACAACTCTGCCAAATGGCTCACCGGCCAGCCGATCTGGGACCGGCTCGCGGTGGATGCGCCGCTGGAAGAAAGCCTCAGCCGGGCGCGCACCAATGGCACGCCGCTCTTTGTGAATGATGTGGACGTGGGCACCGGATCGCGGCCGCCTCTGGTGTGCAACCTGCAGTTCGCCCCGATGCAGGGGCGCGAGGGCTGGATGGTCATGCTGATTTCCCCGCGGGAACTGGCCGGACGGATGACGCTGAACCATTCGGTGAAATCGGCGGCCAAATCTGCGATCGGCATGGCCGAGATGCTGGCCCATGAGATCAAGAACCCGCTGGCGGGCATCGCGGGGGCCGCGCAATTGTTGTCGATGAACCTGCCTGCGGAGGACCTTGAGCTCACCGACCTGATCGTCGCAGAGACGCGCCGCATCGTGAAACTGCTGGAACAGGTCGAACAGTTCGGCAACTTGTCGGCCCCGGACCGGCGCGAGGTGAACATCCACGATGTGCTGGACCGCGCAAGGCGCTCGGCGCTGCTGGGCTACGGGGCGCACATGCGCATTCAGGAGGATTACGATCCTTCGCTGCCGATGGCCTGGGGGGACCCGGACCAATTGCTGCAGGTGGTCCTGAACCTGATCAAGAACGCCTCGGAGGCGGGGGATCCCAAGGAGGGCGGCACCATCCGCCTGCACACCTATTACGAGCACAGCTTCCGGCTGCGCCGCGCCGATGGCGGCGGGCAGACGCTGCCGCTGCAGGTCGAGATCATCGACGACGGCCCGGGCCTGCCACCTGACATCAAGGGAGACATCTTTGATCCCTTCGTGTCCGGCAAGGAAAACGGCACGGGGCTTGGGCTGGCGCTGGTGAGCAAGATCATTTCTGACCATGACGGCTGGATCTCCGTGGATTCGGTTCCGGGCCGCACGGTCTTTCGCATGTCGCTGCCCCGCGCGGGTGGCCAGATACAACCTACCAACAAAAGCGATTCCGCTCGGGCCAATGGCACCCGGGGCCGCGCGCGCCCCCGGGCAGATTGAGGAGACAGGGAATGGACGGCACAGTTCTGGTAGCAGACGACGACCGCACGATCCGTACGGTTCTGACCCAGGCCCTGACACGGGCTGGCTGCAAGGTGCACGCGACCTCGTCGCTGACGACGCTGATGCGCTGGGTCGGTGAGGGCAAGGGTGACGTGGTCATCTCTGACGTGATGATGCCCGATGGAAACGGGCTGGAGATGCTGCCGAAGATCGCCGAGGACCGGCCCGGCCTGCCAGTGATCGTGATCTCTGCGCAGAACACCATCATGACGGCGATTCAGGCGGCAGAGGCAGAGGCCTATGATTACCTGCCCAAGCCGTTTGACCTGCCGGACCTGATGAAACGCACGGCCAAGGCGCTTGAGAATCGCTCTCGCTCGCCGCGCCCGGCAGAGCAGGTGGTCGGCGCGGATGAGCCGGACGAGCTGCCGCTGGTGGGCAAGACCCCGGCGATGCAGGCGCTGTACCGTCTGGTCGCCAAGGTCATGAACACCGACCTGCCGGTGTTGATCACCGGCGAAAGCGGCACGGGCAAGAGCCTGATCGCGCGGGCGCTGCATGACTTTTCCGACCGGCGGACGCTGCCGTTTGTGACTGTGACCGGGGCGGATCTGTCGGATCTGGACGGTCCGGCGCGCATTCTTGCGCGGGTGAAGGGCGGCACCTTGCTGATCGACGAGATCGCCGATGTCAGCGACGAGATCCAGGCCCGCATCGTGCGCATGATGGATGTGCCCGGCGATCACGTGCCGCGGTTTCTGGCCAGTTCACAGATGGACCCGCAGGGCCTGATCGAGGACGGTCGCGTGCGGCAGGACCTGTTCTACCGTCTCGACGGCGCAGCCATCGCGGTGCCCTCCCTGCGCGAGCGGGTCGAGGATATCGCGCTGCTGGGAGAGCACTTCCTGACCCGCGCGGAACGCGACGGTGCGCCAAAGCGCTGGCTGTCCGAAGGCGCATCAGAGCTCTTTCGCATCTATTCCTGGCCGGGCAACGTGCGGCAGCTGGAAAATGCCGTGCGCCGTCTGTCCCTGACCAGCCGGTCAGAAGAGATCAGCCGAACCGAAGTCGAGGCCGTGCTGGGCAACCAGCCGGAAACCGGTCCGGTGCTGAGGGGGGGCGACGGGGACAAGCTGGGCGACAGCGTGGCGCGCCATCTGCGCCGCTACTTTGATCTGCATGGTGCGATGCTGCCGCCTCCGGGATTGCACGGTCGCATCATCCGCGAGGTCGAGGCCCCATTGATCGAGATCGCGCTCGAAGCGACAGGCGGAAACCAGGCGAAATGCGCCGACCTGCTGGGCATCAACCGTAATACTTTGCGCAAAAAGATCACAGATCTGGATATTCGCGTGACACGCCGCCGCAAGTTGATGTAAAAGAGCCACATAACTGTGACCCCGCCGCAATTGTGGATAACTCCATGGTGTCGTGCGGTGAGAAGGTCACAAGATATGGCGGTCGCTGACCTTGCGTCATCCAGAAGGATGCGCAAGCAGGCACATTGACGAGGTTTGGCTGTGGCCACGCGGGCACGCATTTCGTTCCGGTCCCCTACGTGGGCCTTGCTCATGCGTCTTCGGCGCAGACGGGGCGTGCAGAACCTTGGGACCTTGGCGCTGGTGGCGCTGGGCCCGGCTCTGGCCTTTGCGACGTTCTATGTTCTTGGACCGCTGGACAGCAGTGCCTCCGCGGCGACCCTGCAACTGGTTCTGTTGGCGGATCTTGTCTACGTGCTGCTGCTTGCGGCGCTGGTGTTGTCGCGTGTGGCGCGCATGGTGGCCGATCGCAGGGCCCAGTCGGCGGGATCCCGCCTGCATTTGCGGCTGACGGCAGCCTTTGTGCTGATGGCCTTGTTGCCGACGATCACCGTGGCGGTTTTCGCGGTGCTGACCATCAACATCGGGCTGGAGACATGGTTTTCGACCCGCGTGCAGAACGTGGTCAGTGCCTCGCGCGCTGCCGCCGAAGCCTATGAGGCCCAAAGCCGTGACGGCCTTGTCGAAGACGCGCAGGCGCTGGGCGATTTCCTCAATGCCAACCGGCGCGCGACCTTCGTCCTCGACGATGGTGCGTTGCGCCGTCTGTTGGGGCAGGGGCAGGCACAGATCCAGCGCGGGCTGCGCGAGGCCTATGTGATCGACGGCACCGGCGAGATCCGTGCGCGGGGCGAACGGTCCTACCTGTTTGACTACGAACGCCCCTCCGAGGCGGCGTTCGCCGCAGCCGAGGCCGATGGCATCACGGTCATTCCCGATTGGGACAACAATGAATTCCGGGCGCTCGTGCCGCTGGGCGCCTTTGTGGACCGCTACCTTTACGTCAGCCGCAACGTGGATGGGGACATCCTGAACCTGCTGGACGAAACGCAGGAAACCGCACGGTTCTACCAGCAACAAGAGACAGAGCGCGGGCGGCGGGTGTTTGATTTCGCGCTGCTTTATCTGGGTTTTGCGGTGCTCTTGATCCTTGCGGCGACCTGGGCGGGGCTTTGGTTCGCCGAGCGCCTCAGCCGTCCGGTGGGCCGTCTCACCGGGGCGGCGCAGCGCGTCGGGTCCGGCGATCTGGACGTTCAGGTGCCGGAGGAGGAATCGGATGACGAGATTTCCATGCTGGGGCGCTATTTCAACCAGATGACGCGGCAGTTGAAAGGCCAGCGCGAGACGCTGCTGGAAAACACCCGCCAGATCGAACGCCGCCAGCGTCTGTTCGATTCGGTGCTGTCCTCCGTGACGTCTGGCGTTGTGGGGCTGGATGCGGATGGCCGCGTCACCTTTGTGAACCGGTCGGCGGAGCGGTTGTTGGGCTGGCAGGAAACCCATCGCACCGATCCCATCATGGTCGCCGTGCCGGAATTCGGCGCGGTCTTTGACAAGCTGCGCGCGCAGGGCCGCGAAGTGGTACAGCAAGAGATCAAGGTCGTGCGCGAAGGCCGGCTTGAGCATCTGCTGGTGCGGGTGTCCACGCGGCGGCGGCAGGACCGCTCGCTCGAGGGATACGTGGTGGCCTTCGACGATGTGACCGATCTGGTCAGCGCCCAGAGAATGGCGGCCTGGGGCGACGTTGCGCGGCGCATCGCGCATGAGATCAAGAACCCGCTGACGCCGATCCAGCTCTCGGCAGAGCGCATCCGGCGCAAGTTCGGGCGCAAGCTGGACGAGGACGACGCGGACTCGCTGGATGACATGACCAATGTGATCGTGCGCCAGACCGATGGCCTGCGGCGCATCGTCGATGAGTTTTCGCGGTTCGCGCGGATGCCGGAACCGGAACGCAGACCAGAGGATCTGGGCGATCTGGTGCGCGGTGCGGTGCTCTTGCAGGAGACGGGGCAGCCCGGCGTGCGGTTTGTCACGCATCTGCCCAAGGGGCGGATGCCCGCGGAACTGGACGCTTCGATGATTGGTCAGGCGCTCACGAACCTGATCAAGAACGCAGGTGAAGCCATTGAAAGCCTGCAGGAAAAAGGCGCCCCCGATGGGCATGCGCCGCAGATCCGGATCACCGGGGAGATTCTGGGCAACCGGGCCGAGATCCGCATTTGCGACAATGGCATCGGCTTGCCGGAGGACCGCACGCGGCTCTTTGAGCCTTATGTAACGACACGCGAGAAGGGCACCGGCCTAGGCCTGCCCATCGTCAAGAAGATCATCGAAGAACACGGCGGCACGCTGACCCTTGAGGATGCGCCCGCCTTTGAAGATGACGCACACCGCGGGGCGATGGCGCGCATGACGCTGCCGCTCAGCACAACCGGGGCAGAGCGAGAATTGGAACGGGTTTGAGGTATGAGAGACGGAGATTTTGGCATGGGCGATATTCTGATTGTCGACGATGAAAGAGACATCCGCGAATTGATCGGGGACATCCTCGAGGATGAAGGTTACTCAACACGGCTTGCTGGCAATTCCAGCGATGCAATTTCAGAGATCAACGCCGAACCACCGGCGCTGCTGATCCTCGACATCTGGCTGAAGGACAGCAAGATGGATGGGATCGACATCCTGAAATGCGTCAAACGCGACAACCCTGATATTCCCGTGGTCATCATTTCGGGCCATGGCAATATCGAGATCGCTGTGGCGGCGATCAAGCAGGGGGCTTATGATTTCATCGAGAAGCCCTTCAACATCGACCAGCTTCTGGTGGTGATCCGGCGCGCGATGGAGACGTCGCTGCTGCGGCGCGAGAACCAGCAACTCAAGCGCGGCGAAGTGCGACAGGCCGAAATGATCGGCGAATCCGCTTCGTTCCGGGCGTTGCTGAGCCAGCTCGACAAGGTGACCAAATCGAACGGACGGGTGATGCTGACCGGTCCTGCAGGCTGCGGCAAGGAAGTGGCGGCGCGCTATATCCATGCCCAGTCGAACCGCGCGGGGGCGCCCTTTGTCACGGTCAATTGCGCGGGCGTCGAACCGGACATGACAGAGGCCATGCTCTTTGGTCGCGAAAGCGCCAAGCGCGGGGTGGAACCGGGTCTGCTGGAACAGGCCCATGGCGGCGTCATCTACTTTGACGAAGTGGCCGATATGCCGGTCGGCACCCAGTCCAAGATCCTGCGCGTGCTGGTGGATCAGCAGTTCACGCGCGTGGGTGGCTCCGACAAGGTGCGGGTGGATCTGCGGGTGATTTCCTCGACCAACCGCGATCTGCAGACAGAGATCGCCGCCGGGCGCTTTCGCGAAGAGCTGTATCACCGGCTGAACGTGGTGCCGATCGCCGTGCCCTCGCTGGCGGAACGGCGCGAGGACATCCCGGTGCTGGCGCGGTATTTCATCGATTCCTGTCACAACGGGCAGGGTCTGCCCCTGCGCAACCTGACGGATGATGCGGTTGCCCTGATGCAGACGATGACCTGGCCCGGCAACGTGCGCCAGCTCAAGAACCTCGTGGAACGGGTGCTGATCCTCGGTGACGGCAATGGCCCCATCGAAGCGCGCGAGCTGCCGCAGGAGAACACCCCGGGCGAGGATGCAGAGGGCCGCGTGGTCCTGTCCGGCACCCTCGCGACATTGCCCCTGCGCGAGGCACGAGAGGCCTTTGAGAGGGAGTATTTGCTGACCCAGATCAATCGCTTCGGCGGAAATATCTCGCGCACGGCCTCGTTTGTCGGTATGGAGCGCTCGGCGCTGCACCGGAAGTTGAAGTCTCTCGGCGTGGTGACCTCTGCCAAGGCGGGCGCGCGGGTGGCGCGGCTCGACGAGGAACAGGTGCAAGAAGCCTGAGCGGCGCGCCCGGGCTGGGATCTTTGGGGTGGTGTAGGATGACACGGATTTGGATCGGGCTGTGCCTTGCTCTGGCTTGGCTTGCAGGATGCAGCATGCCGGAAGAGGACAAGATGCTGCCCGCAGGCATGTCCTTTGCCGAAACCGGCATCACGCCGGAAGAGACCAAGATCGCGGCGCTCAAACAGGCTTTGCTGGATCTCGGGCCGGGGGTCTCCCCGGTCGAGGCAGAAAAGGTCGCGCGCGCATCGGTTTTGAAGCCGCTGGATTGGGCGAAGGAGTGGAACGTCACGGATCCGCCGCTCTTGCACAATGTAAAGGTGAACAACGGCACGCGGCCGCGGGGCCTGTGCAAGGATTGGGCCGATGATCTTCAGGTCACCATGTGGGGGCTGAAGTTGCAGACAATTGACCTGCACCGGGCCATCGCCAACACCCGCAACATCCGGCTGGAACATTCCGTGCTGATTGTCACCGCCAAGGGGGCGGAGATGGACGAGGGCATCGTGCTGGACCCATGGCGGCAAGGGCAGGGGCGGTTGTTCTACGTCAAGGTGCCCGAGGACACGCGCTATGACTGGTTGCCCCGCGAGGAGGTCTTTGCCTGGAAACGGGAATGGCAGGCCCGCGCGGCGGCGGAGTCTTTTCAGAACTGAGCCATGACAGTGAGCCCGGGGCGGCCTGCCCCGGTCGTTTCCTCTCCGGGATGGGTGTTGCCCTTTGCGAGCCTGTGTCGCTGTGGTGCCTGCCGCGGGATGCCGGGACGGATTGCCAGCCTTCAGGACGGCAGCGCGCCATCCGGGGCTGTGGCAATTGGCGCGCCGTGCGCAGACATCTGGGGCCCGACAGGGTGTTGCAGGGGGTGTCCTGCGATCAGCCCGGCGACCAGAACGGTGATCAGGAACGATTTTTTCATTGACGCAGCGCAGCAATTGCTGCAAAGCGACAGCCTGTATATCGCCGCGTGAGCAGCCCATTTTGACTGCGGGCTATCGGCGATCGGATTCAGCTGTTCCCCATCACGCAGGGTTCATATCGCGAGTGCCGGACGAGACGGGAGACGCCCGACCGTTCTGAGGCCCGCGGACCCTCTGCGCCACCCGTTCGGGATGGCGTTCACGCGGCAGCTGCGGCGCTTTGTCGGGCTCGGCCGAATTAGGATATGACGTGTTTACATTTGACCAACTGGACCTCGCGCCCGCCCTTCAAGAGGCACTGAAGCGCGGAGGTTTCGACACTCCCACCCCGATCCAGGAACAAGCGATCCCGCTGGCGCTGATCGGCCATGACATCCTGGGCCTGGCCCAGACCGGCACCGGCAAGACGCTTGCCTTTGGCCTGCCGCTGGCCAATGCGCTGCTGGACATGCAGGGCAAGCCCGCGCCGAAGTCCGTCAAGGCACTGGTGCTGGCGCCCACGCGCGAACTGGTGAACCAGATCGCGGACAACCTGCGCAACCTGACCTCTCATACCAAGCTGAAGGTCAACACCGTGGTGGGTGGGCAGTCCATCGGTCGACAAATCCAGTTCCTGTCGCGGGGCACTGATGTGCTGGTGGCGACACCGGGCCGCCTGATCGACCTGCTTGAGCGTCGCGCCGTCGACCTGAGCACCGCAGGGTATCTCGTGCTGGACGAAGCGGACCAGATGCTGGACCTCGGCTTTATCCATGCGCTGCGCAAGATCGTGTCGCATCTGGGGGCGCAGCGCCAGACCATGCTGTTCTCGGCCACCATGCCCAAGCAGATGGAAGAGCTGAGCCGCGCCTATCTGACCAACCCGCGCCGCGTGCAGGTCTCGCCTCCGGGCAAGGCCGCGGACAAGGTGACGCAATCGGTGCATCACGTGTCCAAGCCGGGCAAGCAGGCCAAGCTGCGCGAGATCCTGTCGCGGGATCTCTCGGCGCTGACGCTGATCTTTGCGCGCACCAAGCACGGCGCTGAAAAGCTCAAGGATGGGCTGGTGGCGGATGGCTTCAACGCCGCTTCGATCCATGGCAACAAATCACAAGGGCAGCGTGACCGGGCAATCAAGGCCTTTCGTGAGGGCAGCGTGACCGTGCTCGTGGCCACCGATGTGGCGGCGCGCGGGATCGACATCCCCGGCGTGGCCTATGTGGTGAACTACGAACTTCCGGATGTGCCAGAGAACTACGTGCACCGCATCGGGCGCACGGCGCGTGCCGGTCGCGAAGGGGAGGCAATCGCCTTTTGCGCGCCGGACGAGTTCGGTCTTCTCAAGCAGATCGAGAAACTGATGAAGATCGACATCCCCGTTGCCAGCGGCGACGTCCCTGAGGAAGAGATGGCCGAAGGCAACGGCCGCGGCCCGCGCCGTCGTGGCGGGCGTGGTGGCCCGAAGCGGCAGGAGGGTGCTGCTGGAAAGCCTGCTGGCAATGCCAAGCGCCGCCGACCCCGGCGTCGCGCTGCATAAGCGCGCATAGGACTGCGCTGCATAAGCGCGCACAGGACCGCGCTGCATGAGCGCGCGACTGGGCCGAAATTTGGCAATGCGCCGACAGACCGGCCAAAAGAAACCGCGCCCCCGGGTGCGGTTTCTTCCGTTTCAGGATGCGCTATGGACGGTTGCGGGGGGCCGACGCCGCGTCGCAGGCAAGTTCGGACCCATATGGCGCGGCCGGTTTCGACCAAGTGGATTCGCAACTGCCGCTGTTTCCCAAGCCGGTTTCTGAACCCGTCCTTGCCCGTCTCGATGGGCGCGCACTCGGGCCATCCCCCTCGGCCCGAACGCCATGGACGACACCCGGGGAACAGCCGGGCAAAGCGGACCTTGGTCGCAGGCGTTGACCTTGGACCATGCTCGTGTCATGCCAACGGTTGTTTGGCTTGGAGGGCGATGCCCGTGGCGGTCACAGCATGAAAGTCATCATCTGCGGTGCAGGGCAGGTGGGCTGGCAAATTGCCCGCCACTTGTCGGGTGAGCGCAACGACGTCACGGTTGTGGACAACAACCCCGACCTTGTGCGGCGCGCGACAGAGACGCTGGATGTGCAGGGCATCTCCGGCTTTGCGTCTTACCCGGATGTGCTGGATCGGGCCGGTGCGCGCGATGCGGACATGATCATCGCCGCAACTTACTCGGACGAGGTCAACATGGTGACCTGCCAGGTGGCGCATTCGGTCTTTGCCGTGCCGCGCAAGATCGCGCGCCTGCGGGCCGAAAGCTATCTGACGGTGATCTATTCCGACCTCTACCGGCGCGACCACATGCCGATCGACGTGGTGATCAGCCCCGAACGCGAAGTGGCCGAAGCCGCGCTGCAACGGCTCGCCGCCCCGGCGACTTTTGACACAGAGACGTTTCTGGACGGCGGCGTGCAGTTGATGGGGCTGGTGATCGACGAGAATTGCCCCATCGTGAACACGCCGCTGCGGCAACTCTCGGACCTGTTTTCCACATTGCGCGCCGTGGTGGTCGGGGTGCGGCGCGAAGGCACGCTGTTTGCGCCGGCATCGCGTGACCAGATGTTTGTCGGGGACAGCATCTATGTGATGGTGCATGCCGACGACATCCGCCGCACGCTGGAGATCTTTGGCAAGGAAGTCCGCAAGCAGGAGCGCGTGGTCATCGTCGGTGGCGGCAATGTCGGTCTGGCAGTGGCGCGACGGCTCGAAAGCGGGCCGGAGCGGATCCGGGCCAAGGTCATCGAACGCAACCGCAAATGCGCCGAACGCGCCGCCGAGGAACTGGAGCGGACCATCGTGCTGCACGGCGACGGGCTGGACGCGGGGCTGTTGTCGGAGGCGGGCGTTGCGCGCGCCGATGCGGCGCTTTGCGTGACCGATGACGACAAGGTCAATCTGCTGGCGGCGGTCCGCGCCAAGGCCGAAGGCTGCCCGATGGTCATCGCCCTGATCAACGATCCAACGCTTGTGCCGCTGATGGATCCGCTGGGCATCGACGCCTATATCAATCCGCGGTCGACCACCGTGTCCTCGATCCTGCGCCATATTCGCCATGGCCGGGTGAGCGCGGTCTATTCCATCGGCGACGCCGAAGCGGAGGTCATCGAGGCCGAAGTGTTGTCGACCTCCCCCATCGCCGGTGTCGAGATAAGAGACATCGACTTTCCCGAAGGCGTGCTGGTCGGCGCGGTGCGCAAGGGCGAGAAAGTGGTCAAACCCTCCGGAAGCTTGCGCATCGATGAGGGCGACAAGATCGTGATCTTTGCCCTGTCAGGGGACGTGCCAGAGGTCGAGCGCCTGTTGCAGGTCTCGATCGACTTCTTTTGATGAGGCTGCTGACACGGCTGCCACTGTTTCTGGCCATGACCGGGCTGGTGTCGCTGTCGATGCTGGTGCCCGCGGGCTTTGCGCTGGCAATCGAGGATTTCCACGATGCGCGCAGCTTTTTCTACGCGGGGCTGATCGGGCTGATCCTGACGGTGCTTGTGGCGTTGGCGCTGGACAACCGCGAGCATCACCGCAGCGCCCTGCGGCACCTTGTGGCGCTGACGGCTGCCTTTGTGCTCTTGCCCGTGATGATGGCGGTGCCCTTCTTTGAGGCGGTGCGCACCACCAGCTTTGCCAGTGCTTACTTCGAGATGGTGTCCAGCTTTACCACGACCGGCGCCACGCTGTTCGAGGCGGCACGGCTTTCGGGGCCAGAGCATCTGTGGCGGGCGCAGGTTGGCTGGATGGGCGGGCTCGTGATCTGGGTCGCGGCCTCGGCCATTCTGGCCCCGCTGACGCTGGGCGGGTTCGAAGTCACCGCATCGGGGGCACCGGGACAGGGCGTGGTTTCTGGCGCGGCGCGCAGTTCTGTCAGCGCACCCGCGGCCCGGCTGCGGCGCAGTGCCGAAGCGCTCGCGCCGTTGTACTTTGGGCTGACGCTGGCGCTGACGATCATGCTGCTGGTCGCCGGGGATCCGCCCCTTGTGGCGCTGAGCCATGCGATGTCGGTGATGTCGACCTCGGGCATCTCGCCCGTCGGCGGGTTGGAGAACGGCACCAGCGGCTTGCCGGGGGAGATGATTCTCTTTGTGTTCTTCGCATTTGCCCTGTCGCGGCACACCTTTGCCAACGACATCCGGCAGGAAAAGGGGCTTTGGTACGATGCGGAGTTCCGGCTGGGCATCATCATCGTCGCGCTGGTGCCTCTGGCGCTGTTCCTGCGC
>JBELMB010000322.1:0-2661 GCA_042088665.1 Sagittula sp.
CCAGCGCTGCATGCAGCCCATGGCAACAGGCATGAAACTTGTGAGACACCTGCGGGAACAGCGGCGCGTCCGGGCCGATATCCGCGCCTGCGCCGTGGTGCGTGGCGAGAAACCCGTTCGGGCCTTCCAGCGCATCCACCGCCGCCCGCATGCCATGCGCCACGAGGCAGGCCGCCTCCACCCCGTTGGCCGCCGCGATGCCAGCGTTATATGGCTTGCCCATGGTGCCGAACTGCGCCTTGAGACCCGACGCCCGCGTCGTCACCAGCCCAAGGGCATGGGCCGTCTCCGTGTCCGACAGACCAAGGATCCGCGTCGCGGCAACCGTCGCACCAAAGGCACCCGCCGTCGCGGTCTGGTGGAACCCCACCTGATAGTGCCCCCGCCCCAGAACGAGCCCGAAACGGACAGATGCCTCAACCCCCATCGCCGCGGCAGAGAGAATCTCTGCCAATCCACGCCCCTGTGCCTCCCCCAGCGCCAGCGCGGCAGAGAGAACCGCCACAGAGGGATGCCCGATATGGGCAAAATGCGTGTCGTCGTAGTCCAGCGCATGCGAAGTGGTGCCATTGACCAGGGCCGCCGCCCGCGCCGGCACGCGCCCCTGTCCAAAAAGCCGCGCCTGCGCCGCGCCGCCTTCGCTCGCCATGAACGACCGGCACGCGCGTGATACCGGCTCGTCCACACCGGCCTTGCCACAGGCCAGCCAGTCCAGAAGCGACAGACGCAACACCGCCACCGTATCGGCATCTGCAGCGGCCCGTGCCGCGGCGGTCAGGATCTGATCGGTCTTGGTGTGATCGCTCCCGGTCTGCACGGTCTCGGTCTGCTCTGTCTCGGTCTGCTCTGTCTGGGACATGGGGCCTCCACGCTGGCTTTGGCGCGCAGCCTACGCAGCCGCGCGCGGCTTTGCCAAGGCCCCTCGACCAGCCCGCCGCCCCTCGACCGATCCGCAAAACCAAAGGATCGCAGCACGGAGTGCCCCCGCAACACGCCATGGCTCATCCCGCCAGACCCCTCTTCAGACGGGTGACACCGCCACTCGGGCCAGGACAAACGGCCTGTGGCGCGGGGTTGACCCCGCGCGCGTTGCCAGTCCAGCGCCCCCCCATGACAGGACGTCAGAGCCCCATCTTCAGGCGCTCATCAAAAGCCGCGCCGGGGTCAGCCCCGCGGTGGTCTGCACTGCGTCGCGGTAAAGTTCCGCCACTTGCGTCGATGGATCCGGCAAACCCGCCTCGCGCTCCGGCTTTGGGTCCGGGGGCGGACGGTCTTCGGTCACGCGGCGCTCATTCTCGCGCGCCTGTGTCTCCGACGGCTCTTCGGCGAAAAGGTCGGGGCGCGTTGCCTCGATTTCGAGATCCGCAACCGGGGCATCGGGGCGCTCATGCGCCCGCTCTGGCACCAATTGCTCAGCCTGCCTCTGAACCCGCGCGGCAGTCACGCGCCCCACCATCGTCTCCGAGGAAACAGGTGGCGGCGCAGGTTGCGGCGCTTCCGGCGTGGGCTTGGCCTCGGCGCCGGTCGCCACCGGCTTGCCGGGCGCATCGGCCCCCTTGCCGACCGCGGCGTCCTGCGCCTGCGCAGGCGGGGTCCGTGCGATCTGGTCGATGGGCCGCGGCGGCAGTTTGGCAGCGGGTACAAGTGCCGGGGCGCTGAAAACTGAAGTCATCGCGTTCATCCCTTCCTAAGCATTGTGGCTGAGACAAGACACTGCGCGCCGAATCCGGCAAAATCGCGGCAAGCACCGGTCGGTCCCGCTGGAAAGGACCTCAGTGGTAAAGGGGGTGTTAAGCTGCGCATCCCAAGGGCACAGGCCCCCGCCCCACCGTACACGCAAAAGGCGAAACAGGCCCCGGATCACGCGGGAGCCGCACAGCGCTCACGCCCCGTAGAGCTCCGCCGCGCGCCGTTCAAAGGCCCGCACGATGCGCTGCATCGCCTCGTAAAAAAACATGCCCGCCGCCCCCTGCAGGATGCGATTGCGGAACTCGAAATCCACGAAGAAGTCCACTTCGACCCCTCCCTCCACATCGCGAAACACCCATCTGGAGATCATGTGATTGAACGGCCCGTCCAGATACTCTGTCTCGATCTGCTGCGGGCCCGGGCGCAGCACAACCTTGGACCCGAACCGTTCCCGGAACACCTTGAATGAGATCACGAGGTCAGCCAGCATCACTTCGTGTTCGCCACAATCGTCGCGCGACCGGATGCGCGCCGCGGCGATCCAGGGCAGGAACGTCGGATAGGTGGCCACATCGGCCACGAGGTCGTACATCTGCACTGCGGTGTACGGCAGGGTGCGTGTTTCTGAATGGGTCGGCATGTCGCGTTTTGCTTGGGATGACAGTGGCGCAGGATGTCGTATGGTGACCGGGAAAAATCAAGGGATCCGCATGACAAAGCGTCCATATGTCGTAGACGAGATGATCTCTGCCAAGGCCATCGCCGCGCGGATCGAGTCCCTCTCGCGTGAGATCGCAACCGAATTCGCCGACACGCACAAGCTTGTGGTCGTCGGGCTCTTGCGTGGTTCTTTCGTCTTTATCGCCGACCTCGTGCGGGAAATCGACCTGCCGGTCGAAGTGGATTTCCTCGAGGCCTCCTCTTACGGCAACGCCATGGAAAGCTCCCGCGAGGTGCGGATCCTCAAGGATC
>JBELMB010000123.1:0-15463 GCA_042088665.1 Sagittula sp.
CCACCGTCTCAAGGCGCGCCGAAGCATGCGCTGTCATGAAGACGCCGTCGGGCAAACCGCAGGCGGAGACCGTTTACCCGCCATCGACGCGTTTTGTTCTCGCGCCTCTGGCGTGGATTGCTTGAGCGCCTCTGGCGAGACGACCCCGCAAACCGCGACAAAACCTCAGCCGCGCAAACTCTCCAGAATCCGCGCCATCATCGCGTCGCAGGCCGCGAGCTGCTGCAGGCTGAGCCCCTCGTCCGGCTTGTGGCCGTCGCGGGACATCTCGCCCGGGCCGATGACCACCGTGGGCAGGCCCAGCTGGGCAAAGAACCCGGCTTCGGTGCCAAACGCCACTTTGGTATGGCCCGGCGGCCCGGTCACTGCCTGCGGATCGCCCGGCGTCGTGCCCAGACGCGCGGCCCATCGCGCCACGGGTGCGTCGGGGGCCGTGTCCAGCCCCGGGTAGGTCGCGATCTCGGTCAGGGATATCGGTGGCACCGCCGGATGACGCGCGCTGATTTCGGCGCAGATCTGTGCCAGTGTCTGCGCCACCTCCGCCGGGGCGATGTGCGGCAGGCTGCGCACTTCGACCGACAGACTGGCCATCTCGGGCACCATGTTCAGCGCTTGCCCACCGGTTATCTTGCCCACATGCACCGTCGAGAATGGCACCTCATAGGCCGGATCCTGAGGGCCAGCCGCCAGCGCGTTCTGCCAGTCACGCAGCGCTCCGATCAGGTCGGTCGCAACGTGGATGGCATTCGTGAACCGTGGGGCAAGCGCGCTGTGACCAGCCTCGCCATGACAGGTCAGCTCGAACGCGGTCTTGCCCTTGTGGCCCAGTGCCACTTGCATGCCCGTCGGCTCGCCGACGATCACCACGTCGGGGCGGCCGATCAGCGGGCCGAGGGCGGGCAGCATTTCACGGATGCCCTGACAGCCCACTTCCTCGTCGTAAGACAGACACAGCGAAAGTGGCGCGCGCAGACCGTGACTGTGGGCCGTTTCCGCCATGGCAAGGGCCGAGGCGAGAAAGCCCTTCATATCCGTAGTGCCGCGCCCGTACACCCGCGCCCCGTCGCGGCTGAGCGTGAAGGGCGGGCGCGTCCAGGGTTGGCCTGAGACGGGAACCACGTCGCTATGCGCCGAAAGACAGACCCCGCCATTCCCGGGCTCACTCTCCGGTCCATTCTCTGGCCCTTTCTCTGGCCCGATGAGGGCAAACAACCCGGCCTTGTCAGCCTGCGCCGAGGCAATCCGCGTGGTGACAAACCCCGCGCCGTCCAGCAGCGCCTGCACCCAATCGATCAGGTCGAGGTTGCTGTCATGGCTGACGGTCGGAAATGCGATCAACCGTTCAAGGATCTCCAGCGTGCGTGGGTTGGCCATCTGCGCGCCTCAGCCCGACGCCAGCGCGGTCACTTCGCGCCGGAAGGCAAGCGCATCGCCGCGCGGGGCGCTGTCCAGCTCCTGTGCATAGCGGTGACCGGCATAGGTCGCCCATGCGATGGGGCCGGGGGCCTGCGCGTCGCCGATCACCGTCACGCTCTTGATCCCGGCATCGGGCCACTCCGCCTCCCGGGCCTTCAGGGCGCGGTAAAGCTGATCATTCTCCAACCGGGAGGCGACCATGACCACCGCCTCGCAGGCCTGCATCCTGCGCGCGCCGGTGAAGGTGCAATTGGTCTCGACGCCTTCGTCGGTGATGGCGGTGACGCCACGGTTCAGGATGATCTCGACCCCCATTTCAGCGAGGCGGCGATGAATGGTGTGCTGCTCGAGGGTGTTGACCGTCCATTCGCTGACCAGCGCTGCGGGGGTGACCAGCGTGACCTTGCAGCCCTGTTGCACCAACAATTCCGCCAGCACGCCGCCCATGTAATAGTGATCGTCGTCGTAGATCACCACCGCGCCAGAGGGCATCCGGCCCGCCATCAGGTCATCAGGTGTATACAGCGGCATGGACGCATCGATGGGCATTGGCACCACGTGCTGGCGCGCCACCCCGTCGCGACGCCAAGTGGCACCGGTGGCAATGCACAGGTGTTCAAAGCCGAACTCAAGGATCCCATCGGCGTCCAGCGCGCTGTCGAAATAGGTCTGCACATTGGCTTTCTGACCAATCTGGTAGGTCCGGTAATCCGCCACGCGGCCCCAGGCCGACAGGCCGGGCAGGGTGCGTTCGCGGCTGACGCGGCCGCCCAGTTCGGTGCCCGCCTCGGCCAGTGCAACGTCATAGCCGCGCTCCGCCAGTGCCCGTGTCGCTTCGAGCCCGGCAGGGCCACCGCCGACCACCAGCACGCCAGAACTCTCGCCCTTGGCGGCGATGCGTTCGGGGTGCCAGCCCTTGCGCCATTCTTCCATGAAGGTCGGGTTCTGCGTGCAGCGCGCCAGCGACATGGTCATGTCCCCGCTGATGCAGATGTTGCAGCCGATGCATTCGCGGATGTCTTCGATCCGGCCTTCTTCGATCTTTTTCGGCAGGAAGGGATCGGCGATCGACGGCCGCGCGCAGCCGATGAAATCCAATGTGCCGGACCGCACCATCCTGACCATGACATCCGGGCTGGTAAAGCGGCCAACGCCCACGATGGGCCGGTCGGTCAGCGCGCGGATGCCCTGCACAAGCGTCTGCTGCGCGGCCTCGTCGGTGAACCGCGACGGGCCAGAGCAATCCTCCCACGTGCCATGGGCCAGATCCCAGACATCGGGCAGATTGCGGTTCATTTCGACGAAATCGCGCACTTCGGCGTTGGAAAAGCCAAGATCGCCGATGGTTTCATCCAGCGAGACCCGCAGCGTCAGCGCGATCCGGTCGCCCACGGCATCACGGATGTCGGCGATGACTTCGTTCACGAAGCGCGCGCGGTTTTCAAGGCTGCCGCCGTATTCGTCGCTGCGCAGGTTCGTCACGCGGCTGAGGAAATGCTGAAAGATCCCAAAGCCATGCGCCCCATAGAGACAGATCAGGTCAAAGCCCGCGCGTTCTGCCCGTTTGGCCGCATTCACGAACCAGCGCCGCAGGTTGCGAATGTCCTGCCGGTCCAGCGACCGCGCCTGGATCGGATCGTTGGTAAAGGTGCGGATCGGTTGCGCAGAGACCGCCAGCGGCACTTCGCGGGAATACAGATTGGGGCCATTCACACCGGAATAGGCCAGTTGGATGCCCGCCAGAGCACCGTGTGATTTCATCGCCTCGGACATGCGGCGCAGGCCGGGGATGTCCTGATCCTCCCACAGGCGGAGTTCGATAAACGGCGTGATCTCGGAAGTTTCGTGGATCTCGCATTGCTCGGTAAAGACCACGCCCCAGCCGCCTTCGGACTTGATCCCGCGCATCGCGGCGGCGGCGGATGGGTCGCGGTAGCCGCCCCCGTTGCAATGCGGCACCTGGTAAAACCGGTTGCGGGCGGTGTGCGGGCCGATCCGGACGGGTTCGAAAAGGATGTCGTAGCGGGGGTCACGCATGGGCGGGGGCCTTTGTTCTTGCAGGGTGTGGGCCAGTTTTGGTGGCAGTCTTGGGGCCTGTCTTGGTGGCAATCTTGGGGCCTGTCTTGGGCAGGTCTCGTATCAGGCTTGAGCGGGCTTTGGGCCTGATCCGGAACAGGTTCGGGTCAGTCTGCGGTCATTTTGTCGTGTCGGGCGTCATTCGTCACCGGGAACCCCGTAAGAGGGCGCCTCGGTCGGGTTCAGCGCGCGGGTCACATAGGCGTCAAGTTGGGGCTTATAGACCTGCCAGGCGGTCTCGACCGCGGCGATGGGGCAGGCTTCGGTCCAGTCACAGCGCAGATCCGCCACGGGCCAGGGCACCGCATCCACGAGCATCAGCCCGGCGGAATGCACCGGCCCCGCCTCGCCGCCCGCGTCAAGCCCGGCGCGCAGGGCGTCGACAAGCCTGTCGCCCAGATGCCCGGCGCTGGTGGTGAAGGCGCTGACCATGGCCTGCGGGACACTGTCATTGGCCAGCAGGTTGCCCCCGGCCGCGGCATTCTCTGCCAGCGCCTGTGTCCAGATCCCAAGGCTTTGCGGGCCGGAATGGATCGCCGTGCGTCCGGCCTTGTCCACGGCCAGCACCTGTCGGTAAGCCATGTGCGCGCCCAGATCCTGCACACCGGCCACGGCCTCTGCCGCGCTCATGCCACCTTGCATCAGGTCCAGTGCCAGCGGTCCCAGCCGCGGGTCGGTCACATTCTGCGAGGCCACGGCCCCCACACCCGCCCGCGCATAAGCACAGCGCGCTGCCACCGCGGGGGACGAAGAGGCGATGACCATGCCGAACATGCCCGTTTGCGCGCAGCGCGCGACCAGTGAAAAGGTCATTCCGGGATCACCGCCGTTGCATCGATTTCCACCAGCCACTCTGGCCGGGCGAGCGCCTGGACCACCAGCCCGGTGCAGACCGGGTGCACGCCCTTGATATAGCCGCCCATGGTCCGGTAGACCGCCTCGCGGTGGCGCACGTCGGTGATATAGACCACCAGCTTGACCAGATGGCCCATTTCGCCCCCGGCCTCTTCGATCATCTGCTGGATGTTCTGCATGACCTTGTGGGTCTGGGCGACGGGGTCATGGCTTTCGAGGGTTTCGGAGGTGTCCAGATCTTGCGGGCAGGCGCCGCGCAGCCAGACGGTTTTGCCGCCCTGCGTGACCACGGCGTGGCACAGGTCGTTGTCGAGGTTTTGTTCCGGATAGGTCTCAGCGGTGTTGAACTTGCGCAATCTTGTATGGGTCATGTGGTGTCCTGAGGGAGCTGTCGCAGCGGGTTACTGGGCGACAGGCTATGGGGTCGCGGGGCTTTCAGAAGGGTTGGCGGCACCTGTGGGGCCGGGATAGGCCATATAGGCCCGTTGTATGGCGATCTGGTCGGCCACGAACCGCGCGTCGTGCCAAACCCCCCAGAGGAAGGTCGAGCCGCGCCGCGATTGCCATGGCAACCCGAGGAAATAGAGCCCCGGTTCGCTCGACACGCCGCGCTGGTGCCGGGGCGCGCCGCCCTCGTCGAAGGCATCCAGTTTCAGCCAGCCGAAATCCTGCCGATATCCGGTTGCCCAGATCACCGTCGAGATCTCTGCCTCAGCGAGGTCAAGCGCGGCCAGAGGATCGGTCAGGCAGTCCGGATCCGGCCAGGCGTCGCGGGCCTGTGGGTCCAGTGGCAGGTCAAGTCCCATACGCGCCACAAAGGCATCCGCCGCATCGAGCATCCCGAGGTAGTTGGCATCCCCCAACGCGATGTTTTCCGCCAGATCGGGGGCAAAGCGCAGGGTGCCGCGCGCGCCGGTCTGATCATGGCCGTCTGTCCGGCCAACCAGCGTGACGCCCTCTTGCGCGAGGCGGCGAAAATCCATGGTCTGCCCGCCGTAGGCGCCGCTCACGGCGATGGTCACATGCTCTGTGCCCGGTTCCTTTGCCGCAAGGTCCCACAGGCCCAACACGCCCAGCCACCAGACGAAATCGCGGTCGCGGTAGCGCCGGGGCGGCCGGTCGTGCGGGCCGACCGAAAGATAGACCTTGCGCCCCGCGCGGTTCAACTCGTCAGCGATCTGCGCTCCAGAGGATCCCGCGCCCACGATCATCACCGCGCCCGGGGCCAGTTGGCCGGGATTGCGGTAGTGGTAGGAATGCATCTGCGCCACCGCTGCGGTCTCCGGCAGGAGGGGCGGGATCACCGGGTGCTGAAACGCCCCCGTGGCCGCGACGATGCGTTGCGCGATGATAGCGCCTGCGCTTGTTTCGACGCGAAAGCCGGGCGCGCCTTGTTGTCGTGCCGCGCTGAGCACTTCGACCCCCGTGCGCACAGGGGCGTCAATGGCGCGGGCGAAATCCTCAAGGTACTGCGCCACACGGTCCTTGCTGACAAAGGCGTCGGGCGCGTCTCCGGCAAAGTCGAAACTGGGAAAGCGGTCGTGCCAGACCGGCCCGTTTGTCATCAGGGCGTCCCAGCGCGCGCTGCGCCAGGCCTCGGCGATGCGGTGCTTCTCGAGGATCAGATGAGGGACACCGGCCTTGGAGAGGTGCTCGCTCATTGCCAGCCCTGCCTGACCTGCACCCACCACCAGCGTGTCCGTCGTTTCCACCACCTTGCGGTCCTTCCTTGCGTCCTGTGCCTGCGCGACCGGGTCTTGCGTTCCCATGCAGCCACGCCCGGTCTCATGTGTGGGCGATACTGCCCGGGGGTCCGCGTGCAAGGCGGCCCAACCTCGGCTGAAGCGTCGGGCCCGGACTTGCAGCCCGGACTTGCAGCCCAGACTTTTAGCCCCGACTTGCAGCCCTGCCTTGCTGCCACGGCCCGGGGCCTTGGTCCAGCGCAAGCCAATCGCCCGGATCACGCGCCCTCGGCCATGACGTTTGGCGCCAAGTTTTGGGCACAATTGACACGATCAGCCAATGTCGCCAGCTTTTTCGGTGCGGAATCGGCTCTTTGATGCGACCAATAAACCGCCCGCGTTGCCAGCGCACCATCCCCCATCGGGGGGACACGACAGGTCAGAGGCGCGGGCATAGGCTTTGGCCGCAAGGCGGGACGTGACGATGAGCAAAGACCCAAGCATCGCGGTGGACGTGCGCAAGGCCGTCAAACGCTACGGCGATTTCACGGCCCTTGAGACGATTTCCCTCGGCATTCGCGACAATGAGTTCTTTACCCTGCTGGGGCCGTCGGGCTGCGGCAAGACCACGCTCTTGCGCATGATCGCCGGGTTCGAAGAGGTGACCGAAGGCGCGATCTTTCTCTACGGTGAAGAGATCGAGGATCTGCCACCACACAAGCGCCCGGTGAATACGGTCTTTCAGAACTATGCGCTGTTTCCGCATATGACGATCCTTGAGAACGTGGGCTTTGCGCTGGAGATGCTGGGCAAGCCCAAGGCGGAGGTCAAGCGCCGCGCCGAAGAGATGCTGGACCTTGTGCGCCTGACCCAGTTTGCGGGCCGCAAGCCTGCGCAGCTTTCGGGTGGGCAGCAGCAGCGTGTGGCGCTGGCGCGGGCGCTTGCCCCGGAGCCCAAGGTTCTCTTGCTGGACGAGCCTCTGTCGGCGCTCGACCTCAAGCTGCGCAAGGCCATGCAGGTTGAGCTCAAACAGATCCAGCGTGATACGGGCATCACCTTTATCTTTGTCACCCATGACCAGGAAGAGGCGCTGACCATGTCCGACCGCATCGCGGTGATGTCAGAGGGGCGCCTGCAACAACTGGGCGCGCCGCGCGACATCTACGAGCGGCCGCGCAACATGTTCGTGGCGGATTTCATCGGCGACACCAACCTGTTCGAGATCACCGTCGCCGGGGTCGAGGAGGGCACCGCGCGCTGCGACATGCCGGGCGGCACGGTGCTGCGTTGTGCCGCGCCCGATGGACTCGCGGCGGGCGCGCGCGCGCATGTCTCCGTGCGGCCGGAACGGCTTTTCCTGTCATCAGAACCCGAAGCCGAGGATTGCCTGCCTGCGCAGGTGGTGGACAATATCTTTGTCGGCACGGACATTGCATCGCGCCTCAAGCTGGACAGTGGCACAGAGATCACCGTGCGCACCTCGAACTCGGATCGGGGGCGCACGCGGATCTTTGATCCCGGCATGCGCGCGCATGTGAACATGGAGCCGGGTGCTGCGCGCCTGCTGGTGGACTGATGGCGGGCGGCGCGGCAAACGGCGGCAGCGCCTCCGGTGCCACCAGCGTCACCTATGCCGGTGCGCGCCACTGGCTGCTGCTGCCGTCATGGGCGGTGCTTGTCATTGTCGTGCTGGCCCCGGTCGCCATGATGGCGGTCTATTCCGTCCTGACGAAAGAGTTCCGCGGCGGCGTCATCTGGGAGTTCTCCACCGGTGCCTATGACCAGTTCTTCTTTGACCGAGGGCTCTTTGGCGATGCGCCGCCCGAGATCGAATGGACCTATATCCTGATCTTCTGGCGGTCGATCTGGCAGGCCGGTCTGGCGACCCTTCTGGCATTGCTCATCGGGTTTCCCACCGCCTATTACATCGCGACGCGCCCTGAAAAGACCCGCGCCTTGTGGGTGTTTCTGATCACGATCCCCTATTGGGTGAACTTGCTGATCCGCACGGTTTCGATGAAATTCCTGTTGCGGGATCAAGGGCCCTTGAACGATGCGCTGATCGGGATGGGGCTGCTGGAGGATCCCTTGCGGATCATCAACACCAACCTCGCCGTGCAGCTTGGGCTGTTCTACAGCTACCTGCCGTTCATGGTGCTGCCGATCTATGCTGCGGTGGAACGTTATAACTTTACCCTGTCGGAGGCCGCCGCCGATCTTTACGCCACGAAATGGGCAACGCTGCGCCGGGTCCTGTTGCCCGCGGTGAAACCCGGGGTGATCGCGGGCTGTATCCTAGTCTTTGTGCCCAGCCTCGGGGCGTTTCTGGCGCCGGATCTGCTGGGCGGGGCAAAGAACTTCATGATCGGGTCGTTGATCGAGGAACAGTTCAAGGGCAACGCGGGCAACTGGCCCTTTGGTGCCGCGGCCTCGATGATCCTGCTGAGCCTCGTCTTGATCCTGCTGATGGTCTTTGCCGGGCAACAGCGCCGGGCGGAGGGCAGGACATGACGACCGATGTCCGCAGCTATCCCGGTTTCCTGACCGTGACGCTGATCTGCCTGACGGTGCTCTATGCGCCGCTGATCGTGGTCACGGTCTATTCCTTCAATGACAGCGCCTCGATCACGGTGTGGGAGGGCATGTCGCTGCGCTGGTATGCAGAGGTCTTTACCGGGCCCGAAAGCGGCAAATTCAAACAGGCAGCGGTCAATTCCTTTTCCATCGCCTTGGTCGCGGCCACGCTGTCGACGGCGATTGCCACCGCGGCGGCGACGGCCATCGTGCGCGGGGGGCGGTTCCGGCTGCGCACCGTCTCGCTGGGATTGATCACGCTGCCGATCATGGTGCCGGAAATCGTTCTGGCTGTTGCGACGCTGATCTTTTTCAACGCCATCGGCTTCACGCGGGGCTACCTGACCATCCTCGTGGCGCATGTGGCCTTTTGCATTCCCTTTGCCTACCTGCCGATCCAGGCGCGGATGCAGGGGATCGAGGCCACGTTCGAGCAAGCCGCCATGGACCTGTACGCCACGCGCGCGCAGGCCTTTCGCCGGATCCTGCTGCCATTGATGATGCCGGGGATCATCTCTGGCTTCCTGTTGGCATTCATCGTCAGCCTCGACGATTTCATCATCACCAATTTCGTCAAGGGGGCCGGGGTGGAAACCCTGCCCACCGCGATCTTTGGTGCGGTCAAGCAAGGCATCAAACCCAACATCATGGCGATCTCGACCATGTTGCTGGGCTTGTCGATTGTCATGGTGGCGCTGTCCTACCTCGTCTCGAAATGGGACAGGGCAAAGTGACCACAGGCAGACACCCCGACACATGCAACTACGGATATTCCAAAACGAAAGGGACACGACAATGAAACGGATGATGACAAGCGCGCTGGCGCTGGGCCTGATGGCACAAACGGCCGCCGCCGAAGGTGAACTGGTGATCTATCACTGGTTCGAATACATGCCGCAGGCGCTTCTGGACAAGTTCACCGAAGAGACCGGCGTCAGCGTCACCATGGACACCTATGACAGCAACGAGGCGATGCTTGCCTCGCTGAAGGCCGGCGCCATCGGAACCTATGACGTTGCCGTGCCCGGTGACTACATGGTCGCCATCATGGCGGGCGAAGGCCTGCTGGACACCGTCGCCGAGGGCGAGCTTGCGAACAAGGGCAACATCGCGCCGGAATGGGCCGACCCCAGCTTTGACCCGGGCCGCGCGCATTCGATCCCCTACCAGTGGGGCTCGACCGCGTTTTCCGTCGATACGGCGGTCTATTCGGGGGACATCAACACCACCGACATCCTCTTCAACCCGCCCGAAGAACTGAAGGGCAAGATCAACATGCTCGACAGCCAGGGCGAAGTGCTGGCCATGGCCTCGCTGCATATGGGCATTCCGCAATGCTCAACCGACCGCGAGCAGCTCAAGGCGCTCAACGACATGCTGCAGGGGGCAAAGGCAAACTGGGCTTCTTTCAACTCTGACACCGCCAAGGAAGTGCTGGTGTCCGGCGATGCCGCCGTGGGCATGATCTACGACGGGTTCAGCGCCAAGGCACGCGCGGAAAAGGCGTCGATCACCTATGCCTTCCCGAAGGAAGGATATGTCGTCTGGATGGACAACGTGGTGCTGCTGAAGGATGCGCCCAACCGCGAGAACGCGATCAAGTTCATGGATTTCCTTCTGATGCCTGAGAACATCGCCGAAGTGTCGAATTATGCGCGCTATGGTCTGGGTGTGACCGGGGCAGGGGACTATCTTGATCCCGCGCTGGCGACCCTGCCGGAATCCAACCCGCCGGCCGAGGCGGGCGCGGGTGCCTTCATCGAGGTCTGCGATGAGGCCACGCAGGCGGTCTATGACCAGATCTGGACCAACCTGAAGAAGTAAGCCCGGGCGACCCGGTGCAGGCTGGCGGGCCTCGGGGCAGCACCCCCGGGGCCCGTTGGTGTATCCGGGCAGGAGGCATCCGCGTGACCGCCCTGGGGTGTCGCATTGCCTACCGGTCATGGACGTCCTGAAACGGCGCGCCGGGGGCTCGTTTGTTTCCGGAGCGGCCTGCGCAGACCGCGGCAAAGAGGGCAATGCGCGATTTCGATCCGCGGTCGGGATCTCTGGCCGGTTTTTCATGCGGTGCGGCTTGGCTTCGCGCGCAGTCTCCGACACTCTGCCCGCAACACGGAGAGCCCAATGGACACCATCTACAGCCCCAAGCACAAACTGCGCGACGCCCGGACAGAGCTGCACGGCGGCCGTCTTGTCCAGCCCTTTGAGCGCCCCTCGCGCGCGGAGTACATCCTGAACCGGCTGCAGGCGGTCGCACTTGGTCCGATCCGGGCGCCTGAGGATTTCGGCATGGCGCCGATCGCGGCGATCCATGACGCGGAGTACATCGGGTTCCTGCAAACCGTCTGGAACGATTGGACAGCCGAGGGGTTCGAAGGCGAGGCGATCCCCACCGTCTGGCCCGCGCGCCGCATGTCCACCCGTATCCCCGAACACGTCGAAGGGCGGCTGGGGTATTATGCGCTGGCCAGCGAAACCTCCATTTGCGATGGCACATGGGAGGCCGCCTACGCCGCGGCCCAGACCGCGCTGACCGGGGCAGAGACCCTGCGCAGCGGCGCGCGCGGGGTCTTTTCCTTGTGCCGTCCGCCGGGGCATCATGCGGCCATCGACATGTTCGGTGGCTATTGCTTTCTCAACAACGCAGCCATCGCCGCCCAGCACCTGCTGAGCAAGGGCGCGTCCCGCGTTGCGGTTCTGGACGTGGATTTCCATCACGGAAACGGCACGCAGGACATCTTTGACACGCGCGACGATGTTCTGTTCCTGTCGCTGCACGGGGATCCGATGCATGCCTTTCCGCATTTCCTTGGCCATGCCGAAGAGATCGGAACCGGCGCGGGAGAAGGGTTCACCGCGAATTACCCCTTGCCGCCCGGCACACCCTTTGATGTGTGGCGCGCGGCGCTGGGCACGGCCTTGCAACGGGTGTCTGACTATGCCCCGGATGCGCTGGTGGTGTCGCTGGGCGTGGACACCTTCGAGACCGACCCGATCAGCTTTTTCAAACTGACTTCTGCGGATTTCACCACCTATGGAGCCGATATCGCGGCATTGGGCCTGCCCACGCTGTTCGTCATGGAAGGCGGCTATGACATCGAAGAGATCGGGATCAACACGGTCAACGTCCTGCAGGGGTTCGAAGGCGCGGCGTGAGCGGACCGTCTCCGACAGGGCCCACCAATCGGCGGCGTCAGGAGGCGCGGGGTGCGCATGCCGGCCCCGCCGAAACTGGGCAGACCACAGGGGCGCAGGGCCGGACAGGTCAAGACCAAACCGGGCCAGATCGCCCGGCTCAGGACCGAACCGGACCCTCTCAAACTTTGACGGACCCGAGCGGGCCGTTGCAGCTTTCCGGGCAAGACATCGCCCGGCTGACCGAAGCCACGCAGACCATCGGCACCGCGCGCTTTGCGGCGGCGTTCAGCGCGCTTTGTGCCGGTCTGGCCGGGGCCGACAGCGCCTATATGACGGCCTTCTTCGACACGGCCCGCCCGGCAGAGATTCACGCAACCCACACCGATCCGGTCAAGCGTGAGGCGCTGGCGCTCTACCTCGAAGTGGCCTTTGTCCTCGACCCTTTTTACCATCTCTA
Source organism: Sagittula sp. (assembly GCA_042088665.1). GTDB lineage: Bacteria > Pseudomonadota > Alphaproteobacteria > Rhodobacterales > Rhodobacteraceae > JBELMB01. Next base: position 12,199 of record JBELMB010000123.1, read on the forward strand.
TCACCGCAAGTCCGGCGACCGCGTGGATCGCTTGCGCGACATCGCCCCCGATGATTTCCGCCGTTCCGAGTATTTCGCCAAGTTCTTTGGGGCGATGCAGTTGTCAGATGAATGTGGGGTCATGCTGCAGATCACCGGGGCATCGGCCCTGTTCCTGTCGTTGGGGGCGCGCGGCAGCACAGGGCTGAAGATCGCGCCCCTGCGCGCCGCACTGCCCCTGCTGGGAGCCTTGGCGCGGCGCCACTGGACGGTTCTGACGCCCGAACGGGTCGATGGCAGCGGGCGGTTGGCGGAACATCTCGACCGGGCCTTTGACGCCTTTGGCACCGCCCGACTGTCCCCCCGCGAAGGAGAGATCACGCGGATGATCCTGCGCGGGCATTCCTCAAAGGCCATCGCGCAGGCCTTTGACAACAGCCCCGAAACCATCAAGGTCCACCGCAAGCGCATCTATGCCAAGCTCGGTGTCGCAAGCCAGGGCGCGTTGCTTTCGCTGTTTCTGGAGGCGCTCAGGCGGACCCCCGCGGGCGCGCATGGAGATCCGCTCGATCATCTGCCGCCCGGGCTGCTACCCCCAACGGGGGACTGATGCGCGCCCGGCCGCTGCCGTAGCCTGTGACAATCGCAACAGGGAAGGCGCGCATCATGGCCGGAGCGGACGGAAATTCCATTTGGGCCAAGGACCGCGCGCATGTGCTGCATCCCTACACGGATTTCAGCACCTTTCAGCACGAAGGCAGTCAGGTCATCACCGGCGCCGAGGGTATGCATGTCACCGACAGCGACGGCCGGCGTCTGCTGGACGGGATTGCCGGGCTCTGGTGTGTGAACATCGGCCACGGTCGACGTGAAATGGCAGAGGCCATCGCCGATCAGGTGATGCAGATGCAGTACTACAACCCTTTCGGTCATTCGACCAACGCCCCGGCGGCGGAATTGGGGGCCTGGCTCGCGGCCCATGCGCCCGGCGACCTGAACCACGTCTACTACACCTGCGGCGGCTCCACCGCCAATGATGCGGCGATCCGGCTGGTGCACTACTATTTCACCATGCGCGGAGAGCACCGCAAGAAAAAGATCATCTCGCGCAACGATGCCTATCACGGCGCCACCTATGTCGCGGCCGAACTGACCGGGATCCACGCCACCAAGATCGCCTTTGACAAGGTGGGGGAGAATTTCATCCACCATGTCTCTGCCGCGAACATGTTCGCGAAACCGGACCACATGTCAGAGCAGGCCTATTGCGATCACCTCGTGACCGAGTTCGAGGACCGGATCCAGCAGCTGGGTCCCGAAAACGTCGCCGCCTTCATCGCGGAGCCGATCATGGGGGCGGGCGGCGTGCTGGTCGCGCCCAAAGGCTATCACCGTCGCATGTGGGAGGTCTGCAAACGCTACGGCATGCTCTACATCGCGGACGAAGTGGTCACGGCCTTTGGTCGGCTGGGTCACTGGTTTGCCTCCGAGGATGTCTTTGACCACAGGCCCGATATCCTTGTCTGCGCCAAGGGGATCACCTCGGGGTACATCCCGCTGGGGGCGACCTTGATTTCGGACGAGATCTACGAGGTGATCTCGCGCCCGCAATGCGACGGCGGGGTGTTTTCCATGGGGCTGACCTATTTCGGCCACCCGGTGGCCTGTCGCGCGGCGCTCACCAATATCGAGATCATCGCGCGGGATGGCCTTCTGGCGCATGCCAAGGACATCGGCGCGCTGTTCCAGACCCGGGCGCAAGAGCTGGCCGGGCATCGCCATGTTGCCGATGTGCGGGGGATGGGGCTGATGCTGGCGGTGGACCTGATGGTCGACCCCGAAGGCCGCGTGCCGTTTGCGCCGCAGGACCGCGCCGGTGAGCGGGTGTTCAAGGCCTGCGTGGAGGCCGGTGCCATCGTGCGCCCGGTTGGTGACCGGATCGTCCTCTCGCCGCCGCTGATCATGGACGCGGATCACGTCGAGACGCTGTTTGATGCCTTGGCGCAGGGGTTGGACGCACTGAACACCTGAACCCGTCTTGCGAAGCGTTCCGGCGTCTGGGGCCTCTCTGGTCGGGCCGGGCAGACCGCTGGCCAGGATGCGGCTTGGGCCGGACGCTGCCTTGGCAAATCCGCAAAAGCACGGAGACAACCCGTTGCAGGGTCCACGATCGCCCCCGATGCGCCAAAGCCGCTTGCACCAGAGCCGCGCCAGCAATAGAAGGTGCCAAATTCGTCTGCGCCCCCTCTGTGGGGTGCAGTGGCATGGATGAACACGCTCAGATAGCGACTCGGTAGGGTCGATAAAAAGGAAGAGAGAATGCAGGTCACCGAGACGCTGAACGAAGGCCTCAAGCGCAGCTACGCCATCACCGTGACGGCGGCCGAGCTCGATGCGAAGGTCACAGCCAAACTCAAGGAAGCCCAGCCCGACGTCGAGATGAAGGGGTTTCGCAAGGGCAAGGTGCCGATGGCCCTCCTGAAAAAGCAGTTTGGCCCACGCGTCATGGGTGAAACCATGCAGGAAGTCATCGATGGCGCGATGAACGAACACTTTGAGAAAAGCGGCGACCGCCCGGCGCTTCAGCCAGAAGTGAAGATGGTCAACGAGGATTGGAAAGAAGGCGACGACATGCAGGTGGAGATGTCCTACGAGGCGCTCCCCGATGTGCCCGAGGTCGATCTTTCCGCGATCGCGCTGGAAAAGCTGGTGGTCAAGGCCGCTGAAACCGATGTCGAAGAGGCGCTGAACTCGCTGGCCGCAACGGCGCAGGATTTCGACGACAAGGATGGCGCCGCCGAAGATGGCGACCAGATCGTGATCGATTTCCTCGGAAAAGTGGATGGCGAGCCCTTCGAGGGCGGCGCGGCCGAGGATTACCCGCTGACGCTGGGCTCCGGTTCCTTCATCCCGGGGTTCGAAGAACAGCTGATCGGCGCGTCCACCGGTGACGAGAAAGCCGTCGAAGTGACCTTCCCGGAGGAGTACGGCTCGGAGGCGCTGGCGGGCAAGGCGGCTGTGTTCGATGTGACCGTGAAGGGCGTCAAGGCGCCCAAACCCGCCGAGATCAACGACGAGATGGCGCAGAAGTTCGGCGCAGAGGATCTCGCCGGTCTGACCGAGCAGATCACCGCCCGTCTTGAGGCTGAATATGCCGGTGCCGCGCGCCAGGTGATGAAGCGCGGGCTGCTGGACCAACTCGACGAGTTGGTGAAATTCGATCTGCCGCCGTCTCTGGTGGAGGCCGAGTCCAAGCAGATCGCGCATCAACTGTGGCACGAGGAAA
>JBELMB010000124.1:0-15194 GCA_042088665.1 Sagittula sp.
GGTCCTGCCATGTGCGTTCACAGGGATAAGTGCCAAGGCCCTCGATCTGCAAACGACATTTGTACCCGCGAAACCCCTGCATGGCGATGTTGTCGAAATAGACCCGCGCCCCACCGGCAGAGATGTCGCGAACGGTGCAGGGGATCTCGAACCCGTCTTGCACGGCTCGCGCCGTAAGCCGGGTGTCAAACCGCCTGAACGCCCGTTGGAAGGGCGCAACGCCTTGAACGGCCAGCGACGTGTCATAATCCATACCAGTATCCTTGCAAAAAAAAGACGCTTCAATCATGGGCAGTGTGAAAGACGCGAGTAAAGGATGCCTTAACGTTGTCGGCACAACCAAGAGGTCTAAGCCCTTGATTCTCGCCGGTCATATGGACAATTTTCACGGTCCAGGCTGACGGAGCGCGTGATTTCCGCGCGTAAAGAAAGGAACGGTTAACTGCTGCCGCAGCGCATTCTGCGCCGGGATCTGGCAGGTCAGGGGACAAGCGGGAGCAGATCGATGGGCTGGCGCCGTTCCCGGGTGATACCAGCCGCAAGACCCCGAAGGTGCTTACCCCATCATCTAAAGCCCGGCTGCGATCATGTCAGCCGGGTTTTTGACGGTCTTCCCGGGCAGGGGGCCTCAGCCGGTGCGCCGCTCGTCAAAGCTGAGCGCGATGAACTCGGGCATATGATCACCCATGCCGACGACATTGCTGTCGTGGCGATCGTTACGACGACTGCTGCTGCGATTGCGCTCGCGTCCGCGGCTGCTGTCACGGGAGGTTTCGCGGGTGTTGTCCCGGCCGCCATCGCGACCGCTGTCACGATCGCTGTCACGACCTGCCTCACGACCACTCTCGGCGGCCTTGTTGCGCGCCGGTTCCCGCGGGGGCTTGCTCTCCGCCTGCGGTTTCTCCTTGGGTGCCGCGCGGGCCGGTTCGGCCACGGGCTCCGCCGGGTTTTCGATCCGCGGGATCGCCTTCTGAAGCAGGGTCTCGACCGCTTCGAAATATTTTTCGTCCCGGGGCACGCAGATGGTGATCGCCTTGCCAGAGCGCCCGGCGCGGCCTGTCCGGCCAATCCGGTGGACATAATCCTCGGCGTGGCTGGGCACGTCGAAGTTGAACACATGGCTCACCGCGGGAATATCCAATCCGCGCGCCGCCACGTCAGAGGCGACGAGCAGACGCAATTCACCATCGCGGAACCCGTCCAGCGTCCTTGTGCGGTGCGACTGGTCCAGATCGCCGTGGATCGCGGCGGCATCATAACCGTATTTTTTCAACGACTTGGCCACGACATCCACATCCACCTTGCGGTTGCAGAAGATGATCGCATTGGTGCAGGCCTCGCCCTCGGATTCGATCAGCGCCCGCAGAACGCTGCGCTTTTCTGTGCCTTCGCGGTCCCTGCGAGAGGGTTTGAACAGCACCGCGGCCTGCGTGATCGTTTCGGAGGCCGTCGCCTGCCGCGCCACTTCGATCCGCGCAGGCGCGGAAAGGAAGGTGTTGGTGATGCGCTCGATCTCCGGTGCCATGGTCGCGGAGAAGAACAGCGTCTGCCGCGTGAAAGGCGTCAGCGAAAAGATCCGCTCGATATCGGGGATAAAGCCCATGTCGAGCATCCGGTCCGCCTCGTCGACGACCATGATCTCGATGCCGGTGAGCAGCAGCTTGCCGCGCTCGAAGTGATCCAGAAGACGGCCCGGTGTGGCGATCAGCACGTCCACGCCCTTGTCGATCAGCATGTCCTGTTCCTTGAAGGACACGCCGCCGATCAGCAGCGCCTTTGTCAGCTTCACGTATTGGGAATAGGTGTCAAAGTTCTCGGCCACCTGTGCCGCCAGTTCCCGCGTCGGGCACAGAACCAGACTGCGCGGCATGCGTGCGCGGGCACGGCCGCGGGCCAGCTTGGTGATCATCGGCAGGGTAAAGGAGGCGGTCTTGCCGGTGCCGGTCTGGGCGATGCCGAGAACATCCTTGCCAAGCAGGGCAGGCGGGATCGCGCCTTCCTGAATGGGCGTGGGTGTCACGTAGCCAGCGTCTGCAACGGCTTTGAGAACTTTGGGGCTGAGTTCCAGATCAGAAAATTTGGTCATGTATGTCCGTCATGAATGCGGACTCTGTAGCCTGTCCCGCGCGTCGTGTGTGGGGAGGCCCGGATGGCCTGGCGATCAGTCGCGCGTGTCCCTTGCGCGCTCATACGGAAAATGAGGGGCAAGGTCAATCAATGGTGGTGATCCGCGGCAGTCTCACATGTATATAGGTTTCCGCAGGGGCGCCAATCCTCTCGGGATTGCGGCAACTGTTTCCGTTTTGGCATTTGTATGAGGCCCCTAGCCAAAATGGCGCTGGACCAGGGCGTCGAGATCCATCTCGCGCCGCACCAGCAGCCCCTCCTTGTCCAGCGCATCGCAAAGCGCGGGTTCGGCCGCGCAGACCTCGTCAAAGAAGGCGCGCAGGGCGTCTTCGCCGCCCTCGGCCTCTATGCTGGCGAAGAGGTCGTGCAGGTTGACCGCTCCGGGCTGGCGCACCTGTGGTTTCAGCTCGGCCCGATACGATCCGCGCGCGAGGCGAAAGCGGTAGGCGGCAAGGAAATTCGCCCAGCTGTCGGCGTGGAAATGGCCCAGTGGCAGGTCGTGCAGTTCCACCTGGCCGGGGTTTTGTGCGGCGTCCAGCGTCACGTTGTGGATCCGGATCTGCAGCCCCTGCGTGCCGGCGCGAAAGAACAGCTTGCCCGCCACATGGCTGAGAAACCCGCCAGAGAGGAATCGCCCCCATGTGGGGAAACAGGCCATCGCGGCGCGTTGGCGGGCGGCCTGGTCAAGATGAAACGCCTTGAACAGCTGCATGCCCGGACGTGAGGCCGCGCCGGGCGCGAGCGCCTCGACGGGACGCACGCGGGCGCAGAGCGCTGCATCGGGCAGGGGAGCCAGCAGTTGCGCGACCTCGGTGCCTTTGGCAGGCAACAGAAACTCGTCCACGTCGATATGCACGAGCCAGTCGACCTCCTGCCGGCGCATGTTTGCGTGACGTGCGTTCACGGTCTGGCGCACCTGGTGCTTGTCGGGGCGGCCCTTGCGCTTGGCCCAATAGGCGGCATCGGTGTGCATCACCCGCAGCTTTGGATGGGCCTTGAGCGCGACAAGCGTCTCCGGCGCGTCATCGTCGAGATAGACATAGACCCGGTGCGCCCCAAGCGACAGATGCCATGCGGCAAAGCGCTGGATCGCGGCCAGCGGCGACTTGATCGTCGAGACGGTGCCCCAGCGGGGCAGGACCAGCGGGGTGCTTTCTGTCATGGCGCGCGGGCTGTCAGTCGGTGGTTGTGGGGCGTGGGGTGACGCGCGCCGCGTGCTGCGCCCCGGCCGCTGCACGGGCAAAGACGGCTGCAGGGGCGAAAACCGGCGAGACTCATGGCGCTTCGCCAAAGACGCGGCGCATCTTCTGGTCCAGATCCAGATCGTGACGCAGCAACATCCCGCGGGCGTCCAGCCGGTCGCGCAAGGCTGGCGTATCGGCGCAGACCTCGTCGAAAAAGGCGCGCAGCCCGTCTTCGCCCTCTTCTTCGGCGAGATAGCGGATCAGTTCCGCTTGTCCCAGTTCCGGCCGGTCAGAGCGCGGCCGGTACGAGCCATGCTCCCGCCGGAAATCGAGATGCGCGCGAAAGGTCTCCCAAGACGGGGCGTGCAGATGCGCCACGCGCAGCCCATCCGGCTTGGCGCGGTTGGCGGCATCCTCTCCCTTGTATTTCAGGCTGTGGATGCCAAGCCGGGCATCGGGAATCCCCGTCCGGGCAAAGACCTTGCCCGAGGTATGAGACAGGAAGCCGCCATAAAGATGCATCCCGAAAACCGGGTAGATGTCCTGCAATTCCGCCTTGCGCACGCCCGCATGCACATGCGTCAACTTGAAATGCCGTGGCGGGCCGCTTTGCGGCGCCAGCGCCTCTGCGGGGGCAAAGCGGGCAAAGGCCGTGTCTGCCCCGATGCCACCCAGCACGTCCCGTACATCTGTTGCGCCGATCAGGAATTCGTCGACGTCGATATGCCCCAGCCAGTCCAGCGTTTCCTCTGCCCCGCGGTAAACACGCGTGGCGTTGAAGCTCTGGCGCAACTGGTGCGCCTGCATCCGTGTCTTGCCCGCGGCGCGCCAGTATTCCGCGTCGCAGCGGGTGACGTGGATCTTCGGGTGGCGTTTCAGAAAGGCCTCGGTCTCCGGGTCGGGGGCATCGAGGTGGATGTGCAAGGCTTCGGCGCCCAGGTCGATGTGATGCGCGGCAAAGCCCGCCACCTGCGCCAAGGGGGCCTTGACCGTGCTGACCAGCCCCCAGCGCAGGGTCTGTGCGTTCAGCGTCGCGGCGCGGGCAGGCACCGGGGCGTGCCCCTTTGGCAGGGGCGCGCGCGGTTTGCGCGGGCGGCGCGCATCGCCGTCCTCGGTGACGGTTTGGGGCGGCACCTGTGCGGCCTTGCGGGCCTTCATGTCTGCCAGACGGAAAAAGAGACTGCGCTCTTCGCTCATCAAGCGGTCCAGCAAATGATGGGCGAGGGGGGCGATCACCGGATCCGCCGCGGCCTCTGTCCAGAGGCGGGCGATCATGTTCACGTCCAGCCCGCCGCCCACCAGCGCATAGGCGTCCATCTCCAGCGGCAGCGGCGCGCGGGTCTTGCCCTCCAGCGCAAAGGGCTGCCGCGGTGTGTGACCGGAATACAGCCGCTCTGACTCGTACAGCTTGATCATCCCGAAGAAGGTGTTCAGCGCCAGCCCGGTGCTGCGCTGGACCGCCGTCAGCCCGTGATCGCCAAACGTCGTCACGGCTGAGACCAGCCAGCGCGGATCCAGATGCTCCAGCAGGTGGTCCGCGTGCTCGTCCCAAAGCCGGTGAAAGAGGTAGGGCGCGTGCTCGGGAAAGCTGCGCTTGCGCAGATGTGCCACCAGCAGCCCATGCAGCGCGCATAGCTCTGACGCGCCGGTCAGTTCCCTGCGCAAGGCGTGTTGCTTGCGGTGAAAGGACGACCGGAACGGCGGCGCAAACGCCGGATCCCTATCCGGGTCGGACACGCTTTGTTGCGTCAGCGGCGTCAGGGCGGTGTCCGCGGCGGGCAGCCCCTCTCCCGGCGCGTAGTCAAACGGTGCCCTGCGGCCCTCGTAGAGCGACAGGAGGTCCGAAATGCCGGTGCGGAGGGCGGAGCCGCGGGAGTTGACGGGGCGCATGTCTGTCATGGTGGGGTATCCTCTCGCCGGGGGCAAGCGCTCTGGTCTGTGGGGGCCTTGGCCTGACATCCGGGGTGGCGCAGGAATTCGGCGGATTTCGGGCGGCGCCGTGCCGGTTTCGCGGAATTCGCTTAGGTTGTGCAAAGACCCGGGCAAAAGCCCGCGAGGCCCCGTGGCAGGGTTGGGCGCAAGGCAGTCGGGACTTGCCCCGGCACCGTATCGGGCCCCGTCTGCACATGGCGTGCGGCTTGAGTGTCAGATCCGGTCCCGGGCGCTCCGCGGCGGATTGCAACGCTTGCGACAAGCCTCCGGTGGTTAGCCCGGAAGGGATCCAAGGACGTCTTCGGTCCTGCGCAACGCGGAGTCTCAAGGCAGTGCGACGCATTTGGCTGCAATCGAGGTCCCAAAGCGACGATGCCCTTGGGGCCGCACCCTTCCGGGGGTGATCCGGGTCAACGGCTTGCGGCGGTGCGGCGATCCCGGCTAAGGAAAGCCCTGCCCCGGGGCGCCATCCCGCGGCACGGCGGCGGGAGAGCGTGCATGGCGACGACATCCTTTGAACTCAAGGCCCGGGACGGGCGGGCGCGCGCCGGCGCGCTGACCACGACACGCGGGACGATCCGCACGCCTGCCTTCATGCCGGTGGGCACGGCCGCCACGGTCAAGGGCATGATGCCCGAAAGCGTCGCCGCGACCGGCGCTGACGTGCTGCTGGGCAATACCTATCACCTGATGCTGCGACCGGGCGCAGAGCGCATCGCGCAGCTTGGCGGTTTGCACCGCTTCATGAACTGGTCAAAGCCGATCCTCACGGATTCCGGGGGGTTTCAGGTCATGAGCCTGTCGTCGCTGCGCAAACTCACCGAGGCCGGTGTGACCTTTCGCAGCCATATCGATGGCTCGAAGCACATGCTCAGCCCGGAACGCTCCATGGAGATCCAGAAGCTGCTGGGATCCGACATTGTCATGGCCTTTGACGAGTGCCCCGCGCTGCCCGCGTCGCGCGACCGCATCGCCGAAAGCATGGCGCTGTCGATGCGGTGGGCGGCCCGCTCCCGCGAGGCTTTTGGCGACCGTCCGGGGCATATGCTCTTTGGCATCCAGCAAGGCGGGCTCGAGCCGGACTTCCGCGCGCAATCGGCGGAGGCGCTGAAATCCATCGGCTTCGATGGCTACGCGGTGGGGGGCCTCGCGGTGGGCGAAGGCCAGGAGGCCATGTTCGGATGCCTCGATCACGCGCCAGAGACCCTGCCAGAGGACAAGCCGCGCTATCTCATGGGGGTCGGAAAGCCGGATGACATCGTCGGCGCCGTCAAGCGTGGCATTGACATGATGGATTGCGTGCTGCCGTCGCGGTCCGGGCGGACGGGTCAGGCCTGGACGGCGCGCGGACAAGTCAATCTGCGCAATGCTCGCCACGCGGATGATCCGCGCCCGCTGGATGAGACTTGCACCTGCCCCTGCTGTCAGGGCTACAGCCGGGCGTATCTGCACCACGTGATCCGCGCCAAGGAGATGATCGCCGGGATGCTGCTGACATGGCACAACCTGCATTATTACCAGCACCTCATGGCGCAGATGCGCGCGGCGATCGCCGAAACACGCTTTGCCGCGTTCGAGAGCGCCTTTCACGCGGAACGGGCCAAGGGCGATATACCGCAACTCTGATCCGGCATCGCGGGGGTCCGGGGGCCGGTTGGGTCCGGGACCTTGGCCTGTCGAATGAGAACCGCGGGTTTTCTAAGTTTTGACGTCACTGAGGTTGACCGGGCATCTGTCTTGACGGCTCAGGCGCCGCGTCACCTTTGCCGCGTGTCGCGCGCTAGCCGTCACGAAGGGGGGCGCCGGACCGGCTGAAAGCCTTCCTGGACCTGTTTGTCCTTGTTTGTGTCGCCTGTCCGACGCCTCGCTCCGGCGAGGGCAGTCCGCTTCGGTGTTTCTGGCACGCAATTTGGTGACCTCGGCTATCGGGGGGCCGCGCAGGTTGACGGCGCTGATGGGGCCGTTGTCGTCCAGTTGTTCGGCTGAGCGCTTTCGCCCAAGCGATACAATTGCCGAGAGCGGGCGCGCGGAGGCGAGACATTTTCCTTGCCTGTCCTCGAGGACATGCTGTTTGCCCGCTTCCCCATAGCTCTGTTCGCGGGCGCGTTGGGGAGTGCGGCGCGAGGTCTCGCGCGAGCAGTCCCGCCAATCTGCTCAGGCTTTCATCGCATCCCCCTGCGATGGGGCGCGCGCAGGGTTGGATGCTTGATCCGGGCGCGGTTTGCCTCACTCTTGGAAGAAACGGGAGGGAATGACATGTAAAGGTCGGTCTGGGCGCAAGGCATACGGAGATTGGGCATCGCATTGGTCGCCGGTTGCGGCTTGGCCGTCGGCTTCGCGGCGCTGCCAGCGCAAGCGGAATTGCGGCACCTCGAGACCTTTCCCGGTGTGAGGGCGGTCAGCCTCGCCTATGATGCGCAACTTTGTGGTGTCTGGGTTGCCAGCGAAAGCCGGGAGTTGGTGCTGCTGTCCACGGGCGGACGCGAGATCCTGCGGTTCGACACCCCCTTGTCGGTTGTGCGCAGCGTCACCGTCGAAGAGGACGGACTGCTGATCGCAAACGGCTGGGGCACGTTCCAGCGGCTGTCGCGGGACGGGCAGGTGCGCGACGCGCCCTTTTCGCTCAGCGACGTTCTCAGCGACACGGAGGGTCTGCACCGCGATGCGGACGGAACCTATCTCGTGGTCGAGGACGATCCTTCGCGTCTGATGCGTGTGGCGGCGGATGGGACGGTGTTGATGATGCTCTGGGGGGATCGGTTCGAACCGGCGATGATCGAACCGCAAGGCGTCGCGCGGGACCCTTATTCGGGCAATATCCTTGTCGTCGATGACAATGAGGGGTTGAACGCCCTGTTCGAACTGGCACCGGACGGGCGCGTCTTGTCGGTGACACCGCTGTCTGCCTGGGGGTATGACGCCGAAGGGGTGGCGCTGCAGCCGGAGACGGGCACGCTTTTTGTGGGCTTTGACGGCGGACAGGCATTGGCGATATTTGACTGGACGCCGAGCGAGATCACCATCGACACACCTTTGGAGCGCGGCCCGGACTGTGCCTTGATGTAACGGTCGGGGAACGCTCCGAGGGAGAGCGAAGGTTGTTCTTTGTCCCCTGCACGGGAAATCGCACTCCCGTGGACGGCATGCAAAGGGCGAAAGTGTCTTGAGGGGCGCTGCCCCTCTTGGCCTGCGGCCAATTCACCCCGGAGTATTTTTGAAACAGAGAAACCAGCGGTTGGTGCGGGTGGGAAGGGCTGGCGGTTGGTGTGCTGACCGTCTCGTGTCCGGGTGGGGTTGCAGAGGTGCTGACGATTGAGGGGGCGGATTGGTCAGGAGGGCTTTGGGGATGTGATCGGTCCTGTCACGACCTTGTGAGACCCATGCGCTGGAGCTAGGGGTGGGGTCACGTTTTGGGCGGATCGCGCGGTTGTGCGATGTTTTGGTTTGTGCTGCGGGGGGCCGATTGTGTGGATGGTCGTCACGGCGCGCGGGGTCGTTTTTGGTTGCGGTGGCGTCTGGCTGCCGGGTGCATCCCTAGAATTGTCAGGATTTGGGCACCCCGCGGGACCAATACCCGAAAGATGTCCTAAGTGTATGAGGTTAAACCGGAAAAGGGATGTCAGACTGTGGCTTGGAACACCTCTGGGTCATGCGATTGCGCGGTCTGTCGTCCTTGAGGGCGCGGGAGCTGCTCAAACCTTGCCAGATGGCCACTTGCGCCGCCTGTCCACAAACGCCATTCTGGCTGCCAAGAGGGGGGGAGTGCTTGAATCCGGGCGCATTGATCCCACATGATACCCTCATGACAGGGGACGCACCAAGGTTGCCGCAACGTGGGACCGGGCGTCTTGCCAAGAACCAGGACATACGAGCATGAAACAACCTCTCAATCCTTCTTACCCGGTGCTGCCGCTGCGCGACATCGTCGTGTTCCCGCATATGATCGTGCCGCTCTTTGTAGGGCGCGACAAATCGGTGCGCGCCCTCGAGGAAGTGATGAACGACGACAAGCAGATCCTGCTGGCGAGCCAGATGGATCCTGCCATGGACGATCCCGACACCCGCAGCATCTACAAGGCGGGAGTACTGGCCAATGTGCTGCAATTGCTCAAGCTGCCCGATGGCACCGTGAAGGTGCTGGTGGAAGGCCAGAGCCGCGTGCGCATCACCGAATATCTGACGAACGACCGCTTTTTCGAGGCGCGGGCCGAGTATCTGACCGAGATGCCCGGCGATCCCGCCGCGATCGAAGCGCTGGTGAACACCGTCGCCCAGGAGTTCGAGCGTTACGCCAAGGTCAAGAAGAACGTGCCTGAAGAGGCGCTCTCTGCCGTGGGCGAGGCCAATGAGCCGGCGCAACTGGCAGATCTTGTGGCCGGTCATCTGGGCGTGGAAGTGCCGCAGAAGCAGGAGCTTCTGGAGACGCTGTCGATCTCGGAGCGGCTGGAAAAGGTCTATGGCCTGATGCAGGGGGAAATGTCCGTCCTGCAGGTCGAGAAGAAGATCAAGACCCGCGTAAAATCCCAGATGGAGAAGACCCAGCGCGAGTACTATCTGAATGAGCAGATGAAGGCCATTCAGAAGGAACTTGGGGACGGTGAGGACGGCGAAGGCGAAATCGCCGAGCTCGAAGACAAGATCACCGAGACCAAGCTGTCGAAAGAAGCCAAGGAGAAGGCCGACGCGGAGCTCAAGAAGCTCAAGAACATGTCGCCCATGTCCGCCGAAGCGACCGTGGTGCGCAATTACCTCGACTGGATGCTGTCGATCCCATGGGGCACGAAGAGCCGCGTGAAAAAGGATCTGAACCGGGCGCAGAAGATCCTCGACGAGGATCACTACTCGCTGGACAAGGTCAAGGAGCGCATTGTCGAGTATCTCGCGGTGCAGGCGCGGTCTGCCAAGCTGAAGGGGCCGATCCTGTGTCTCGTCGGGCCTCCGGGGGTCGGCAAGACCTCGTTGGGCAAGTCGATGGCCAAGGCCACGGGGCGCGAGTTTATCCGCATCAGCCTTGGAGGGGTGCGCGACGAGTCGGAGATCCGCGGCCACCGCCGGACCTACATCGGTTCCATGCCGGGCAAGATCATTCAGGCGCTGAAAAAGGCGAAGACCACGAACCCGCTGATCCTGCTCGATGAAATCGACAAGATGGGTCAGGATTTCCGTGGCGACCCGGCCTCGGCGATGCTCGAAGTGCTTGATCCGGAGCAGAACTCGACGTTTGTCGATCACTACCTCGAGGTCGAATACGACCTGTCGAACGTGATGTTCGTGACCACGGCCAACAGTTATAACATGCCGGGGCCGCTTCTGGATCGGATGGAGATCATTTCGCTCTCGGGCTATACCGAGGACGAAAAGCTGGAGATCGCCAAGCGGCACCTGCTGGACAAGCAGACCAAGAACCACGGGCTGAAAAAGCACGAGTTCGAGGTCACCGACGAGGCGCTGTCCGATGTGATCCGCTACTACACCCGCGAGGCGGGCGTGCGGAACCTCGAGCGGGAGATTGCCAAGCTGGCGCGCAAGGCCGTCACTTCCATCGTCAAGAAAGAGACCGCGACGGTGACTGTCACCGGCGAGAACCTTGGCGACTTCCTTGGCGTGCGCAAGCATCGTTACGGGCTTGCCGAAGAGGAAAACCAGGTTGGGGTTGTGACCGGCCTCGCCTGGACCTCCGTCGGAGGCGATCTCTTGCACATCGAGGCGCTGAAGCTGCCCGGCAAGGGCCGGATGAAGACCACCGGCAAGCTGGGCGATGTGATGAAGGAGTCGATTGAGGCTGCGTCCAGCTACGTGCGCTCCATCTCGCCGGAGATCGGGGTGAAGCCGACGAAGTTCGACAAACTCGATATCCACGTGCACGTGCCGGATGGCGCCACGCCAAAGGACGGGCCTTCGGCTGGTCTGGCCATGGTGACGTCGATTGTCTCTGTGCTGACAGGCATCCCGGTGCGCAAGGACATCGCCATGACCGGTGAGGTGTCGCTGCGTGGCAATGCCATGCCGATCGGCGGTCTCAAGGAGAAGCTGCTCGCGGCCTTGCGTGGGGGGATCACCACGGTCTTTATCCCCGAGGAAAACGAGAAGGACCTCGTGGATCTGCCGGACAATGTGAAGGCCGGCCTGACCATCGTGCCTGTGAACCATGTGCAGGCGGTTCTGGATGCAGCGCTTGTGTCAAAGCCGGAGCCGATTGAGTGGGATGAGGCCGCAGAAGAGGCAGCCGCCGCCGCAGCGGCCTCCAAAGACGGGACTGTGACCAGCGCAGTGGCGCATTAGGCGCATCTCTGATCCACATTTGAAACACGAAACTCCCGGTGCCTGCGCATCGGGAGTTTTTTGTTCGGGATGGCGATCTGCGGGGCCATAGATGTCCGGGTTCGCGCCAGAAGATGAATCGCCAAAAGCAGCGCTCAGGGACCACTGAGCGCTGCTTGGAAACTAAAATATCTACGCGGTCGCAAATGATCGACCACGATCGTCAAGGTCTGGTAAACACTTCAGGCGTCACGCCAAATCGTTGTGATGGCGTGGTTCATCCGAGTGCCTCAAGTCCGGGATCGCGTGATCCGGATCAGTTGTTGCCCGGTGCGGCAGCGGCAAACAGCACTGCAATCAGCGCAACGCCCAGCACGAGGTGCGGCGTCGGCGCGCTGCTGGAGGCGGCTTGCTCTTCGACGATCACGGGCGCCATGACCATAGGCTCGACCGGCACTTCCGGGCCGCCAGCTTGAGCGGAGGCGGCGAATGTCATTGCGCAAAGCGCGGCAGCGATTGTTCTCTTCATGTTTCTAACTCCAAAAGTCCCACAGGTGGCAATGGGTCTAGGGTTTGGACGATGCGCCAACAGAGTCAAGCAAGTGCTGGCCAATTGTGTCGATTTGGTCTAACCTGTGGATATCTGATGACGCACCGCCGCAAAATGAGCGGTGCATAGGCAAGAGCAGAGACAGGTGTCATGATCAACGAAGCGAATCCGACGACGAGTCGGCCTGCGCCCGCGCGCAAGCCGAATGTATCGACCCATGAAGCCAGCGCAGAGGAAATCGACGCGCTGCTGAATGAGTCCTCCCAAATGGACCCCGATGTGGACCTCGGGGAAAAGCTGCCCGGGGCCTCACGGCTCACAGACGAGATGGGGGCCGATCTGTCAGCCGAACTGGCTGTCGAGGTCTCCGACATTGCGGTGTTGCCGCAGCCGGAACTGAAGAAAAAAGAGCTGGTCGACCTCGCCGTCGCCCGCAGTGGGATCAAGAAGCGCGACGCCAAGCCGGCGATCGAAGCGGCCCTTGCGGTATTGGGCGAGGCGCTGTCCGAAGGGCGTGAGTTGAACATCATTCCCTTTGGCAAGCTGAAGGTCACGCGCATGAAAAAGGGCGGCAATGGCCAGATCATCAGCGCGCGTGTCCGGCAGCCGGAAGAGGATCCCATTTGCCTGACAGACCCCCTTGCACAGGCTGCAGAGTGAGTCTAAAACCCCGTCCACCGGGTGATTAGCTCAGTGGTAGAGCGCTTCGTTCACATCGAAGATGTCAGGAGTTCAAATCTCTTATCACCCACCAGAATTTCAAGGCGCGTCCCGGTGGGGCGCGCCTTTTGGTTGTGCGCCGTGCCTTTGGGGACTGTCTGCTGGGGACTGTCTGGTTGAGGTTGCGCGCGGCTTAATGAGAGCAGCGATATCGTCAACACCGAACTTGCGCTGCTGTGACTTGCCCACCAGCAGCTTGTACGCAGAGAGGGAATCCCGCGAGGCAGACACGCGGGTCATCAAAACATCCCTCTCCCTACCGCCCTTTATTGTGGGGCGATTCGCTTAAGACTTCATGGATATGGACATGGGCTGGCTTTGCCTTGATCTTTGGTCGGGGCACTGCCTTTGACCAAAGCAGAAAGGCAAGTCCTCCGCGGCGCGCGCTGGTCAGTCAAGATGTCGTCCTGTGAAGGTCTCGCGCCTCGCTGAAGCGCGCCTTGGAGCAGAGGTGTGCGGAGACTTTTGCAGGCTCTTTGCGGCGGCACCAGAAGCGGACAGCGCGTCTGCCTGAGCGACGGCAGCGCCATAGCCCTCGTCCCAGCGCCTCGACCGAAAACAAACCGCAGATATCCTCTTTGCGTGACCCCCGAGGGTCGTCTCCGGGCAGCCCGTTGCACACAGGCGGCGGCGCATCTGCGCGCCACGCCAAATTCACCCCGCAGACCCGCACCTGTGCTCTTGCACTGCGCGAGGCCTTTGAGTATCTCAGCGTCCAGCGGGTGATTAGCTCAGTTGGTAGAGCGCTTCGTTTACACCGAAGATGTCGGGAGTTCGAGCCTCTCATCACCCACCATTCCCCACACGGATCTCAGTCTGGACAGCGCAACGGTCTTGGGCTGCGCCATCATGGATCAGCCTGCGCAGAACAGAGCGGCTGTACGGTCGCTCAGGGTTTTGCCCTCCAGTGGCGCGCCAGCAGGGGCATGGAAGGCGTCGATCTGGTGCTGCGTCTGCGCACCGTCGAGGAAGGCCCGGATGGCACCGTTCTTGGCCACATAGGTCACATCGTTCACATCGACCCGGAGCCCGCCGACATTCACCCGTGATTTGCTCTGTCCAAGGATCATCGCGATCAGGATCCCGCGGTCATCCACCAGCGGCGCGCCCCGCACATGTGTCCCGGCGCTGCCGGAGACAGCGGCCTGATCCTCGCGGCGGAGATACCGCGGCAGCCCTTGAAACTTTGCCTGACGCAAGTCCGGCGTCGCATTGTCCTGTGCGCTGAAGGAGGACACCAGCGCCCGGTCGGGCATGTTGGAGCTGGTGCTGAGGATGAACCATCCCGCCCGCCGCGTCGGGCTTTGCAGCAGCGCAAGATTGGCCGGCCCGCCCTTTGCCACCAGTTGCAGCGCGTCGCCATTGGCCAGCACAACCGTGGCGCAGCCGTCCAGCACCACGCCGCTGGTCACGATATCGGTGTTGTTCACAAAGAACCCCGTGCCGATGCGCGGCCCGGCGACGCTTTTGGTCGGTGTGGGACCGGGGTCGGGCGTTGGAACCGGGGCTGGGCGCGGCGGCCAGTCGTTGACAAGCGTGTCCAGATAGCCGCCTTCGGGCAGGGCCAGTCCCGAGCTTTCACCGCGGCGCAGGCTGGCGGCGATCAGGCGTCCGCGGGCGGTCTGCGCCCCTTCGGATTGCACGTAGCGCGTCACGACGCTGTTGTCCCGCAACCGGTCAGAGCGCAGGTAAACGGATTTCCCGTCAATGGTTTCCACCCCGGTGATCCAGACGGTTTCCCGGCGCAACAGCAGCGCAGGCTCGGCGCTGATATGCGCGCCCTCCAGCCTGCCATGGATGTTGCGCGATTGTGCCTCGTCCACCTCGAAGTAACGCATGGCGAGATCGCCCTCCGCGCTGACCAGCGCGCCGATATCGAGCCGCGGATCCTCGGACAGCAAGGCCTCGGGCACCAGATGCGACAAACGCCGTCCCGGCACCGTTTGAACCTGCCAGCCGGAGGCGCGCACCTCGCGGCCAAACCGCAAAAGCAGCCGCCGCACATCCGACACCCGGGCCGGGCCGCGGCGTCCGACGATCTGCGCATAGCCGTCCAGCGCCGCCTGGCTTCCCTTGCCCCAGACGCCGTCCAAGGCGCCGGAATAGCCGCTTTCCAGCACCAGCGCAGCCTGCAGGTAGCGCATTTCCGCCTTGCTCAGCAGTTGCGGGTCAAAACTGTCGCTGTGGCGATACTGGGCCTGCGACGCAGTGCCAAGGCAGATCAGCATCAGGGCTGCGAGGTGGGAAACGAAACGGCGCATTGCTTTCTCCGTAGGCTGCTGCGTTTGCGGACTGCGCCACGGATCGCGCCCCTGATCAAGTTCTAATCCGTGGCAGAATTCCCCCCGCCGTGTCGGGGCGCGCGCGGTCAGGTCAGCAATTTCATCCCGCGGTCCAACCCTTCGAGCGTCATCGGCACC
>JBELMB010000010.1:0-59154 GCA_042088665.1 Sagittula sp.
CGCAACCCCTTTTTTCAATCAAACAACAGTTTTTTGACAACCACATAAGAAAATACACAGAAACAAAGGGATAAGGGATGGGATGATTGGTTGGCACGCTTTCGGGAACCGCCTTGGCGTTGATTTTGCCCTGACCCGGAGCCGTCAAAACACAGGCTAAACTCAACATATTGCGCCCCGGCGATGGCGACCCCCAAATACTGTCCAGAGAGCGTTTTTGACCAACTGGTCGATTCCCTGTCTGCCTGTTTCACCCGGACCGGCACAGACCCTCTGAAACGAAAAAACCCGCCCATTGGGCGGATTCCTTTCTCTACGCAGATGTCAGCGCGCAAGCCCGTTTCAGGACAGTGCCCTTGAACCCTGCAGGAACTTTGGCAAGCTCACACCACGCAGCCGCAGCGCCAGCAGTGCAAGGATCACACCCAGATAGACCAAAGGCTCTATCTGAAACCCCTTCGCCAGCATGACATAATGCACCCCTCCGAGGATCGCAGCGCCATAGGTCAGCTTGTGCAACCCCCGCCAGCGCGCCCCCAGTTTGCGGACAGACCAATTGTTCGACGTCAGCGCCAGTGGGACCATCAGGGCGAACCCGACCATGCCCACAGTAATGTAGGGGCGTTTAAGGATATCCGCCCAGATCTGCGCGAGGATCTGAACATCCAGAACCAGCCAGACCAAAAGATG
The DNA here is from genome assembly GCA_042088665.1 of Sagittula sp. Taxonomy (GTDB): domain Bacteria; phylum Pseudomonadota; class Alphaproteobacteria; order Rhodobacterales; family Rhodobacteraceae; genus JBELMB01. Next base: position 691 of record JBELMB010000010.1, read on the forward strand.
CAGCGCCACATAGAAGAAGGTCATCAAACCGATGGCGCGGCGGAACTTCAGCAGGTTCAGCCCCGCGAACCGTCGCAACGGCGTGATCGCCAGACCGACGATCACCAATTGCAGGGCCAAAAGACCCAACTCATGCTCAAGGGCCTTGATCGGCTCGACGCCCAGCCCCCCCGTCGCACCAAGATACACCAGCCAGGGCGCGGGCAAGGCGAGGGCGATATACACCACCCACGCCGGCACGCGCCGCATCCATGTGTTCAGCGTTGCCACCATCACATGTTTTCCCGCAGATCCATGCCGTCGTACAGACTGGCGACCTCATCCTCGTAGCCGTTGAACATCAACGTCGGAACACGCTTGGCGAAGAGACCACCACCGATGCGACGTTCCGTGGCCTGACTCCAGCGCGGATGATCCACTGTCGGGTTCACGTTGGAGTAAAACCCGTACTCGCGCGCGCTGTACTTGTTCCACGCGGTCGGAGGCTGCGTATCGGTCAGGGTGATCTTCACGATCGACTTGATCGATTTGAAGCCATACTTCCACGGCACCACCAACCGGATCGGTGCCCCGTTCTGGTTCGGCATCGGCTTGCCATACAGCCCCGTCGCCATCAGCGTCAGCGGATGCCGCGCCTCGTCAAGTCGCAGCCCTTCCACATAGGGCCAGTCAATGATGGGCGAACGGACACCCGGCATTTCCTCGGGACGATAGGCCGTCTCGAAAGCCACATATTTCGCCTCGGATTTCACACCGACCATGTCGAGCAGATCGTTCAACTCGAACCCGCTCCATGGCACAATCATTGACCAGGCCTCGACGCAACGGAACCGGTAGATGCGCTCTTCGATGTCCATCTGCGACAGGATATCCTCCAGCGCATAGTCACCGGGCTTCTCGACAAGACCATCGATCTGGACGGTCCATGGCTCCGTCGTCAGCATATGGGCGTTCTTGGCCGGGTCACTCTTGCCGGTGCCGAACTCATAGAAGTTGCAGTAGCTGGTGATCTCGTCCCAGGTGTTCGGGTCCAGAGCCTCCGTCGAGGCTTGCGCCACGGCCTCGCCCGGCATCGACCCCAGTCCGAGAGCGCCCATGCCCGCAACACCGGCACCAAAGCCCAACCCCGCCAGCACCCGCCGCCGGTTTGTGAACAGGTGTTCCGGGGTGGCATCAGTCTTGTTCAGATCGTTCTTCCAGCGAAACGCCATTTGGATCTCCATTGCTTGCTTGCAGAAAACATAGGGGCCCCGGTGCAAAGACGAAACAAACACTGCGTCACGATGGCGTCACGCCACTGAAACACTGTGACCAGCGGCTGCCAACGGCGTGAACAACACCCTCCGCATTGAAACAAAGCGCAAGACATGCGCCGAAAAGGGACGGGGTCGGCCCAGAACTGCAGCGCTGCCGCGACCCGCCAAGGTCTGTGCCCGACCCTGAAACCATCGAGACAACATGCGAAAAGCCCGGCCGATGACCTTATCAAGGCCATCCGCGGCGCTCACCCTTGGTTCGATCAACCGCTCCTCGGCTTCGCGTGGGGCGGACAGCCCGCATCACACTGCGCAATCTGCGAACACTAGGCCCCACCATGCTCAGGCGCCCCCCTCGCAAGGCCCGACACCAACCGGGTCGGCGGGTGGGCGATGCGCCAGAGGCGCGAGTGCACCCCGACGGCACATGTCAGGGCGCGCGCTGATCCGCGGCCATGCGCCGAAGCGCCTCTTCGAACACCCGGTTCCCCGCGGCACCCCCGTCATCCAGATGCACCGAGGGATAGACCTCGTTCACCTGGACAGAGCTGCCATCGTCGCGCACCACCCGCACGTGTCGCCGCCGCATCTGCCGCGGTTCCGCCACACCCACCGAATGCGCGATCATCTCCACTTCCTGACTGACCGAGGTGGCATAGGCCGCCACGCGCTTGTCCTTCTCATGCACCACAAGCCCCTTCTGCAAGGATGGGATATGAGTGGTGATGCCCGTGGGGCAGGTGTTCTTGTTGCACTTCAAGGCCTGAATGCAGCCCAGCGAAAACATGAAACCCCGCGCCGAGGTCACAAAATCCGCGCCAAGGCAAATCGCCCAGGCCACATCACCGGGCACGATCAGCTTGCCGCTCGCGATGATGCGGATCCGGTCGTGCAGCCCCGCAAGATCCCGCAGATCAACCATCCGGATCAGCGCCTCGCGCAAGGGCAGACCCACAAGGTCAATCAGCGGCATCGGCGCCGCGCCTGTCCCGCCCTCGCCACCGTCCACAGTGATAAAGTCCGGCGCACTCTCTTCGCCCCGTTCCTTGATCTTCTTGAAGAACTCGAACCAGGGATCGGCGCTGCCGAGGCAGGTCTTGAACCCGACGGGCTTGCCAGTCACCTCCCGGATATGCGCGATCAGGTCGAGCAACCCGTCGAAATCATCCACTTCCTTGTGCCGGTTCGGAGAGATCGCATCCTTCCCCATGGGCACACCCCGGATGCGCGCCACTTCTTCGTCGATCTTGGCGGCGGGCAGGATGCCGCCCTTGCCCGGCTTGGCCCCCTGGCTGAGCTTGATCTCGAACATCTTGACCTCGGGATGCGCCGCCATCTCTCGCAGCTTTTCGTCACTGAGGTTGCCCGCCTCGTCGCGCACTCCGAACTTGGCCGTCCCGATCTGGTAGACCACGTCACATCCCCCTTCGAGGTGATAAGGCGACAGCCCCCCTTCGCCGGTGTTCATCCAGACACCGGCCGCCTTTGCGCCGCGGCTCAAGGCCTGCACAGCGGGCTTGGAAATCGCACCATAAGACATGCCCGAGATATTGAAGATCGACGGCGCATGATACGGCTCACGCGCAAAGGGACCGATCACCAGTGGCTCGGTCGAAGCATACTGATCGTCCAATGGCGGAAACACCGCATTCATGAAGATCGGCGTGCCCGGCACATTCAGGTTGCGCGTCGATCCAAAAGCCACCGTGTTCCCCTTGTTCGCAGAGGCGTTGTGTACCCAGTTCCGCTGCGCCCGGTTGAACGGCATCTCTTCGCGGTCCATCGCAAAGAAGTATTGCCGAAAGAACTCCCCCAACTCCGTAAACAATGTGCGAAACCGTCCGATCACCGGGTAGTTTCGGCGAATGGCGTCCCCCGTCTGCATTCGGTCGATGACAAACATGACCGCGGCCGCCGCCACCGCCAAGCCGATCAGAAATACAAAGAACAGTGCAAGGTACTGTAGTGCGACCATTGCGTATGCCATATTCACCTCCCCGAATGTGTTGATTTGCCTCAAGGCATTTCGTCAATCCTACGTCTAGCTTGCCACTATCACAGCAGAATGGCAGCCCTCGCTGCCGCAATCGTGAAAGGAAGAGCAATGCCGAGTATGAAATCCCTTGCCGCGCAAGCAGCCGTCATGGCGCTGACCGCAACCACGGCCATGGCCGAGGGCATGATCACCTATGACACGGACGAAAGCTTTGACGACGTGACCTTCGGCCTCGAAAGCGCGATTCTGGACGAAGGACTGGTGATCGACGCCGTCAGCCACACCGGTGAGATGCTCGAACGCACGCGCGCCGATCTGGGGTCGGACGTGACGCTCTTCCTTCAGGCGGATGTCTACAGCTTCTGTTCGGCAAAGCTCTCACGCGAAGTCATGGAGGACGACATCATGAACATCGTGTTCTGCCCCTACGACATCTTTGTCATGACCCGCCCCGAAACGCCCGACACGACGACAATCGGATTCCGCACCTTCCCGGATGGCGCCATGAAAAAGATCGAAGCCTTGCTCGACGGCATTGCCCGCACGGCCATAGGCCTGGACTGACCCCGTTCGCGGTCACAGCCGCGTGACCCATCGAAGAATGCGTGAACCTGTCCCTGTCAGAACAGTCCACCAAGCGGCCTGCTTTGCCGGATGGTGTCTTCGGGCCGCGCGCGCATGACAAAATTCACGCCCGACCCTCTGAAAGGAAACAGTTTTACGACATCCCATCACAAAGATGTTAGTGGAAAATATCTTTCGCTGACGCTTAGGCGGCGCTGACGCCCCGTCAAACCGCTTCGGCGGAAAACCCCGGTGAACCAAACTCTGATCGCCCCCGTAGAGATTGCAGATGTGTGAGTGATGCATCGCCAACACGTATTCAAACCGGGAGATCAAACATGATCCGCAAGACACTTTTCGCCGCCCTCGCCGCCACCGCCATGGCCACATCCGCATTTGCCGGTGGCCACTCAAAGGACATCGTGGAAACCGCCACCGAAGCAGGCACCTTCGGGACGCTGCTCGCCGCCGCAACCGCCGCTGGCCTCGTGGAAACCCTCAAGAGCGAAGGCCCCTTTACCGTCTTTGCCCCCACCGATGACGCCTTTGCAGCGCTGCCCGAAGGCACCGTCGAAACCCTCCTGATGGAAGAGAACAAGGACAAGCTGGTCGCCATCCTGACGTACCACGTGGTGGCAGGCAAAGTGATGTCGACCGACCTTGTCGACGACATGAAAGCAGCCACCGTGCAGGGCGGCGAGATCACCATCGACCTCGACGATGGCGTGATGGTCAATGACGCCAAGGTCGTGACCGCAGACATCGAAACCTCCAACGGTGTGATCCACGTGATCGATTCCGTGATTCTGCCGTCCGATTCCTGAGCCGCGCCCGCCGGGATCTTTCCGGTGAACGCATAGATCATGACGGCCCGCCCTCACCGGCGGGCCGTTTCTTTGCACGCATCCATGCCCCATGCCCCATGCCCCGTGCTGAGGCAACCATCCGCCCGCAGTCACTGGCTTCATTAAGATACCTCGCAAATTCGGCATTTAAACAAACCGAAACACCCCCGCCGATAGGACGGCCTCGTCTGTCTTTGCGGACATATGGGGGCGGGGCGCGTGCCGGAGCAGGATATCAACACAGGAACACAGACGGGCGAGGCCGGGCTGGCATTCGGGCTGGACGGGATCATCGACTTCTCGCCCCAGATGCCCTTTCTGGATCTGTTCAAATCCGCCCGCCCCTGGACCGGTCATCTCGAAGGGCAATGGGGCGGCATGGGTTCGGCAGAGCTGCAGGCGCTTGGCGTGCTGGACGAACACGGCTGGCCAACCGGGATCCCGACGGGCGTCACCCATATCGAAACCTTCCTGCTGACCGAATTGCCCGCAGAGGCCAGCTATGCCGCGGGCAGCTACCGCCTGACCTTTGAGGGCAGTGGCGAAGTTCAGGTGTTCGGTGGCACGAACCTGCGTGAGGTCGGGGATGAGATCTGGTTCGACTATACCCCCAACGGCGACAGCATGGTCGCCATCTCGATCCATGAGACCGATCCCGCGGGCACCGGCGACCACATCCGCAACATGTCTCTCGTACACGAGGACCACGTCGCGGCCCATGACAATGGCGCGCTGTTCAATCCGCTTTGGATCGACCGGATCGAGGATGTGCACAGCCTGCGATTCATGGACTGGATGCAGACCAACGAGAACCCGTCCGAGGCCTGGGCCGATGCCCCGCGGGTTGGCGACTACTCCTATGCCGAAGGCGTGCCGGTCGAGGTCATGGTGCAACTGGCCAATGAGACCCTGACCGAACCCTGGTTCAACATGCCCTACGGCGCCACGGCCGAGTACATAGAAACGTTCGCCTCCTACGTTCGGGACAATCTCGACCCCGACCTGCGCGCGCACTACGAGTTCTCCAACGAGGTCTGGAATTTTCTCTTTTCGCAGGCCCATCAATCCGCCGCGGACAGCACGACCCTGTTTGGCGAGGTGCTGAACGACGGCTGGATGCAGAACTACGGAGCCCGCTCTGCCGAAATGGCGCAGGTGCTGGACGAGGTCTATGCGGGCCACGAGGACAGTCTGGTCAAGGTCATCGCCACCCACACCTCATGGCCCGGTCTCGAAGAGGCCCAGCTCACCGCGCCCGCGTGGCAGGCCATGGGAAACGATCCACCCTACACGCTGTTCGACACCTATGCCGTGACCGGCTACTTCGATGGCGGGTTGGGGCGGGAAAAGGCCGATCTGGTCCGCGACTGGATCAGCGAAAGCCGCAGCGCCGCAGAGGCCCGCGCCACCGAGTTGGGGCTGAGCGGCGCGGACCATGCCGCCCATGTCGCGGCCCATGAATACGATCAGGCCACCGATCTCGCCATCCAGGAGCTGCGCGACGGATCTGTCACCGGCAATCCCGACGGCTCCATCGCCGAATTGAGCACCCTCTTCCAGTACCATGCCGGAGTGGCAGAGGCGCATGACATGTCGCTGGTGATGTACGAGGGCGGCACGCATGTGGTCGGCATCGGTGAGAATGTTGCCGATCCGGAACTGTCGGATTTCTTTCAGCACCTGAATTACAGCGAGGGCATGGGCACCCTCTACGAGGAGCTTCTCACCGCTTGGGACGAGGCCGGCGGCACGCTGTTCAACGCCTTTGTGGACGTGGCGCGACCAAGCCAGTTCGGCAGTTGGGGCGCGCTGCGTCATCTGGAGGACGAATCGGTCCGCTTTGACGCCCTGATGGCCTTCAACGAAGAACACCAGCGCCCATGGGGCATCAAGGATGACATCGAGTATGACGCGGATCCGGCGGATGGTCCAACGGATGAGGATGACCTCCCCCCCGAGGTGCCTTCCGATGATCCGCCAGAGGTCTCGCCTTCCCCAAAGGCGCCGCCTGACACCGACCCGCCCGAACCAATAGAGGGGCCTCCAACTGCGGACCCCTCCCCGGATGCAGAACCATCTGCGCCAAAGCCGGAGGCGCCCCCCGAAACGCCGATCGCGCCGACACCCCCTTTAGATCCGGGCCCAGTTGCGGACCGCGCTCCTCAGGGTGACCCGGCTCCAGCCACGGAAGACACGAGCGGGACACCGCGCCCGACAGCCAGCGACAGCGACAGCGACAGCGACAGCGACAGCGACAGCGACAGCGACAGCGACAGCGAGGACAAACCCGACGAGGCAGCCGCGCCACCCCCGGAAGATCCCATCGACCCCACGGCAAGTCAGGGCGGGACGTCAAATTGCTTTGTTGCGACAGCCGCCTACGGCGATCCGCAGCATTCCGACGTGCGCGCCCTTCGGCGGTTTCGCGACCAGCGCCTTGTCCGGACACGGGCTGGCCGTGCCTTTGTCACCGCCTATTGGACCTTGGGGCCATGGCTGGCCGTTCCGGTCCGCCGCTCTCCCCGATTGGCATGGTTCAGTCGACTGTTGCTGTCGCGTCTCGTGCGCGCATTGGGCGACGCGATACCCTGACCGCAGGCAATGCCTGCTCAGGGGTCAGAGCACCGCCTCGATCAGGAACGGTCCCTCGGTCTGTGCCGCGATTTCAAGCGCCGCCGCGAACTCAGCCACCGTCGCAGCCCGGCGCGCGGGCACGCCGTGACCCTGCGCGAGCGACACCCAGTCCAACGCTGGCTCTTCGATGTCGAACATCCGCCTTGCATTGCGTCCGGGTTCGGTCACGCCCAGCGCCGCCAGTTCGAAATGCAGGATCTGGTAGGCTCGGTTCGCCAGTACGATGGTTGTCACATCCAGCCGCTCCCGTGCCGCGGTCCACAGCACCTGAAGCTGGTACATCGCCGATCCGTCACCCGTCACGGCAAAGACCGGACGATCCGGGCAGGCCACAGCCGCCCCGACTGCGTTGGGCAGGCATTGCCCGATGGATCCCCCGGTGTTGTTCAGCCTGTCATGGTGGGCCGCGCGGTCCACATATGGCCAGATCCCACCACCAGCGGTCACCGCTTCGTTGACGAGAATGGCGTTCTCGGGCAGGGCTCGCGCCATCAGGCGGCCCACCGCATCAGGCGTCAGCGACCCGTCCTCCGGCGCGTCAGGCTGCGCGGGCGCGATACGGGTCACCGCCTCTGTTCCGTCCACGCCAACCGCCTCTGCCAGCGCGTTCAACGTCCACGCGATATCCCAATCCGCAAAGCACAGCTCTTCGATCGCAGTGCCCGGAGCATCCGGCGTGCTGGGCCGTCCGGGATAGGCAAAGAACGCGACGGGCGGCGCTTCTCCGACGCAGACAATCCGCGCCACGTCAGACAAAAAGCCCGTGTTGTCGTCGACAGAATAGCGCATCTGCTCCATCGCCACCGCCCCGGCGCCACGCGCGATCCGCGTCGCAAAGAATGGCGCGATCAGTTTGCACCCGGTGCGCGCCGCGATCTGCCCCGCGGTTTCGGCCAACGGCCCATAGAGCGCGGCACCGCTCAGCAGCAGGGCGGTCCCCGGCACGCTCAGCTGCTCCGCCGCTGCGGCGACGCGCAGGGCGTCGGGCCGGTGCAGGGCGGGCGGCGGGCCTGCCACCTCGGGCACCGCTGTTCCGGGATCGGACCATGCGGCATCCGCGGGCAGGATCAGCGTCGCGATCTGTCCGCCCTGCGCCCGCGCCGCGCGAATGCCAGCGGATGTGTCGCGCACGACGTCTTCGGCCGTCTCGATCCGGCGGGTCCAGTCCGAAACAGAACGCACGACGCCGTCCAGATCCGCTTGCAACGGGGCGTCATGCTTCAGGTGGTATCCGGCGTGATCTCCCACCACGTTCAGCACAGGGCTTTTGCCCTTGCGCGCATTGTGCAGGTTGGACCAGCCGTTGCCGAACCCCGGTCCGAGGTGCAGCAATGTGACCGCCGGATCGCCGGACATCCGTGCAAAGCCATCCGCGGCCCCGGTGACACCACCTTCGAACAGGCACAGGACACAGCGCATGTCCGGATTGCCGTCCAGAGCGGCAACAAAACTCATCTCAGAGGTGCCGGGATTGGCAAAACAGACCGAAATACCAGACGCGAGAAGCGTCTCCACCATGGCTTCGCCACCTGTCATTCTACGCTCCAAAGGTTTGGGTTGCACCGCGTTGACCCGAGGCTAGCGCAAAGCCACAGAGCTACAAGATCAAACACCCCGCGGCATGGCACAATCGTGCCGTCGTGCACTCTGGGCGAATGGGTTCGGGCAGGGGCTGACGAGTGGGAATTGCGATCTGAGGGAGGGCGGCTAGGGTCAATGGTGCGGATCCGAGCATGGCCCAAAGCGAAAAGGAAGACAGCAATGACAGCCCACAACCAGGAGCTCTGTGTGATTGGGCTTGGCGCCATGGGCAGCGCCCTTGCACGCGCCCTGCTGGCCTCAGGCGCGCAGGTCTCTGTCTGGAACCGGTCCCCGGAAAAGGCGGCCCCGCTTGGCGCAGCCGGTGCCAAGATTTGCGCAACCCCTGCAGAGGCACTGCGAGATTGCCAGACTGCCGTTGTTTGCCTGTCCGGCTACGATGCCTGGGCAACGCTCTGCGCGGATCGCGAAACCGCCACCACTCTTCGTGGCAAGACAGTCCTGCAACTGACCACCGGCACGCTTGCCGATGTGGACGCGCACCTTGCGCATATGACCGAGCTTGGCGTGCAGGTGATCGAAGGGGCGATCCTGGGTTCTCCTGAACAGATCGGCACCCCCGGGGCATCGATGATCACAGCGGGTGACGCCGATCTGGTGGTGGGCCTTGACGCGCTCCTCGCCGCGCTTTCCCCCAATGTCACCTACCTTGGCGCCAGTCACGGCGCCCCGGTTGTGCTGAGCCGCGCCGCAATTTCCAGTGTGCTGGGGTTCCTCGTCGGGACCATCAATGGCGCGGCCATGTGTCAGGCCGGGGGCGTGCCCCTGTCCGCCTTTCGCGCCCAGTTGGAAAACCGCGCCGCACAGCTGCGGACCGAACCCCTGCGCCTGATCGACGCCATCGCATCGGGGGAAACGGCCCAAACACAGGCCTCTCTGGGGACATGGGGCGACGGTCAGGCCGCGCTTTTGTCCGTGGCACACGCCCTTGGCCTCGACACGTCCTTTCAGGACGGGCTGCGCGCAGTATTCGACAAGGCACAGGATTTGGGGCTGGGTTCGCAGGATCTGTCGGCCTTGGCGCAGGCCTTTCACCCGGATCAATCGGATTGATGCAAAAAAGGCGGGATCTCTCCCGCCTCTCTCAATCCGCTTTGCCCGCTTGCGCGAGGATCAGTGCACCACGGCATCGTCCGGCTTTGGTCGGTTCGAGGCCGCAACGCGGTCCCCGATGATCAACCCCTCGGCCCCGGCAGAGACCGCGACAATATCGCCATCGCCCACGTCACCGGCCAGCAGCATCCCGGCGAGGGGATCCTGCAAGGCGCGCTGGATCACCCGCTTCAGCGGACGTGCGCCGAACACCGGGTCATAGCCTTCGTCGGCGAGCCAGCTTTTGGCAGCCGCGTCCAGCTCCAGCCGGATCTTGCGCGATGCCAGCCGCTTGAGCAGGCGCGCCAGCTGGATCTCGACGATGCCCCCCATGTCATCGCGGGCAAGGCGATCAAAGATGATCGTCTCATCCAGACGGTTCAGGAATTCAGGCCGGAAATGCGCACGCACCGCATCCATCACATCGCGCCGCGCCCCGGCGCTGTCCCCGCCTTCGGGCAGCTGGCTGAGCGCCTGGCTCCCGAGGTTGGAGGTCAGGATGATCAGCGTCTGCTTGAAATCCACGGTCCGTCCCTGGCCGTCGGTCAACTGACCATCGTCAAGCACCTGCAAGAGCACGTTGAAGACATCCGGATGCGCCTTTTCCACTTCGTCAAACAGCACCACCTGGTAGGGCCTGCGCCGGACGGCTTCGGTCAAGACGCCGCCCTCGTCATAGCCCACATACCCCGGAGGCGCACCGATCAGACGGGACACCGCGTGTTTCTCCATGAATTCGGACATGTCGATGCGCACCATGGCGCTGTCGTCGTCAAAGAGGAACTCTGCCACCGCCTTTGTCAGTTCGGTCTTTCCCACGCCGGTCGGCCCGAGAAACAGGAAAGAGCCAAGCGGACGGTTCTCGTCATTCAGGCCGGCGCGCGCGCGCCGCACCGCGTTGGACAAAGCTGTCACGGCCTGGCTCTGGCCAATCACCCGCTTGTGCAGGTCATCCTCCATCCGCAGCAGCTTGTCGCGCTCGCCTTCCAGCATCTTGGAGGTCGGCACCCCGGTCCACCGCTCCACAACAGAGGCAATGTGCTCGGGGCCGACAGCCTCCTCGACCATGACGTCCTCGCCGCCCTCGGCCTCGGCGATCTGCTTTTCCAGCCCCGGGATGATGCCATACGACAGCTCCCCCGCGCGGGCGAGGTTGCCCTGCCGCTTGACCTGTTCCAGCTCGGCACGAGCGCGGTCCAGCTGTTCCTTGACATCATTTGCAGAGGCCAGTTTATCCCGTTCCGCCTGCCAGCGGGCCGTCATCTGGGCGCTTTCTTCCTGCAGGTCCGACAGCTCCTTTTCGAGCGCGTCGAGCCGGTCGCGGGAAGCCTGATCGTCCTCCATCCGGAGCGCTTCGACCTCGATCTGCTTTTGCAGGATGTCACGGTCCAGCGCGTCCAGCTCCTCTGGTTTGCTGTCGACTTCCATGCGCAGACGGCTCGCCGCCTCGTCCATCAGGTCGATCGCCTTGTCCGGCAGGAACCGATCCGTGATATAGCGATGCGACAGGGTTGCGGCCGTCACCAGCGCGCTGTCCGAAATCCGAACCCCGTGGTGCAACTCGTACTTTTCCTTGATGCCCCGCAGGATGGAGATCGTGTCCGGCACGGTCGGCTCTTCGACCAGCACGGGCTGAAAGCGCCGCGCGAGGGCCGCGTCCTTTTCCACGTGTTTGCGGTACTCGTCCAGCGTGGTCGCGCCAACGCAGTGCAACTCGCCACGCGCGAGCGCCGGTTTCAACAGGTTCGACGCATCCATCGCGCCGTCCGCCTTGCCCGCGCCGACCAGCGTGTGCATCTCGTCGATAAACAGCACGATCTCACCGGCGGCGGACGTGACTTCGGACAGGATCGACTTCAGCCGTTCCTCGAATTCGCCACGGTACTTTGCACCGGCGATCAGCGCGCCCATGTCGAGGCTCAAGAGCCGCTTGTTGCGCAGGCTCTCGGGCACATCGCCGTTGATGATGCGCAGGGCAAGTCCCTCGGCGATGGCCGTCTTGCCGACACCGGGTTCGCCGATGAGAACCGGGTTGTTCTTGGTCCGGCGGGACAGCACCTGCATGGTGCGGCGGATCTCTTCGTCGCGACCGATGATCGGGTCGATCTTGCCGTCGCGCGCACGCTCCGTCAGATCCAGCGTGAATTTCTTCAGCGCCTCATAGCTGTCCTCGGCATTGGCCGAATCCGCCGTGCGCCCCTTGCGCACATCGTTGATCGCCGCGTTCAGCGCTTGCGCGTTGACTGCACCGGCATCCAGCGCCTCCTTGGCCGGGCTTTTGACCATGGCCAGCGCCATCAGGACCCGCTCGACAGGGACAAAGCTGTCACCGGCCTTTGTTGCGATCTTTTCGGCCTCGTCCAGAACCTTGCCGGTGGCGCTGTCCAGATAGACCTGGCCTGCGTCGCCGCTGACACGGGCGATCTTTCCCAGCTTGCTGTCCAAGGTATCGACGACGCGCGCCGGGGCCCCGCCAGCGGCCTTGATCAGGTTGCTCGCCAGCCCTTGGTCGTCGTCCATCAAGGCTTTCAACAGGTGTTCGGGCGCCAGTTTCTGATGGCTTTCCCGCATCGCGATGGTCTGCGCCGCCTGGATAAAGCCGCGCGCACGCTCTGTGAACCTCTCCAAGTTCATAGGTCTCTCCTTCTTCAAGCGCTCCCCTCGCCGCGCCCGCTTTTGCGGCACGCGACCCTCATGAGCCTCATGGCTAAAATGGCGATGCCCGCCCCACGCTTCAAGTGCCAAGTGGCAAAAATGCAACGTGGGATGTGCACCGAATCTCAACCCACCCTGGGTTAGCCTGCTGCTCCGGAGGTAGAGCCATGTACGTCGAGGAAATTGAAATTGCGGGCTTTCGCGATACGCCGCCAGAGGGGCCGTCCCAAGGCGCTGTCGTGCTGGTCGGGCAGGACAAGCGCATCCAGATCCCGCTGACCCTGCACCGACACATCGAGGTCGCGCAGCACCGGCGGATCCTCTTGGCAGAAGCGTTGCGGCAGGCCCGGCGTGTGCCGGAGTTCCGCAAGAAGGGCGCGTTGCGCTTTGCGCCCGGGCTGCTGCCACCAGAGCTGCGGCGCGCTTGACCTCTGCGGGCTCTGACGCCATTGGGTTGGCAAAAGGAGTGCCCCCATGGACCAGCCCGCAACCCACCCCGCCGATGACCGGCTGATCGTCGCCCTGGATGTGCCCAATGTCGTGGTTGGTCTCGACCTGGTGTCTCGGCTCGGCGATGCGGCCTCCTTCTACAAGATCGGGTTGGGGATGCTCACCGGGGGTGGGCTGGCGCTTGCGAACGAGCTGAAGGCAGAACACGGCAAACGCATTTTCCTCGACATGAAGCTGTTTGATATCGGCGCGACGGTCGAGGCCGCCGTGCGCGGGCTGGCGCAGTTCGATCTGGATTTCCTGACCGTTCACGGCGACCCCCACGTCGTGCGCGCCGCCAAGGAGGGGGCCGCTGGCTCAGGGATGAAGATCCTCGCCGTGACCATCCTCACGTCTCTCGACCGGTCCGATCTCGACGCCAGCCTCATTAAGGCGGGTGAGATTCCGGATCTGGTGACGGAACGTGCCGCCCGCGCGTTCGAGGCCGGGGCGGATGGTATCATTGCCTCCCCGAACGAGGCCGCGCGGGTCCGCGCCCTGCCCGAAGCGGCAGGCCGCCTGATCGTCACCCCGGGGGTGCGCCCGGCCGGTGCCGATCTGGGGGACCAGAAGCGCACGGCAACCCCGGCCAATGCGGTGCGGGACGGCGCAGACCACATTGTCGTTGGTCGTCCGATCCACACCGCCCCGGATCCCCGCGCCGCCACCATGGCCATCCTGAATGAGTTGAACAGCCCGCAGGCCAGAACCCCGAACACCTGAAACCGGCAGGCCCGGCGCATAATCCACAAGCTACCCCCAAGCCATGCACAGGCCTTGCACAGGCCTTGCGCAAGTTGCACACAGGCCAGCCCATTGTTACGCACAGCGCGAAAAAGCCCGTCGCATAGAATTCACACTTGCTCGTGAACACATGTGAACTGGCAAAAAAGCACTCATTTCCCAAGATCTTGCGCTGATTCTCGCGCAATCCTGCGGGATATGGGGGAATACCCTACCTGCTTCCCCCTGTAACTTTTCCACAGATGATTACATGTTTGCCACAGTCGCAAACGCGTCAGCGTAGGAAAGGACAACAGTATGAGTGAGATGACCCCCCGCATCCATGACGTGCGTTACAACGCCGTCACGCAATGCTTCGAAGCACTTGTCACCCTGCACACACCGCAAGGCCGTGTCCGCGTGGCCAGCGAGTTTTCCGCGCCCCTGACCACGGATTTCGAGACGGCCTCCCGCGGGCTGCTGAACAAGGCGCTGATCGCGCTTGGCGATCCCGATGCGTTGAAATCGCACCGCCGCCGCCAGCCCAGCGTGCCACCGCGCCGCCATGACATGCCGCAGGACATCCCGCACGCGGCCTGAAGTTTCCCTCAGATGCAGCCTGTATGCATCTGCTTGCCGCCCCTCCCGTCCCCCGAGAGGGCGGTGCCTCGCTGGGGTGCCCTGGCCAACGCGCCGGGGCCCCCAGCTTTTTCCCGGATCTCGTCCGGGCCGATCTGCCTGCGGTTCATGCGCCCCGTTTTCAGGCCTGTGCATGAACTTGCTGTCCGAGCGCTCATCTGTCCCCAGAGCCTCGGATACTGCCGGGGCCACGCTTTCCAAGGCGTGCGCCCCGGCCTTTTTTTCCGATTCGACTTTACACCCGGCCCCTGCGAATACGGGCAAGATACCCGGCGAGGATCTCACGAAAGTGCGGCACCGCGTCTGAGGCGGCGACGAAATCCTTGGGCGGCATCACGTGCCAACCAGCGCCTTCATCTCCGAACACCACCTTCTGCGGCAGATCTTCCGGACCATGCAGGGCAAAAAACCACCCGGTGTCCGCCCCGCGATCCCGCAGATGGGCAAAGATCAGGTCATCCGCTTTGAACCTCAGACCCAACTCTTCGTGCGTTTCGCGCAGAACGCAGGCCTCGGGGCTTTCGGTGCCCTCACGCGCACCGCCGGGAAAATCGAGATATCCGGGCCATGGGATGCCCGGCGTGTGATCACGCCGCAGCACGATCAGCCTATCGCCAGAAAAGAGCATCACCTTGGCCCCGGAAAAGACCTGCCTTGCGGCCTCAGTCATTGATGTCGGTCTTCCAGATCTTCACCTGCCCCTTGCGCGCGCCCGCCAGCCGCCGGATCACCACCCATGCCAAAAGCGACGCCAGCGCCCAGATCAGCAGCGCCAGCGGGGCCGAGGCCAGATCCACGAAATACAGCAACGCTCCCACGACAAAAGCGCCCATGGCAAAGCCCAGCGCGATGAATCCCGGCGCGAGGATTTCGACGATCAGCAGGACAAAGCCCCCCGCCACCCAAAGCCACCAGAGATACCAGGTCACGGTTTGCCTCCCTTCAGCATCTTGAAGGCATCCGCAAACGCGTCCAGCGCATGTGACGGCAACAAGACCGTCTGCTTGCCCCCGCCTTCGGCAATCTTGGACAGGGCCTCGACCTGCTTCAGCGCCACTTCGTATTGCGCCGCTTCGATACCGTTCTCCCGGATCACCTTGGCGACAACTTCGGTGGCATAGGCCTCTGCATCGGCGGTGATGCGGCGCGCCTTGGCGGCCTGTTCTGCGGCGTAAAGCTCGGCATCGGCCTGCAGCTCGACCGCGCGGCGCAGACCTTCGGCCTCTGTCACCTGGGCGCGGCGCGCGCGTTCTGCGTTCAGCTGCTGCAACATCGCGTCGCGGGTCGCCTGATCGAGGTTCACGTCAAGGATCTCGGCCCGCGTGACCTCGATCCCCCAGTCGTCGACAGCGTCCTCGACGCTTGCCTTGATCTGGGCAATCAATTGCGAGCGGTTCGATTGCACCTCGTCCAGTTCCAGCATGCCGATGTTGGCGCGCACGATCCCGGCCACGGTTGTGGCAATGGCACCATCCACATCGCGGATCCGATAGACGGTCTTTTCCGGCTCGAGGATGCGGCAAAAGACACTGGTTTCCACCTGCACCAGCACGTTGTCCGACGTGATTGCGTCCTGGCTGGCATTGGGCAACTGCCGCTCAAGGATGGAAATCCGGTGCCGCACCTTGTCGAGGAACGGGACAATCAGGTTGATCCCCGGTCCCAGCACCGCGCGCAGCCGGCCGAACCGTTCGACAACGAATTTCTGCGATTGCGGCACGATGCGCACCCCGAGCAGAATGCACAGGATGACAAAGCCTGCAGCCAGCAGAAACAGGATGTTCTCGGTGGCAAATTGTTCGAGCGTCATGGCAAACCCTTTCGTACGTCCCCCTCCCTGATGTAAGGTCAAGGCGGAGCGCACACCAGATTGATGTGCGCCAGGACCACAGGTTTTGGCCATGCCTGCCCTCTGTCGCGACTGTCTGACCCAATTCGAACGCGGTGCCCGCTGCCCCGCCTGCGCAAAGCCGCGGATCATCCGGCATGACGAACTTTGGGACCTGTCCATCGCGCATATGGATTGCGACGCCTTTTACGCCTCTGTCGAGAAACGCGACAATCCGGATCTGGCCGACAAACCGGTGATCATTGGCGGCGGGCGACGCGGCGTCGTATCCACCGCCTGTTACGTCGCGCGCATCCGCGGCGTGCGCTCGGCCATGCCGATGTTCAAGGCGCTCGACCTGTGCCCCGATGCCGTGGTCATCAAACCCCGGATGGAGGTCTACGTCGCCGTTTCACGCCAGATCCGGGCGATGATGGACGAGCTGACCCCGGCGATCGAGCCGCTGTCGCTGGACGAGGCCTTTCTGGATCTGACCGGAACCGCCCGGTTGCACGGACATCCCCCCGCCGTGGCCCTCGCCGGGCTGGTGCGGCGCATGAAGGACGAATTGGGCGTGACCGGCTCCATCGGGCTGAGCCACAACAAGTTCCTCGCCAAGATCGCCTCTGACCTCGACAAGCCCCGCGGCTTTGCGGTGATCGGCGCGGCAGAGACGCAGGCGTTCCTGCGCCCAAGGCCAGTCCGCCTGATCTGGGGGGTGGGCAACGCCGGACAAGAGGCCCTGGACCGCGCCGGCATCCGCACCTTCGAGGATCTTCTGCGCTGGGACAGGCAGGATCTTCAGGTCCGTTTTGGCGCCATGGGAGAGCGGCTCTGGCATCTTGCCCGCGGGGAGGACCGCCGCCGCGTTACCCGCAACGCACCGATGAAGTCGATCTCCAACGAGACCACCTTTCACGAGGACACCGCCGATGCAGAGATCCTTGATGGGCATCTCTGGCGCCTCGCGGAAAAAGTCGCGGACCGCGCCAAGGCAAAGGCGCTCGCAGGGCGAACCGTCACGTTGAAACTGCGGCGCGCGGATTTCAGGATCCTGACGCGGCGCACCACTTTGCCGGATGCCACGCAGATCGCCGACCGTCTGTATCGCAGCGCGCGGGCGCTCTTTGACCAGGTGACCGAGACCGGGCCTTACCGGCTGATCGGCGTCGGTCTGGCGGATCTGGTCCCCGAGGCAGAGGCCGACCGCGCCCCGGACCTGCTTGACCCTCAAGCCGACACGCGGGCGAAAGCGGAACGCGCCACCGACGCCATTCGTGACCGGTTTGGCTCGGATGCGATCCTGAAGGGACGGGCGCTGCGCGGACGGAACCCTTCATAGATCGGGCGCTTTGCATGCCCCGTGCATCCATCAGACCCACCCCGATCAGGCCCCTCGCACCCTGTCCGGCCTTGGCAAAGGCGTTTTTCGCTTGCGCTGCGCGGGGCTGGCGCCTTCTTTGGCGCAAGGATCCCGGGCGCATGTCTGTGGGGCACAAGTCTCGGGGGCGCAGGGATCCCGAAACGCGGAACAGGGGGGAACATCATGCGGATTGCATTGACCGGAGGCGCCACCGGCATCGGCGCTGCCACGGCTCAACGGTTAAAGGCACAGGGACACGAGGTCACTGCCTTTGACATCTCTGAGCCAGCGGGGGTCGACCACTGGATCCACACCGATCTCAGCGACCCGGCCTCCGTCGCCGCCGCGCTGGAGGCCGCGAACGGCCCGTTTGACGCGCTGATCAACAACGCAGGCCTGCCCCCGCGCGAGGGCCTTGAGACATTGATCCTTCAGGTCAACTGGTTCGGCCTCGTGGCGTTTCTGGACGGGTTCCTCGACAAGCTGGCGCAGGGCGGCGCCATCGTGAACACCGCCTCGCGCGCCGGGGCGCAGTGGCGCGAGAACCTCGACCAAGTCAAGGCACTGATGGCCTGTGATCTGGCCGATCTGCCCGCCTTCATCGCGCAACAGGACATCACCCCGACCCGCGCCTACAACCTGTCCAAAGAGGCGGTCATCGTCATGACGAAGGCCCGCACCAAGGAGATGATCGACCGCGGGATCAGGATGAACTCCGTCAGTCCCGCCGCCGTCAGCACCGGCATACTGAAGGATTTTGCCGCCGCCTTCGGTGAGCGCATGGAACGCAACGTGGCCCGCGCCGGACGGGCAGGCACACCCGAGGAAGTGGCCGATGTCATCACCTTCCTCGTGTCACCCGGCAGCGCATGGATCAAGGGACAGGACCTCGTGATCGACGGTGGCATGAGCGCGATGGGTGAGACCGACATGCTGGACCTGCCCAGTGGCTGACACCGATCCCACCGGCTTTTGGGCCATTGCCGCCACCAGACCGGTGGCCGCACGCGCCGGACGCGTCGCATTGATCGTTGGTACCATCCTTGGCGTCATCAACCATGGCGACCGCTTGATCATGGGCCCATGGGAGGCAGAGATGTTCGCAAAGATCATCCTGACCTACCTCGTGCCCTATTCCGTTTCGTCCTATTCCTCGGTCCAGACCATCCGGGACAGGGCGAGGCAAGACGCGGGCAAAACCGGTCGGACGTAGCCCGTTTTCAGACCTGAGGCGCGGTCACGCGCGCGTGGTCCATCGCTGCCGCGATGCGTCGGGCGCCTTGCTGCAAATCTTCGAGTGCCCCAAAATCAAGCAGGGCCTGAAACGGCGTTTCCTCCTTGACCCACAACACGCTGAGCGTGCCATGCAGTCCGGTCCTGCCTCGGATCGGCACCGCCATGGCGCCCACCTCCGGCCCGGGATCGAAGGGTGGCTCCCAATAATTGGCTTCGCGCAGGCCATACCCCCGCGCGCGCGTCGCGTCTACTTCGGCGGCAAGGCGACCCGTCTCGATCCACATCACTTCTTCCTTGCGCACGTATTGCGCGATGCGGTCCAGATGGCGTTGACGCACCTCGGGGGGTGAAAAGGCCAGCACCGTGCGCCCATGTGCCGAAAACACCATCGATGGCCGAATACCAAGGGAGGTCCGCGTGGGCGCCAACGGTCCCCGCAGGCGCGTGCTTTCGATGACCTCGATCCGCCCGGCAGACAGCACAGCCGACAGGTCCGACGGCCAGCCCGCCTGCCGCGTCTTCAGCTCCAGCAGGATCGGTGCAGCCAGTTCGGCCAGCGGATGCGCCCGCGCCTCTTCGCCCAGAATGCTGCCCAGCGTATGGCTCAGCTCATAGCGCCCCTCGACCAGGTTGCGCCGCACCCAGCCGCGCTGCCGCAAGGTGCCCAGAACCCGGAACAGGGTTGCATTGCCCAGCCCGGTGGCTTGCCGCAACTCCGCCAGCGTCACATTGCCATGACGCGAGAGATACTCGACCACGTCAAGACCACGCTCCAGCGCACGAATGCGTCCGGATTGGGGCCCTGCTTTGGGGCCGTTCTCTGGAAAAGGATCATCGCTCATGGTCGGTCCGCCTGGTGAACCGATGAGTAGCGCTCGCGCGGGAATCAGGCAATAGTCGCAAAAAACACGGGAGGAGAGCGCATGCGGGCACGCATCCAACAGGCAGCCGGGGCTGTCAGGTGAATATTCTGTTCATCATGTATGACCAGTTGCGGTTCGATTATCTCGGCTGTGCCGGTCACCCGGATCTGGACACGCCGAATTTTGACCGTGTGGCGGCGCAGGGCCTGCGCTTTACCAATGCCTATGTGCAGTCGCCGATCTGCGGCGCGTCACGGATGAGCTTTTACACCGGGCGTTACGTCTCTTCGCACGGGGCCGCGTGGAACAAGTTTCCGCTGCGCGTCGGCGAGATGACCATGGGCGACCATCTGCGCGCCTCGGGCATGGCCTGCTGGCTGCTGGGCAAGACCCACATGAAGGCAGACGCCGAAGGCATGGCGCGGCTGGGCCTGTCCCCCGACAGCGAGATCGGTGCGCGTCAGGCCGAGGCGGGCTTTGACGTCTGGATCCGGGACGACGGGCTTTGGGGACAGGGTCCGGACGGCTTTTATGACGAGCAACGCTCACCCTATAACGCCTACCTCAATGCCAAGGGCTACGAGAGTGAGAACCCCTGGGCAGATTTCGCCAATGCAGGTGTGGACGAGGCGGGCAACATCGCCTCCGGCTGGATGATGCGCAACGCGGACAAGCCGGCCAACATCCGTGAAGAAGACAGCGAAACGCCCTGGCTCACGCAGCGCACCATCGATTTCATCGAGGCCACCGAAGGCCCGTGGTGCGCCCATGTCAGCTATATCAAGCCGCATTGGCCCTACATCGTCCCCGCCCCCTACCATGACATGTATGGCGCCAACCATGTTCCGGCACCCAAACGCCACCCGGTCGAGCAAGAAGACGTGCACCCGGTCTTTGGCGCCTACCAGCAGAATCGCATTGCACAGGCATTCCAGCAGGAAGATGTCCGCCAGAAGGTCATCCCCGCCTACATGGGCCTGATCAAGCAATGTGACGACCAGCTTGGTGTCCTGCTCGATCACCTTGAGGCGACGGGCCGGATGCAGGACACGATGATCGTTCTGACCTCGGATCACGGTGACTATCTGGGGGATCACTGGATGGGCGAAAAGGATCTGTTTCACGAACCTTCGGTCAAGATCCCGATGATCATCTATGATCCCCGGCCAGAGGCAGATGGCACGCGCGGCACCACCTGTGACGCACTGGTGGAATCCATCGACCTTGCCCCGACCTTTGTCGACGCGGCAGGCGGCAAGGTGGCCGATCACATCCTTGAGGGGCGTTCGCTTCTGCCTTGGCTGCGGGGCGAGACACCCGAATGGCGTGATTTCGCGATCAGCGAGTTCGACTATTCGCCCACGCCGCAATGCGTGAAACTGGGGCTGGAACCCCGCGATGCGCGGCTGTTCATGGTGTTCGACGGGCGCTACAAGCTGATGCATGCGGAGGGCGGTTTCCGCCCCATGCTCTTTGATCTGGAAACCGACCCGGACGAATTTCACGACCTCGCCAAGGGATCCGACCATCAGGCAGAGATCGACCGGCTGTACGGATGTCTCGCGCAATGGGGGCGCAGGCTGTCGCAGCGGGTGACAAAATCCGAAGACGACATCAAGAACATGCGTGGCCGCAGTCTGCGGAGGGGCATCCTGCCCTTCATGGTGGACGGCGGTGAAGTGCCCGAAGAGCTGACCGAACGCTACCGCGGCCCCGCACCGCAGCGCACCGACGGAGAGTGACCATGCCGAACGAGGCACTTGTCCATCACAACGAGACGCAGTTCCGCAAGTCAGTGATCACGCTGGCCCCGGGCATGTGGACGGCCGTGGGCTTTGCCGCCTCGACCCAACACATGATCGAAGGTGCCAATAGCGTCACCATCATCGACACCTCCGAAAGCACGGGCGCGGCGGAAAACGTGCTGGCCGCTTTCAGAGAAAAGTCTGCCAAGCCGGTTGAGCGCATCATCTACACCCATGCGCACAGGGATCACATCTCGGGCGCATCGGTCTTTGCCGAGGGCCGTGAGATCGAGATCCTCGCCAGCGCCGCCTTTGCATCGGACCTCGTGGGGCAGGACAGTGACAAGATCGCGCCCTTCAAGGCGCTGAACCGACGGACCCTTGCGCAATTCGGCATCGGGCTCAGCCCGGAGGAGCGCATCTCCCTTGGTTGCGGCCCCGGGGAGCGCCCGATGAACGGCATGGGGGCGGGCCATCTGCCACCAAATGTCTCGATTCCCGGTGATCAGGCGATCGACCTCGATAGCGTCGCCGCAGAGCTGATCATGGCCCCGGGCGAGACCCCGGATCATATGGTGGTCTGGTTCCCCGACAGCCGCGTGCTGATCCCTGGCGACAACTGGTATCACGCCTTCCCCAATCTTTACGCCATCCGCGGCACACCGTACCGCGACTTTGCCGCATGGGCGCAGAGCCTGACGATGCTGGCCGATCTGGGTGCCGACGTATTGGCCCCGGGGCACACCATGCCGGTCTTTGGCGCGGACAAAGTGCGCGAGGTGCTGACCTCCACCCGCGATGCGATCCTGCACGTCATGCGCCATACTGCGGACGGCATGGATGCCGGGCAATCGCTCGACGACATTGTTGCGACGCTGACCCTGCCTGCGGACCTCGCCGCAAAGCCATGGCTGGGTGAATACTACGGCAAGGCCAGCTGGTCTGCCCGCGCCTTTGCCACCGGCACACTGGGCTGGTACGATGGCAACCCCACGCATCTTGGCACGCTGTCCTCACGCGACCGCGCCAAGGAAATGACCCATCTGGCCGGAGGGGTCGAGGCATTGATGCGCGCCGCGGAAACCACCGATAACCTGCAATGGCGGCTGGAACTGTGCGACCATCTGCTGGCCCTTGGCGAAACCGGCGAGGCCCGGAAGGCGCAAACCCTCAAGGTCAAAGCCATGAAAGCCGAGACGCTGGAAACCCTTGCCGAAGACGAAATCAACGCCACCGCCCGCAACACCTACCTGTGGGAAGCCCGAAACCTCCGCACACAGGGCGCAGACACATGACAGATCGGGTCCTTTCCTCACGCGTTGCCGATGCGCTGGCCTTCACCTTCACCATAGTGATCCTGATCTATGCCGCCTCGGGCCCGGCCTCCGAGGTCGTGCGCTGGTACATCGAGACGACAACCACCGGTTTCGAAGAGCTGTCGCGCCGGGATCAGAGGATGTTGTTCCGTGAACATTGGTTGGGTGCCGGGTTCAAAGTCTTTGAACGCTCGTTCCTGCTGCCCACCGGGCTGATCCTCGGGTTGCCCGTGCTGTTTGCCTTTGCAATCGCCTATCTGAACCTGCCGCTGCGCGCGCCCTGGATGAAATGGGCATTGGCGGGTCTGTCGACCGTGGTCTTTGTCTACTGGGTCGCGGCGCTCTTTGCCGTTGACGGGGGGGCGCTGCCCTCTGCCAGCCCTTGGGATTTCGTGCTGTTTCCCCTTGCCACGCTGCTGGTGCTGTATCTCACCTGGCGGCTTTTCGGGGGCTTCATCGTCGGGTTCTGCCTGTTCTGGGTGATCTACTTCTTTGTGCGGGGATGGCTTCCGGACTGGGCAGGGATCCTCGCGGGGTCCGACAGCACGCTCAGCCAATCCATGCGGTCCATGGTGCTGAACTTCTGGTCGCAGACTGGCGGCATGTTCGGACAACCCCTGCAGGTGGTCTCTGGCAATGTGCTGATCTTCATCGTCTTTGGCGCGGTGCTCATGGCCTCTGGCGCCGGCGATCTGCTGATGAAGATCGCCAACCGGCTCACCGGGCGCTTTACCGGCGGCGCGGCCCATGCGGCGGTGGCCAGTTCTGCACTGTTCGGCACGCTCTCGGGCGCGGCGATCTCCAACGTTGTCTCCACCGGTGTGATGACGATCCCTGTCATCAAACGCTCCGGTTTCAAACCCGCCTTCGCCGCGGCGGTCGAGGCGGCCGCCTCCACCGGGGGACAGGTCATGCCGCCCGTGATGGGGGTCGTGGCCTTTTTCGTAGCAGGTCAGATCGGGCTGGAGTACCGCTACATCGTGATCGCCGCGATCATTCCGGCGATCTTCTTTTACCTCGGCACCTTCCTGACCGTCTATTTCGAGGCCCGCCGGCAAGGCGTTGGCCCCCTGCCCCCCGAAGCGCGTCCGGCGCTCAGCCGCATCGAGATGGTGCAATGCCTCGTCTTCATCCTGCCATTGGGTGTGCTGAGCTATTTTCTCTTTGCGCAGCCATCGGTTCAAAAGGCCGGCTTTTATGGCTTTGTCGTGGCGTTGGGATCCGCGCTGGTGCTGTTCCGCGAGTTCAGATCAAGCCACAAACTGTACCGCGCCTTTGTCGAAGCAGGCCGGATGGCGGGGACCATCGTGGTGATCGTCGCAGCCATCGGGCTGATTGTCGGGCTGATCCAGGTCTCCGGTTTCAGCGGGCGTCTGTCGTTGCTTCTGGCACAACTGGCCTCTGGCCCCCTGTTTGGCACGCTTGTGGTGGTGGCTCTTGGCGCCATCGTGCTGGGGATGGGGCTGCCGCCCGGTGCCACCTACTTCATCATCGTGATCGCGCTGAGTTCGGGCATCGAAGCGGTGGGAATCGCGCCGCTGACCCTGCACCTGTTCGTGGTGTTCTTTGCGGTGATCTCCACCGTGACGCCGCCCGTGGCGCTGGCTGCCTTTGCCGCGGCGCCGATTGCGCAGGCCGATCCGATGCACACCGGATTGCAGGCTGCGCGGATCGCCATGGCGGGCTTTATCATTCCGTTCGTTTTCGTGTATCACCCCGCCGTGCTGTACAAACTGCAGGTGCTGTTCGAATGGTTCGGCGATGATCCGGTACGCTCAAAGGCGATGATCGACATCACCACCGTGAGTTGGCTTGATCTTGGCTGGATCATCCTCTCCTTCACCACGTCGATGTGGCTGCTGTCCTCGGCGCTCACGGGGTTCGAAAAGAACCGCCTCGCCTTGATCGAGCGTCTGTTGCGCGGCGTCACCGGGCTGGTCATTCTCGCGCCCCAGATGACCATTGCCTTGCCTGCGATGGCCGTGGCCATGGCATTGATCGTGGGGCACAGATACATGGGCGGCACGCCGTCCAAAGTCGATACGACACCAACATAAGTCTATGTGATCTAGGGAGGAACACACATGCGGACATTCACCTGGGCCAGCGCAGCTGCCCTTTTCGTCGCCACCTCGGCGCATGCCGAAGACGTCACGCTGAAAATGGCGACCATCGCGCCCAGCCTTGGCCAGGCGATCACGATGGCGACCTTTGCCAACGTCGTGACCGACAACGTCGAAGGCGTCTCGATCGAAGTCTCCGGCGGCGGCGCGGCAACCCTGCACATGATGGAAGTGGCCCGCGGCAATCTCGACATGTCGATGACCAGCCCCGTGGTCTACAACCTCATGTCCGCGGGCAAGGCCATGTATGCCAAGGAGGCCGAGGCCCCCGAACTGGCAAAGAACCTGCAGCTCTTGATGTGGTTCCCCTATGGGCAGTACCACTTCGCCGTGCGTGCCGACAGCGACATCGAATTTCTGGACGACATCGAAGGCGCGTCGGTCTTTCTTGGCCCACAGGGTGGCGGCGCGTATAACGCGGCGCGCGGCTGGGTGACATCAACCACCGGCCTTGTCGCGGGCGAAGACTACGAGGCGATCACCGCCAACTGGCAGACCGGTTTTCAGGCCTTCATGGATGGCAAGATCGATGTCTACGTGAACGGTTGCCTCGACCCCTGCGGCCAGTTCATCCAGTTCACAGAGACCGAGGACCTGCGCTTTATCGGGCCGGAAAGCCACGAGGGCGAAGCGGTGGAGAAATACCTCGGCAAATGGCGCTACCGCGCCGAAGTGCCCGCGGGCATGTACGAAGGCCAAAAGAACGACAGCGCCGTGATGTCCTTTGACACCGCCGTGGGCATTGGCGTGCGCGCGGATCTGGATGAGGACACCGTCTACGCCATCACAAAGGCGTTTTGGGACAACATCGATCAGGTCACATCCGAAGCCCCATGGGCCGAGGCACTGGACGTGGCATTCGCCGCCTCCCAGCGTGGGCTGATGGAATTGCACCCGGGTGCGGCAAAGTACTACCGCGAGGTGGGCGCTCTGCAATAAGCGCCTGAGATACCTGGCATTCTGCGCGGTCCGGCCCCAGGCTGGGCCGCGTTTTCATTGGCGGATGATGCGACCCCTCGACGGGACAAACAGCTGGTCGGCACAGCCGTCCAGCACCCCCCGCACAAGGCATTCGGAAAACCGACATCCCTCTCCCTACCGCCCTTTATCCTGGGACGATTCGGATAATTGTGAGTGAACGCACGACAAATCTGCGGATATCACCACAAGCCTGCCCTCTGCATCCCCGCCGGCTTTGCATAGGCTGGTATGTGTAACAGACCTGCCGCGGACCATTCACCGATGACCGCGCCGCGGTATCAGGATGTGGACAGCCACGAGATCCCCGAAGTCAACGACGATGACGGCACGGGGGTAAAGATCATCGTTGGCCGCTCTTGGGGGCAGCGCGGTTCGGTGGATGGCATCGCCGCGGACCCGCTGTATCTGGACGTCTGCAGGCAGGCACGGACGGAGTGCGGTTCCTGCTGGTCGCCGGAACTCCAATCCGGGAGCCCGTCGCGTGGCAAGGTCCGATCGTGATGAACACCCGGTAAGAGGTGCAGCAGGCCTTTGCCGCGTTGCGCAACAACACGTTTATCCAGCCTGCCGATCATTGAGGCACGGCGCCGCTCGGCAGGGAAACCGCACCCGTCTTCCACTCAGATGTCCTCTGCGCACCATACCGATGAACAATCACGTGAGCATGGCTCAAGGTGCCCACCTCCGGGGAAACGGCCCGTCCCGACCCGGCGCGGGCCTTTGCGATACGCCTACTCCGCCGCAATTTTCTGCGGCAGCACCGGCGTCAGCAAAAGCACCTCGCCTGCCGGGACCTGCGGGGCAGAGGCTGCTGCATTGCGCCGCCGGATCAGCGCAAACAGCGGCGGCGTGAAGTAGAACGACACCACCGTCGACAAGAGCACACCCCCCGCAATCGCCACTGCGAAAGGCGGCCAGAACGCGCCACCTTCGAGGATCAGAGGCAGGAACCCTCCGAATGTGGTGATCGTGGTCGACACGATGTGACGGCTGGACCCGGTCACCACACGCGCCATCGCTTCTGTGTCTCCGGCGCAGGCATCCTTGTCCTGCTGCAACCCTGTCAGGATGATGATGGCCGCGTTGATCGACACTCCGATGGAACCGATCACACCGATGATCGCCTGGATGCCAAACGGATACTGCATCACCGCAAGCGCCAGCATCGACAGCCCGGCGGAGAGCAGGCAAACCACCAGCGCCGCCACCGTCAGGCGAAAGCTGTTGAACGTCAGCGCAATGGTCGCGATCGTCAGCGTCACGATCAGCCCGACAGAGGCCATGAGATTGCCGACCGTGCTGGACCGCGCATCGCTGTCCCCGCCAAGAGACAAGGTATAGCCGGAAGGCAGCGTAAATCCCTGCGCATCCAGCGCCGCCAGGACATCCTGCAGCGCCTCTTCGGGCAGCACGCCCGGCAGGGTAAAAGCCTGAATGGTGTTCTCGCGCAGACCGTTGTTGCGGATGATCACGCTTTCCGAGGGTTCGACAACCGGCGTCGCCAGTTCTGACAAGGGCAGCGCGGGAAAGGCGCCTGTAGCCGAAACCGCTGGCGCATCGGGCAAGAGGATCGGCATGTCAGCGATGGCCTGCAGGTCTGCGCGCAGACCGTCACCCATCCGCACCCGCACCGGCAATTGCTCTGTCCCTTCGACCAGCGACCCGCCGGTCAGACCCACCAGCGCAGTGTTCAACTGCGCCGCGATATCTGTCACGTCCAGCCCAAGCAGCCGCGCCTTTACCTCGTCGATCTGGAACCGCACTTGGGGTGCGCCCCCGTTTACCCCGGCACGCGCCTGCGTCACGACATCCAGATCGGCCATGATGGCACGCACTTCGTCGCCCAGCGCCCGCAGGGTCGAGACATCCTGACCGGTGATCGTGATCTCGACCGGTGCATCGACCGGAGGCCCCTGAACCAGCCCGCGCACGATGGCCCGCGCGTCGGGGAAGGCGGTGTCAAAGGCGGTCTGCATCTCCGGCACCAGTCGCGCGGCAGCAGCATCGGTGGTGGTGGTCACCATGGCCTGGGCAAATCCCGGCTCTCGCGAGCGCCCCCCGACGATATTGTAGTAAAAGGCCGGGCCAGAGCGACCCACCGTCCAGTAGACGCTGGCCACCTCTGCATCCGCGCGCAGGATGGCATCCATGGCCGCCGCCGTCGCCTGCGTTCGGGCTATGGCGCTGCCGGACGGCATGTCGACCTCGATTGTGAACTGGTTGCGCTCCACCCCGGGAAAGAACTGAGCCGTCAGCGTCGGAAACGCGGCAAAGCCCAGCACCGGCAAGATCAGCGAAAGCGCCATCGCCCGCAGCGGATTGCGCACCGCCAGCCGGATCGACCCTTCAAAGATCCGACCCAGAAACGGCAAGGACACGCCGCGGCTGAAGAAACCGCCGCGCTCGGAACCCGGCAGCAGCCACCCCGCCACCGCCGGCGTGACCGTCAGCGCAAGGGCCAGCGACCAGATCAGCATCAGCACCACCGCAATCGCGATAGAGCCGACGAAATCCCCCGCCGGTCCCGGCAAGAGGATCATCGGCGTAAAGGCCAGCGCCGTCGTCACCGTCGACGCAAGGAGCGGCGTCGCAAGCCGTTGCACCGCATCGCGCACCGCGTCGATCCGCGCCATGCCATCTGCCAGCCTGCGGCGCACTTCGTCCGTCATCACGATGGCCGCGTCGACCAACAGTCCAAGAGCAACGATCAGCCCTGTCACCGACATCTGGTGTACCGGCAAGCCGATAAGGTTCATCGTGGCCAGCGTCGCAAGGGAAACCACCGGCAACACCACCGCCACGATCAACGCAGCCTGCGTGCCAAGCGTCACGAACAGAACGGCCACCACAAACCCGACACCGATGGCCATGTTCAAACCCACATCAGCCAGACGGTCCAGCGTGTAGGTGCTTTGGTCAAAGAGCAGCGTCTCTTCGATGCCCAAGGGAATGTAATCGGCGCCCGCCAAGAGTTCCGCGCGCACAAACCCCATCCAACGGTCGATCTGCACCCCGTCCTGCGCCAGAACGCCCACGAGGATCGTACTCTTGCCGTTGGCAATGGCGTACTCCGCCGCGGGCGCGCGCGGTCCCCGATCGATCCGCGCGATATCGCCCAGCGTGACAGCGCCACCCTTGGCGTTCTCGCGCAGCACAACCTGACGCAAGCGGTCCAGCGTTTCGATTTCACCGGTGACCGAGATGGTCAGGTCCACCGCCCCCTGCAATCGCCCCGACTGCACCTTGCCATCGGCTTGGGCGATGCGATCCGAAATCTCGCCCGCAGTGAGGCCAAGGGCCGCCGCCTTGGTCGGATCGACGCTGATCAGGACCTCTTCTTCGGGCTGGCCAAAGTAATCCACCGCCCGCGTCGAGGGAACCGCGCGCAAACGGTCGCCCAGCGCCTCGGCATGCCGCGCCAGAAGGGTCAGCGGCATCTCCGGGTCGGTCGCCGTGATCGAGATCACCGCCGAATAGGCAGAGATCCCTTCGGCGTCGAAGTCCGGTGCCTGCACACCGCCGGGGAACCGGGCACGCGCATCTTCGACCGCGTCGCGCGCCTCGGCCCAAACCTGCTCGATCGTGGCCTCGTCCAGCGTTTCAAGGAGTTCGATGGACACCACGGAAACGCCTGACCGCGAGACCGAAGCAACCGTGTCGATCTCGGCGATCTTGCGCAATTCGTCTTCGATCTCTGCCGTGACCAGCGATTCCACCCGTTCGGGATCGGCGCCGGGGAATTGCGTGGTGACCGTGGCAAACAGATTGGTGATCGTCGGATCCTCTTGTCGCCCAAGCGACAGAAAGGACGACAACCCGGCAGAGATCAGCACCATCAGGATCAAGGCTACGAGACGCGGCTGGCGAAAGGTCAGGGTTTCCATGCTGGTTTACTCCGCCCGCGCCGCGAGAACTTGCTGACCGACGGTGACCCGCTGCGGCCCCTCATCAATCAACAAGGCACCGCTGGGAAAGGCGCCGCGAACGAACACCCGGTCGCTTTCGGCATGCAAAATCTCCACCGTGGCGGATCGCACGGTGTTTTCCGGATCCACCACAAGAAGCGTCCACTGCCCGCGCACACCTTCCTTGAGGCTCGTAAGCGGCACCCAAAGGCCCTTCGCCGCGATCCGCTCGGTCAACAGCAACCGCGCAGTCTGGCCAAAAGCGGGAGACTCCTCCGTGTCGATCTCGAAGATTGCCGTGCGCGTGCGCGTCACCGGCTCGATGTCGGGTCGCAACGTCACGAGGCGCGCGCGGTATGTGACACCGGCGAGGTCGATCCGCGCCGCGTCGAGTTGCGCCTTGTCGAGGTCCAGCGGCACGCCGACCCGCACAAAAGGCGCGCGCAGTTCGACCAGCCCCGCCACGCCCTGTCCGGGGGACAGCGTCTCGCCCCCATCGACACTGCGCGAGGTCACGCGACCTTCGAACGGCGCCGTGATCCGTGATTTGGAGATCCTGATATCCACGCTGGCCAGTCCCGCGTCCACTTCGGCAAGGCGCGCCTGCAACTCGTTGCGCGTGGCCATGGCACCGTCCAGTCCGGCCTGCGAGGCAAAGCCGCGCTTGTTGAGTTGCTCGTTGCGCGCCAGCGTCTGGATCGCAAACGTCAACTGCGCCTCGATTGCGCCGCGTGAGGCGATGAGCTGCGCGCGCTCGGCCTCCAGCAAGGCGGTGTCCTGACGGGCGATGATCTGACCGCGGATGA
Organism: Sagittula sp.; assembly: GCA_042088665.1. Taxonomy (GTDB): domain Bacteria; phylum Pseudomonadota; class Alphaproteobacteria; order Rhodobacterales; family Rhodobacteraceae; genus JBELMB01. The sequence goes on from JBELMB010000010.1 coordinate 31,349, forward strand.
CCCGATCCCCCTCTTCGACGTCAATCGCGGCGAGCACGCCAGCCAGTTTAAAGGACAGCACAACGGTTTTTTGCGCTTCGACCTGACCGACAAAGCTGCGCTGGATTTCGTACCCGGTTTCGCGGTGCAGCGGGAAGGCGGACACCGGCGTCGCCGGGGCCGCTTCGGGCGGGAGGGCGGCATCTGCGCGGCGTGTCAGTTCCGTGGCGCCAAACTGCACCGTGACGCCCGCCCCTGCGACCACAATGAGCGTGAGCGTGGCGCGTCCAATCATCCGGATCGATTTGCGAAAGAGCGACATGGCGCGTGGTCGTGACGTTGATGTGTCTTGCTGTTCCATCCTGGCATCCTCAAAATGTTAGCCCGTCTAACATATGTTAGAACGTCTCACTTTGACAATGGATACGTGATCTGCGAAGGATTGGATCATGACTGAAACGACAAATATCGGCGCCTCCGCTGCCGCGGACGCGCAAGCCCCGACTGCCACCGCACCGATCCGCAAGTCGCGCTATCACCATGGTGACCTGCGCGCCGGATTGATCGAGGCGACCAGACGGTTGGTCGAGGAAAAGGGCCCTGACGGGTTTTCTGTCACCGATGCCTGCAAGCTGGCGGGTGTCTCCACCGCTGCGCCCTACAAGCATTTCAAGGACAAGAGCGAAATGCTGGTCGCCGTGGTGATGGAGGGCATGATCCGACACCGGGACAGCATGCTTCAGGCGCTGGACGGTGTGCCCGAAGGGACCCCGGCGCGCATGCAGGCCGTCGGGCGCGAGTACATTCGCTTTGCGTTGACGGAAAAAGGAATTTTCCGGCTGAAGTTCGGCGGGTTCACTGACCGGCTGGAGGACCCGCGTTTACAGGAAGCGGGGCAGGCCACGTTCGGCATCGTCCTGCGCGAAGTTGCCGCCTGTCTGGGCGAATCGGAGATCACCAAGGAAGTGCGGCGCCGCGCCTTCATGCTGTGGAGTTTTGTGCATGGGCTGTCGTTCTTGCTGGCGGATCAGAAGCTGTCGGACATGGGCGGAGAGATCGACCAAGACGCCCTTCTGGCCGACATCGCACGACGGGTTCTGACGGATCCCGTGCCCTCCGGCGATCCTGTCTAGATCGGCTGCTTCGGCATCACCGAAGACAGGAATTGAACGGACTGACTGAGCCCTTCATAGGGGTCCATCAGCGCGTCCTCCTGCTCGACCGCGAGCCAACCGTCGTAGCCGGCCAGCCGCAACCGGTGACAAAACTGTGCCCACCATGTCGCGTCATGGCCCTTGCCGAGGGTCACATAGCTCCATGCGCGGTCCTGCACGTCGGACACAGCGCCCGAATCCAGGCGGGACGTCAACGCCTGTGCCCTTGCGTTGATCAACGTGTCTTTCGCATGAACGTGGAACACGGCCTCGCCCAAAGCCTCCGCCGCGGCCAGCGGATCGGCCCCCATCCACATCAGGTGAGAGGGGTCGAGGTTGGCGCCCACCGTCGGGCCGACAGCCTCCCGCAGGGTCAGAAGCGTCGGCACGTTGTAGACGCATTGGTTGCCGTGAAGTTCCAGCGCGATGCGGCGCACACCAGCCATGCGGGCGGCGGCGACGACCCCTTCCCAAAAGGGGATCAGCACATCCTCCCACTGAAAGCGCAGGATCTCCTGCATTTCGGGCGGCCAGGGCGAGACCACCCAATTCGGTGCGCTGTCCCCGGGCCGCCCCGCAGGCAGACCGGACATGGTGCACACCGTCTCCACCCCGAGATCCCCGGCGAGGCGGATCGTGTCGAGCAGGCAGTCGCCCTGTTCCGGCGCCGCCGGGTGCAGTGGATTGCCATTGGCGTTCAGGCTGATGATCTCCAGCCCACGGTCGGCAAAGGCCGTCAGGAACCTCTGTCGGGCCTGTGCGCTGTCTTTCAGCGTGGCCAGATCCAGATGTGGCGCGGCAGACCAACCGCCGGTGTTCACCTCGACCCCGGAGACGCCCAGACGTTCTGCCGCATCCAGCATACGGTCAAACGACCAGTCGCCTAGACTGTCGGAAACAAATCCCAGTTTCATATCCACACCTCCGTCCGAACGCCCGCGCGCACCTTGACCGTCAGGCTAGGAACAAATGTTCACCGGTACGTTAATTTTCGGCACAAAGCGGGAACCTTTTTCAACCCGAATGCGGCCCGCACGTGTCAGCCGAAGCACCTCCCGGAAAAACTAAACGGACGAGTCTTGTAAATTCAGTCCGAGTCGTTACACCAAATGTTGTGTTATTGCCGGGGCCAAACCGCACCGGAATGGGCTGATACTCTGGGGGCAGAGCGACATGTTGCAGAATGTCAAATTCCTGAACCGTATGTTTGGCGTGGCCGCGGTGGTGCTGATTGGCTTCGCGCCAAAGCCTGCCGCTGCGGAGGTTCTCGCGCAGACTTTGGTGGACGCCTACAACCACAGCGGGCTGATTGAACAGAACCGCGCAACCCTGCGTGCCGCCGATGAAGGCGTGGCACAGGCCATCGCCGCACTGCGCCCGGTGCTGTCCTGGTCGTCGAGTATCTCGCATACCTTTGGCAGCCGCCGTACCTTCAGCGGGGGCACGCCGTCGTCGATCAACGGGACAGCGGCCACGCTGGCCCTGACCGCGGGGCTGACGCTTTATGATGGCGGCGCCAACCGGCTGAACATCGATATCCAGAAAGAGACCGTGCTTGCAACGCGCGCCGGCCTCCTGTCGGTCGAGCAGAACGTGCTGCTGCGTGCCGTCCAGGCCTTCATGGAGATTCAGCGCGCCCAGCAGACCGTCTCGTTGCGCAGCAACAACGTGCGCGTGATCAAACAGGAACTGCGCGCCGCGCGGGACCGTTTCTCCGTGGGCGAAGTGACACGGACCGATGTCTCGCTTGCCGAGGCCCGTCTGGCTGCCGCGCAAAGCTCGCTAGCCGCCGCGCAGGGCAGCCTTGGCGCCTCGCGTGAGGAATTCCGCGCGGCCGTCGGGCGCAAGCCGGGCAACCTGAAGACCCCGGCCCACTTGCCGCATATCCCCAACACGGTGGACAAGGCAAAGGCACATGCGCTGCGGTCTCACCCGGAACTGCAGCGCCTTCAGCGCGTTGTGACGGTGCGCGAGTTGGGCATCCTCGTGGCCAAGGCCGCGCTGAAGCCAAGCGTTTCGCTCAACGGCTCGCTCAGCGCTCAGGAAGGTCTAGGCAACAACACCTTTACCCACAGCGGCAACATCGCGCTGGAAGCGGGTGGTGCGATCTACCAGGGCGGACGCCTGAACTCTCTGATCCGGCAGGCCATGGCAGAGCGTGACGCATCGCGGGCCGAACTGCACAGCACAGGCCACGCCGTGACGCAGGAAGTGGGCAATGCCTATATCCAGTTGCAAGTGGCCGTTGCGAGCCGCCGCGCATCGGAAAGCCAGGTCAGGGCCTCGCAGATTGCCTTCCGCGGGGTCCGCGAAGAGGCGACGCTGGGGCAGCGCACCACGCTTGACGTGCTGGACGCTGAACAGGAACTGCTCGACGCGCGCTTCAACCTTGTGTCTGCTCAGGTGGACGAGATGGTTGCAGCCTACCGCGTGCTCGCCGCCATCGGGGACCTGACAGCGGACAAGCTGCAACTGAACGTCCCGCGCTACGATCCCGCAGCCTATTACAACCTCGTCAAAAGCGCCCCGCCGCGGGCCGCCAGTCGGCAGGGATCTCAACTGGATCGCGTGTTGAAATCCATCGGCAAGAACTGAGCGACTTCCTCATCACCCCACGCCTTGTGAGGTTTCGAACAGGTCCCTGCCACCCGCGGGGGCCTGATTGCGTTGCGCCCCTCAGCTCTTGAGGAAGGTGTTTCGATCCACGAGGAACTTCTCTGACAGCGGCAGGCTCGCCGCGCCGAGAGACCGCGCATCGCTGCCAATCGTTCCGGCCCGCACGACAGGCAGATCGATACCTTTCGCGCGCAAGGCCTCCAGCCGATCTGTCGTGCGCCTTACAAGGACGTCCCGCACATCGGCTGGCAGCCAACCGTCAATCATCACGCTTTCGAAATCGATCAGGCAGGCCGCCGAAAAGATCGCAAAGGCCAGCCCCCCTGCCGCAGTCTCGATCCAGGGGTCCAGCACATCCGGGTCGATCCGCCAGCTTTGCGGCGCTTCCCAGATCATGTCCGTAGAGCCCCCCTTTGCGATGACCAACTGCTCCAGCGAGATCAGCGAGGCGAGGTCCAGCAACTGGTTCACCGCCCCGTCACGGCCCGCAATAGGCATCGGGCCCAGCGCCGCGGCATTTCCCGTGCGTCCGGTGTAAAGCGTATTGTCCAGAACAAGACCGCCACCGACAAAGAAACCGATGAAGAAGTACAGGAAATCCCGGGGCCGGTTCTGGTCGCCGAACACCAGCTCTGCGCCGCAGGCTGCGGAGGCATCGTTGCGCAGGTACACCGGAAAGCTCCAGCTGTCCGCGATCTCTTCGGCGATGTCCCGGTCCCGCCAGGCCTCCATATCGGCACCGTTCACGCCAAGCGGCTTGGCCCAGTCCCAAAGGCGAAAGGGGATCGCGATGCCCAGCCCCGCCACGCGGTCGCGCCGGGATTTTGGCAACTGCTTCAGCAGCGCGCGAATCCCGTCATTGGCAAAGGCGACCACGCTATCAGGCGTGGGATACTTGTGCGTGCGCCGCTCGCGCGCGATCACTTCGCCGTGAAAGTTGAGCAAGACCAGATCCAGACTGCGCCGCCCCACTTTCAGCCCAAGGAAAAAGGCACCGTCCCGCACGAGGCTCATGGGCACCGAAGGCTGCCCCACCTTGCCGCGGATCGGCTCTCCCTTTTCCAAAAGACCCTCCGCTTCGAGCGCGCGCATGATCACCGAAACGGTCTGCGCCGAAAGGCCGGTGACACGCGCAATCTCGGCCTTGGCCAAGGGTCCCATCTGCCGGATCAGCGTCAGAACAAGCCGTTCATTATGCGCCCGGACCCCGGTTTGATTAGACCCGCGTACGCCGTCGGTGCGCAGGGCCACAGTGCCGTCAGTTTGGTCCGTTCCGTCCAATGTCTTTGTCCCGTCCGAGTCGCCGTTCTGGAACATTAGCGCGCGCCGACTTCGAACATTACGCGCGCTAAGTTTCTGATGCAGATGGATTTCGCCGTTTGGTGGCTGTCTGCGCCTGTGGCAGGATGCGGACGGCAGGTGGGTCCTGTCAATAATAAATACGATTGATTTATTAATTGTTGACATGACCCATGGGAATCGGTTTTCTGCCACCGAGGGATCACTCGTCAGATCCTTGGGCCAAGCAAAAACGCGCGTCGGCCCCGCGTATCCTTGGGAGGACACTATGAAGAAACTTCTGACCGGCTCCGCCATTGCATTGGCCGCTGCCGCCTTTTCGACCGGCGCCATGGCAGGCGGACACTCCACCACCGTTTGCCTGATCACCAAAACCGACACCAACCCCTTCTTCGTGAAAATGAAGGAAGGCGCCGAAGCCAAAGCAGAAGAGCTGGGCATGACGCTGAAGGCCTTCGCCGGCAAGGTGGACGGTGACAACGAAACCCAGGTTCAGGCCATCGAGACCTGCATCGCAGACGGCGCAAAGGGCATCCTGCTGACCGCGTCCGACACCGCGGGCATCGTGCCCTCCGTCGAAGCCGCACGCGAAGCCGGCCTGCTGGTCATCGCGCTCGACACCCCGCTGGAGCCGATCTCCGCAGCGGACTCCACTTTCGCCACCGACAACTTCCTCGCCGGTGAACTGATCGGTGCCTATGCCGCTGCCGCCATGGGCGACGCCGCTGCAGACGCCAAGATCGCCATGCTTGACCTCGCCATCAGCCAGCCCACCGTCGGCGTGCTGCGCGACCAGGGCTTCCTGACCGGCTTTGGTGTCGACACCAAGGACGTGACGCGCTGGGGCGACGAAGACGATGCGCGCATCGTCTGCAACGAAGTCACCGCCGGCAACGAAGAAGGTGGCCGCAAGGCAATGGAAACATGCCTCGCCAAGGATGACACGATCAACGTCGTCTACACCATCAACGAGCCTGCCGCTGCCGGTGCCTACGAGGCGCTGAAGGCCATCGGCCGTGAAAACGACGTGCTGATCGTCTCTGTCGACGGCGGCTGCCCCGGCATTCAGAACGTGGCAGACGGCGTGATCGGCGCGACCTCGCAACAATACCCGCTGCTCATGGCCGCTCTGGGCGTCGAAGCCGTGAAGGCCTGGGCCGACACCGGTGAAACCCCTGCCAACTCCGAGGGCAAGGACTTCTTCGACACCGGCGTGTCGCTGGTCGCCGCCGAGCCCGTCGATGGCGTGGAGTCGATCTCCGTGGCCGAGGGCATGGACCTCTGCTGGGGCTAAAAAACACCTTTGGTAGGGTGCGGTCTTCCGCGCCCTACCCTTCCGTGACGCGCCCGCTTCGGGCCTGACGTCCCCTCGATCTTCAGGAGCCATCATGTCCGAGACCCCACAAAGTGGGCAGTCTTTCGAGTCACAACTGGACAAGTCCAGCAGCGAAGTGGCCGAATTCGCCCAGAAACGCACCCTGATGAAGCGGTTCCAACACCTGCTTCACGGCAACCCTTCGCTCGTTCCACTGATCGTTCTGGTGCTGTCGATCGTCGGCTTCGGTCTCTACATCGATTGGGGCGCCATCCAGATCTACATGGAATGGGCCAGCCTCGAAGAGGTCGCCGTCGGGCGATTCCGCTTTTTCTCAGGGCGCACAATGGCGCTGATCCTCGATCAGGTGCAGATCGTCGGTATCCTTGCCTTCGCCCAAAGCCTGATCGTCCTGACCGCGGGCATTGACCTCTCTGTCGGGGCCGTTGCGGTGCTTTCATCGGTGGTCATGGGCCAGTTCACCTTCCGCTATGGCATCCCCCCCGCCGTCGCCGTCATGATGGGTCTCGCCTTTGGCACGGCCATGGGCGCCGTCTCCGGCTGGCTGGTAAGCCGCGCGAAACTGCCCCCCTTCATCGTGACGCTGGGCATGTGGCAGATCGTGCTGGCGGCAAACTACCTCTACTCCCGAAACGAAACCATCCGACCGCAGGACATCGAGGATCAGGCCCCATTCCTGCAATTCATGGGCACCGACTTTCAGCTTCGGGAACTGGTCGGCCTCGAGGCGATCAGGGGTGGTGCCAATATTCCATACGGCGTGATCCTCATGCTGCTCCTCGCTGCCGTCCTTGCCTATGCGCTCAAATCCACCGCCTGGGGCCGCCATGTCTATGCCGTGGGCGACGACCCGGAGGCCGCCGAACTTGCAGGCGTCAGCACCCACCGCACACTCATGTCGGTCTATGTCCTTGGCGGGCTGATCTGCGCCGTCGCGGGCTGGGTCATGATCGGTCGCCTCGGCGCGGTGTCGCCCTCCGCCTCCACCGGCCAGATCGGCAACATCCAGGCGATCACGGCCGTGGTGATCGGCGGCATATCCCTCTTTGGCGGACGCGGCTCGATCCTTGGCGCCCTCTTTGGCGCGCTCATCGTGAACGTCTTTCAACTGGGCCTGCCCATGGCCGGGTTCGACAGCCAGTGGACCTTCCTGATGATCGGCATTCTCATCATCGGCGCCGTCGCCATCGACCAACGCATCCGGGAGGTCTCAGACTGATGGATCCCATTCTCCACGCCACCAATCTCACCAAGCGCTACGGCAAGGTGACGGCCCTCGACCAATGCGACTTTGCCCTCTACCCGGGGGAGGTCCTGGCCGTCATCGGCGACAACGGCGCCGGCAAATCCTCCCTGATCAAGGCGATCTCGGGCGCGGTCATTCCCGACGAGGGAGAGATCTTTCTCGACGGCAAAAAGATCAACTTCACGTCGCCGATCCACGCCCGCGAACACGGGATCGAAACGGTCTACCAGACGCTGGCCATGTCGCCCGCCCTGTCGATCGCCGACAACATGTTCATGGGGCGCGAATTGCGCCGCAAGGATTGGCTGGGCAAATACCTCTATATGCTGGACAAGCCCGCGATGGAAAAATTCGCCCGTGAAAAACTGACCGAACTGGGCCTGCTGACCATCCAGAACATCGGCCAGGCGGTGGAAACCCTCTCCGGTGGGCAACGTCAGGGCGTGGCCGTGGCCCGCGCCGCCGCCTTCGCGCGCAAGTTCATCATCATGGACGAACCCACCGCGGCACTGGGCGTCAAGGAAAGCCGCAGGGTGCTGGAACTGATCCAGGATGTGCGCTCCAAGGGGATCCCGATCATCCTGATCAGCCACAACATGCCCCACGTCTTCGAAGTGGCCGACCGCGTGCACATCCACCGCCTCGGACGTCGCCATGCCGTGGTCGACCCGGCCAGCATCTCCATGGCGGATGCCGTGGCGATCATGACCGGCGCAATGGACCCGCCGCCGATCGAACAACAGCAACTCGTCCCGAAGGCCGCCTGAAAACAGCCCCCCGGACCAGACAAGATCCGACCAGGGACGCGCTGCTCCCTTCGGCCCACAGCTTTCACCGCCCGCACCCGCCCCGGTGCGGGCGGTCCTGTTTCCGGCCCCACCTTCCCTGGCTTCTTTGTTTCAAAAATACTCCGGGGAGTGTGAGGGGCAGGCCCCTCACGGCGGATCCTCGCCAAAAGCGCAACATTGGAATGTTAACGCTAACCTTTCAGGAAACATTAGAGTGCACCTGCAGAAACTCAGTGCTAAAGCACCCGAAACCGCGCAAGGATGATAGCATGAAAGACGCGATTCTGGCCCATCTGCGCTACGGGCTCGGCAAAGACGCAGAACACTCTTCGGTCTACGACTGGCGTATGGCGCTTTCCGCCGCGCTGCGTGACCGCATGGTGGATCACTGGATCACCAGCACGCAAGAGACCTACGCCAAGGGCGCAAAACGCGTCTACTACCTCTCGATGGAATTTCTCATCGGACGTCTGGTCGAGGATGTGGCCGCCAATCTCGGGCTCGCAGACGAGGCACGCGCCGCCCTCGCGGATCTGGGTCAGGACTACGATGCCCTCGTCAAGGACGAACCCGACGCAGCACTTGGCAACGGTGGCCTCGGTCGCCTCGCCGCCTGCTTCATGGACAGCCTCGCAACCCTTGGCATTCCCGCCATGGGTTACGGGATCCGCTACGAACACGGGCTCTTTGAACAGGATTTTGTCGAAGGCCAGCAGGTCGAGCGCCCGGAAACATGGCTTTCCCAGCGCCATGCCTGGGAATTTGAACGGCCCGAAGTCTCATATCCGATCCGGTTCGGCGGTCATGTCGAACATGTGGACGGCAAGGCCACCTGGCACCCGCATGAAACCGTGCTCGCCACAGCCTATGACACACCGGTCATCGGCTGGCAGGGCAAATGGGCCAATACCCTGCGGCTCTGGTCGGCAAAGCCACAAACCCTGTTCGACCTGGCCAGCTTCAACCGCGGCGACTACCTCGCCGCTGGCCGCTCAGAGGCCCTGGCCCGCACCATTTCCCGTGTCCTCTACCCCGATGACACCACGGAAACGGGCAAGGAACTGCGGCTCAAGCAGGAATACTTCTTCACCTCCGCCTCCATTCAGGACCTCATGCGGCGCTTCCTGCAGGACCACGACGACATCCGCGCCCTGCCCGATGCCGCCGCGATCCAGCTCAACGACACCCACCCGGCCATCGCCGGACCAGAGCTGGTGCGCATCCTCGTGGACGAACACGGGTTGCAGATGGCCGAGGCCATCGCGCTGGCCCGCCGCTGCCTTGGCTACACCAACCACACGCTCCTGCCCGAAGCGCTGGAGCGCTGGCCCGACTGGCTGCTGGGCCGGGTGCTGCCGCGTCATCTGGAAATCATCCGCGAGATCGAAGCAGACCAGCAGACCCGCTTTCCCGACAGCCCGCGCATTCTCGACCATGGGCACGTGCACATGGGCGAACTGGCGTTCATCATGGCGCACAAGGTCAACGGCGTCTCGGCGCTGCACTCCGAACTCGTCAAACAGACCGTGTTCGCCGATCTCCACGGCATTCACCCGACACGCATCGTCAATCAGACCAACGGGATCACCCAGCGCCGCTGGCTGTATTCCTGCAATCCCGCGCTGTCCGGCCTGATCACGGACACAATCGGCGAGGGCTGGATCACGGACCTCGACCAATTGCAGGCGCTCAAGGCGCAGACCGGCGATGCCGCCTTCAAGGATGCCTTTGCCGCCGCCAAGCGCGCCAACAAGGTGCGCCTGTCCAACTGGGCACACCAGCGCCTCGGCATGACGCTCAATCCGGATGCGATGTTCGACATCCAGATCAAGCGCATCCACGAATACAAGCGCCAGCTGATGAACATCCTTGAGACCATCGCCCTCTGGCAAGAGATGCGCGCCAACCCCACAGCGGGCTGGACCCCGCGGGTGAAGGTCTTTGGCGGCAAGGCCGCACCGGGCTATCACGTGGCCAAGGAAATCATCCGCCTGATCAATGATGTGGCCGCGGTGATCAACACCGACCCGGTGACGGGCGACCTGCTCAGGATCGTCTATCCGCCGAACTACAACGTCACCATGGCAGAAGTCCTGATCCCGGCCGCCGACCTGTCAGAGCAGATCTCGACCGCGGGCAAGGAAGCCTCCGGCACCGGGAACATGAAATTCTCGCTCAACGGGGCGCTGACCATCGGCACGCTGGACGGCGCGAACGTCGAGATCAGGGACCACGTGGGCGCCGAAAACTTCTTCCTCTTTGGCCTTACGGCACAGGAAGTGGTCGAACGCCGCAAGCAACATGGCTTTTCCCGCGCCGCCATCGACGCCTCACCGCGCCTGACACGCGTTTTGGGACAGATTTTCGATGGCCGCTTTTGCCCTCATGATCCAAGCCGCTATCATGGATTGATCGGCACCCTCTACGATCATGACCATTTCCTGGTGACATGCGACTTCGACAGCTACTACGACACACAGCGCCGCGCCGACGAGGCCTTCAAGAACCAGCGCAACTGGACAGCGATGGCGCTTGTGAACACGGCATCGATGGGCTTCTTCAGCTCGGACCGGACGATTCTGGGATACGCGCGCGACATCTGGCACGTAGGCTCGCCCCGCGACGCCGCAGAGGCCGCCGAATGACCCTGATCGAGGCCAGCGACCTCGACCAATTGCTCAGCGGTCAGCACCGTGACCCGTTTGGGGTGCTGGGACTACACAAGGTGAATGGGCAGCTGGTGGCGCGCGTCCTGCGTCCCGGCGTCGCCAAGGTGGAACTGCTGGGCCGCAAATCCGGCCGCAAACTGGCAGTTCTGGACCGTATCCGCGACGATGTCTTTGCCGGAGCGATTCCACGCCGCCAGAACCTCTTTGCCTACCAGCTGCGCATGACCGAAGGCGATCAGACCTGGATCGAGGACGACGCCTATGGCTTTGGCCCGGTGCTGGGCGAGATGGACGAATACCTGCTGGGCGAAGGCACCCATGGGCTGCTCTGGAAGGCGCTGGGGGCTCATCTGATGGAACACGGCGGTGTCATGGGCACGCATTTCGCGGTCTGGGCGCCCAACGCGCGCCGCGTCTCTGTGGTGGGTGATTTCAATGGCTGGGACGGTCGGCGCGCGGTGATGCGCACACGGGGCGCGACCGGCATGCACGAGATCTTTGTCCCCGGTCTGACCGATGGCACAACCTACAAATACGAGGTGCTCAATCACGACGGCGCGGTCCTGCCGCTCAAGGCGGATCCGGTGGGCTTCGGTGCCGAAGTGCCGCCCAGAACCGCCTCCGTGGTGCGCGATCTGGATGACTATACATGGAACGATCAGGGCTGGATCGAGGCGCGCGGTGCAAAGCACAAGATCGACCAGCCGATATCGGTCTACGAAGTGCATCTGGAAAGCTGGCGGCAAGTGCCGGAGGACGGCTGCCGCCCTCTGACCTACCGCGAGCAGGCCGATCAACTCGTGACCTATGCCGCCGAGATGGGCTTTACCCATATCGAGCTGACACCGATTTCCGAATACCCCTTTGGCGGGTCATGGGGCTATCAGCCGATCGGGCTGTTCGCGCCGACCTCGCGCTTTGGCACGCCGGATGATTTCCGCGCCATGATCGACGCCGCCCACCAGGCCGGACTGGGTGTGATCATCGACTGGGTGCCGGGCCATTTCCCCACGGATCCACATGGGTTGGGCCGGTTCGACGGCACCGCGCTGTACGAGCACGCCGACCCCAAGGAGGGATTTCACCCCGACTGGAACACGCTGGTCTACAACTATGGCCGCACCGAAGTCGTGAACTTCCTGATCGCCAACGCGCGTTTCTGGCTCGAAGAGTACCATATCGACGGTCTGCGCGTGGATGCGGTGGCCTCCATGCTGTACCGCGACTATTCCCGCGAAGATGGCGAATGGGTCCCCAACAAGGACGGCGGGCGCGAAAACCTCGAGGCGATTGCCTTTCTCCAGCGCATGAACGTGGAGGTTTACGGCGCGCATCCCGATGTCATGACCATCGCCGAGGAAAGCACGGCCTTTCCCGGTGTCTCAGCCCCCACCGACACCGGCGGGCTGGGGTTTGGCTACAAGTGGAACATGGGGTGGATGAACGACACCCTGCGCTACATGGCCGAGGATCCGATCAACCGCAAATACCACCACGACAAGATGACCTTTGGGCTGCACTACGCCTTCACCGAGAATTTCGTGCTGCCGCTCAGCCACGACGAAGTGGTGCATGGCAAGGGATCCCTTCTGGGGCGGATGCCCGGCGATGACTGGCAACGCTTTGCCAACCTGCGCGCCTACTTCGGGTTCATGTGGGGGCATCCGGGCAAGAAGCTGGTGTTCATGGGGGGTGAATTCGGCCAACCGTCAGAGTGGAACCACAACCAGAGCCTCGACTGGCACCTGCTGGACGCAGCCCCGCACAAGGGCATGCAGACGCTGGTCACTGACCTGAACAAGATGTACCGGACGACGCCCGCCCTGTACCAGCTGGACAGCAAGCCCGAAGGGTTTGCATGGGTTGATGGCGGCAATGCCGAGGATTCGATCTTTGTCTGGACCCGGCAGGGCACCGACCCGGGGTCGCAGGTGCTGGTGGTGGTGAATTTCACCCCCGTCACCCGCCATGGCTACCGCGTCGGGGTGCCCGCCGCGGGCCAATGGGACGAACGGTTGAACACCGACGCGCCGGTCTACGGCGGTTCGGGTCAAGGCAACCCGGGAGGGCACAGCTCCGACCCGGTGGCCAGCCATGGCCATGATCAGTCCATCGAGATCACCGTACCGCCTCTGGCGGCGGTTTTCTTTCAACACGTCCCGGGGTGAAGTCTGGCGAAACAGCCGGACGGGACAACAGGGGGGAAGACAATGAACCAAGACAGGTACACGCTCGCGCAGCAGACCATGGCCTATGTGCTTGCCGGTGGGCGCGGCTCGCGGCTCAGGGAGATGACCGACATCCGGGCGAAACCGGCGGTCTATTTCGGCGGCAAGACGCGGATCATCGACTTTGCCCTGTCGAACGCGGTCAATTCCGGCATCCGGCGCATCGGTGTGGCAACGCAGTACAAGGCGCACAGCCTGATCCGTCACCTGCAGCGCGGCTGGTCCTTCTTTCGGGAAGAACGCAACGAAAGCCTCGATATCCTGCCCGCGTCCCAACAGCTTGACGAAGAGAACTGGTACAAGGGCACAGCGGACGCGGTGACCCAGAACATCTCGATCATCCGCGGCTACGGGCCGAAATACGTGCTGATCCTCGCCGGGGACCACATCTACAAGCAAGACTACTCCTACATGATCGAACAGCACGTGAAATCGGGCGCAAAGGTCACTGTGGGGTGCATCGAGGTCCCCCGCGAAGAGGCCAAGGGCTTTGGTGTGATGGCCGTGGACGACACCGACAAGATCCTCGATTTCGTCGAAAAGCCCTCTGATCCGCCGCCGATGCCCGGCGACGAAAGCCGCTCGCTGGCCTCGATGGGGATCTATGTCTTTGAGGCCGAGTACCTCTACGAGATCCTTGAAAAAGACCGCCCTGACGACAGTTCCGAACATGATTTCGGCAAGGACATCATCCCGAGCATCGTGGCCGAGGGCGGCGCCTATGCCCATCCCTTTGGCCGCTCCTGCGTGATGTCCGGCCTCGAGTCAGAACCTTACTGGCGGGATGTGGGCACGCTTGATGCCTATTGGCAGGCCAATATCGACCTGACGGATTTCGAACCGGCGCTGGACATCTACGCCGAGAACTGGCCGATCTGGACCTATTCGGAACTCACCCCGCCAGCCAAGTTCATTCACAACGAAGAGGGCCGCCGCGGACAGGCCGTGTCCTCGCTGGTGTCGGGTGCCTGCATCATCTCGGGCTCCTCGCTGTATCGGTGCATGCTGTTCACCGGTGTGCGCACCCATTCCTATGCGCAGCTCGAAGGAGTGGTCGCCCTGCCATACTGCGAAGTGGGCCGCCGCGCCTACGTCAAGAACGCCATCATCGACCGCGGGGTCAAGATCCCGGCGGGCATGATCATCGGCGAGGATCCGGAACTGGATGCGAAACGCTTTCGCCGGACCGAAGGCGGGGTCTGCCTTGTCACGCAAGACATGATCGACGCGCTGGACTGACCCCCGCGGGGGAGGCCGGCTTCCCGGGTCTTGCCCGGGGTGCCGCCCCCCCGGTCCCCGGATCGCCCCAAGAGGAGACGCCCATGAACGTGTTGATGGTCACTTCGGAATGCGCGCCATTCGTCAAGACGGGTGGATTGGCGGATGTGGTGGGCGCATTGCCCGCGGCGTTGCGGCCGCTTGGCGTTGATGCGCGGGTGCTCTTGCCCGCCTATCCCGCGCTTTACCCGCTGTTGCCCGAGGGCAGGCAGGTCGCGCAATTCGGCGATCTGCCCGGCGGGCCGGGGCGCCTTGTTGAGGTCACGGCAGAGGGCATCACGTTGCTGCTGCTTGACGCGCCGCAGCTTTTTGACCGGCCGGGCCAGCCCTATTCCGGTCCCGACGGGCTGGATTGGGGTGACAACCACTTGCGGTTCGCCGCCCTGGCGCAAGCCGCCGCGCGGATCTGCTTTGACGGGCTGGACGGCTGGAACGTCGACCTTCTGCATGCCCATGACTGGCAGGCTGCGCTGGCGCCTGTCTACCTCAAGCAGGATGGCCGCCCGGTGCCGCCCAGCATCGTGACCATTCACAACATCGCCTTTCAGGGTCGCTTTGGCCCGCATGTGCTGGGCGATCTCGGGCTGCGCAGCGACTGGTTCCACCCCGAGGGGCTGGAATATTACGGCGACCTGAGCTTTCTCAAGGCCGGGCTGGTCTACGCCGATGCGATCACCACTGTCTCGCCGACCTATGCACGCGAAATCCTGACGCCAGAGTTCGGCATGGGTCTCGAAGGGGTCTTGCAGGCGCGGCAAGGGGCGGTATCCGGCATTCTGAACGGCATCGACACGACAGTCTGGGATCCGGCGACGGATGTGGCGCTGGCGGCGCCCTTCGATGCCAGCCGCTTGTCAGAGAAACCCGCGAACCGCACCGAACTCGCACTGCGCCTCGGGCTGGACCCGGACCATGATGGCCCCCTCTACTGCGTGGTGTCCCGCCTGACAGAGCAAAAGGGCCTCGATGCTCTGGCCGAAGCCATCCCGCATCTGCTGGCCTCTGGCGGGCAATTGGCGCTGCTGGGCACGGGCGCGCCATCGCTGGAGGCGCTCTACCGCGCGGCGGCAGAGCAGAACCCCGGGCGCGTGGGTGTCTACATCGGCTATGACGAGGGGTTTGCCCATCTCGTTCAGGGTGGCGCGGATGCGATCCTGATCCCTTCGCGCTTTGAACCTTGTGGGCTGACGCAACTCTACGGGCTGCGCTATGGGACGTTGCCCGTGGTGGCGCGCACCGGCGGGCTGGCGGACACGGTGATCGACGCCAATGCCGCAGCCCTGGCTGCGGGCGTTGCCACCGGGTTTGTCTTTGACGACGTCACCCCGGAGGGCATCGCCGAGGTGCTCGACCGTGTGGCTGCGGCCCATGCCGACCCCGCTAAGTGGGAGACGATGCGCCTTGCCGCCATGCGCCACCCCGTCGGCTGGGACGATTCAGCCCGAACCTATGTGTCGCTCTATACATCCCTGACCTCATGATGCCACGCAGCGCCGACGACATCCGCCCGGGCACCCCGCATGGCCTTGGCGCCCACTGGGATGGCGAGGGCACGAACTTTGTGCTGTTCTCCGACCACGCCACAGGGGTGGAGCTGTGCCTCTTTTCGGCGGATGGCACGCGAGAGATCCGGCGCATCCCGCTGCCGGAGCGGACCGGCAGCCTCTGGCACGGGTATGTGCCGGGCCTGGCCCCCGGCGCGCTGTATGGCTACCGCGTACACGGCCCCTATGCCCCGCACGAGGGCCACAGGTTCAACCCCAACAAGCTGCTCATGGATCCCTATGCCCGCCGGTTCGCCGGATGGTTCCGACCCGATGACGCGCTGTTTGGATTTGACCGGCGCGGCGATGACCTCAGCTTTGATCCACGCGACAGTGCGCCCTTCATGCCCAAGGCCGTGATCGAACCGCCGTTTGCCCCTGCCGACAGCCCGCCTCTGGGCCGTGGCTGGGAGGGCGCGCTGATCTACGAGGCCCACGTCAAGGGCGCCACCAACAGGCATCCGCAAGTTCCGCCTGCCCAGCGCGGCACCTTCGAGGGGCTGGCCTCTGACCCGATGATTGCGCATCTGACGGATCTTGGCGTGACCGCGATCGAGCTGTTGCCCGTGCAGGCCCTGCACTCCGAGGGGGCGCTTCTGGCGCGGGGGTTGACCAATTACTGGGGCTACAACACCATCGGGTTCTTCACGCCGGAGCCGCGCTACCTTGGTCCGCAAGGAGAGGCGGGCCTGCGCGAGATGGTCTCCCGCTTTCACGCCGCCGGGATCGAAGTGATCCTGGACGTGGTCTACAACCACACCGCCGAAAGCGATCATGTCGGTCCCACGCTCAGCTTTCGGGGCATCGACAACGCGTCTTACTACCGCCTCCAGTCCGGGGATCCGCGCTATTACGTGAACGACACCGGCACGGGCAATACGCTGAACCTCTCGCATCCTTTCGTGCTGCGCATGGTGATGGATTCGCTGCGCTACTGGGTGGAACGGTTCGGCATTGACGGCTTTCGGTTTGATCTGGCGACGACGCTCGCGCGCGAGCCGGATGGCTTTGACCCCTCGGCCGGGTTTCTGGACGCGCTGCGACAGGACCCGCTGCTGTCGCGTGTCAAACTCATCGCAGAGCCATGGGACATCGGCCCCGGTGGTTACCAACTAGGTCAGTTCCCACCGGAATTCGCGGAATGGAACGACCGCTACCGCGACACGATCCGCCGGTTCTGGCGCGGCGAGCGCGGCGCGGCGCAGGATCTGGGCGGCGCGCTTCTGGGCTCTGCCGCGCTTTTCGACAAGGGTGGGCGGCGGACCTGGGCCTCGGTGAATTTTGCCGCTGCGCATGACGGCTTCACGGTCGCTGACGTGACCGCCTATACGCAGCGGCACAACCTCGCCAATGGCGAAGAGAACCGCGATGGTCACCACGCCAACCATTCCGACAACTTTGGTGTCGAAGGTCCGACAGAAGACGCGGGGATCAAGGCCGCCCGGGCCCAACGCGCGCGCAACCTGTTGGCGACGGTCTTCCTGTCCCAAGGCACGCCGATGCTTCTGGCCGGGGACGAGGGGGGCAACACGCAGCACGGCAACAACAACGCCTATCCGCAGGACAACGACACAAGCTGGCTGGACTGGGCCGCCATGGATGACGCGCTGACACGGTTCACCGCGCGGCTGTCCCGGTTCCGCAAGACGCACCCGCTGGTGCGCCAAAGCCGGTTCCTGCACGGTGCCCTGCGTGCGGATGGCACGCGCGATGTGTCGTGGCGGGGCTTTGACGGCGCCGCGCTGGATTGGGCGGATCCTGACATGACCCGGTTGTGCCTGCTGCTGGTAGGCGATGACGGCGAGGCGGTCCTGCTGGCCTTCAACCGCGATGCGGATGCAAGCGCCCTGACGCTGCCGCATCGTCACGGGGGGTGGCAGCGGGTCATCGACACGGCAACGCCAGAGGCCGCGCCCGACCACATCACGCAAGGATCGGTTCAGGTGGACGCGCAGTCCATCTCCGCTTTTGTCTCGGTGACGGTATGAGCGACACGCTGTTGCAACTGGCCGAGGCCCATGGCATCGCGCCCGGGTTTCACGATCTGTCAGGCCAGTACAAATCCGCCTCACCCGACACATTGCGGGCCCTGCTGCGCGCCATGGGCGTGCCCGCAACCCAGGAAGCCGAGGCGCGCGAGGCGCTGGCCGTGGTTCAGGCGCAGCAGGCGGACCGACACATCCCGCAGGATCTGAACCTGACGGAGGGCCAGCCAAAGCGCATCCCGGCGCCGCCCTGCACATGGACCGTCATCTCAGAAGTTGGCACAACACTGGCCTCTGGCCGCAGCGATGAAGGCCTGGACCTGCCCGCACTGCCCATGGGCTATCACCAGTTGCACGTCGACGGGCAGGGTTGGCGGGCCGAATGCCTTCTGCTGTGCCGTCCCGCGCCCGCCAAGCCAGAAACACAGCCGTCGGGCTGGGGGGTCTGCGGCGCGCTGTACGGCCTGCGCAGCGCGCGGAACGGCGGGCTTGGCAGCTACGCCGATCTTGGCCCCACTTGTGCCGCGCTGGCCGGTCAAGGCGCTGATTTCCTCGGCATCAACCCGGTGCATGCGCTTGGCTGGGCCGCGACAGAGATGCTGTCGCCCTATTCGCCGACGCATCGCGGGTTTTTCAGCACGGATCACATCGCGGTGCCCGGGCTTGGCCCCACGCCCGACGACCCGCTGATCGACTATGCCCACTTTCGGCCCATGCACCGCGCCGCGCTGGAGCACGCCTATGCAGACTTCACAGGCGACCCGGCGTTCGAGGCGTTCTGCGCCGCCGCGCCGGATCTGAGCGATTTCGCCACCTTTGAGGCCCTGAGCGAGATCCATGGCGAGGACGCGCGCAGCTGGCCCGCCGATCTGCAAACCCCCGGCAAAAAGGCACAGTCTGCGGCAGGCGCAAGGGCACGGTTCCACGCCTGGGCGCAGTGGCAGGCCGAAACGCAAATGGACGCCGCGCAGACAGCCGCGCGCGCCGCTGGCATGCGCCATGGGCTTTACCTTGACCTTGCCGTGGGCCCACGCCCGGGCAGCGCCGAAGTCTGGATGAACCCCGGCACCATCGCGCAGGGCGTGTCCATCGGTGCGCCCCCGGACCACCTGAACCCGGAGGGCCAAAGCTGGAACCTCGCGGCGCATGCCCCCGAACGCCTTGCCGCGCATGGCTACCAGCCATTGCGCGCCATGCTGCAAAGCCTGATGGCAAAGGCCGGGATCTTGCGGATCGACCATGCGCTGGGACTGCTGCGCAGTTTCTGGCAACCCGAGGACGGCAGTCCCGGCGGGTACATCCGCCAGCCGTTCGACAGCCTGCTGTCCGTCATCGCCATCGAGGCCCGTCGCGCGGGCTGCATCGTCATAGGCGAGGATCTGGGCCTTGTGCCCGACGGCTTCCGCGAGACGATGAACGGCGCCGGGCTGCTCAGCTACGCGGTCTGGCAGTTCGAAACCTACGACGACGGCGTCCTGCGCCCGGCCGACACCCTGCGCCCCTTTGCGCTGACCTGTTTCGGCACCCATGACACGCCCACGATCAACGGCTTCTGGCACGGTCGCGACATCGCCTGGTGGCGGCAGATGGGCTGGCTCTCGCGGTCAGAGACCGAAGCCCGCCTGAACGACCGCGCCCGCCAGCGCGCCGGGTTGCGAGCGTTGTGCGCCCTGCCGCCAGACGCCGACATGCCGCAAATCGTGACCGCCATTCACGACCGTCTGCTCAGCAGTCCCTCGGCGCTGGTGGCCCTGCAACTGGACGATCTCTTTGCCCTGTCCGAGGCGCAGAACCTGCCCGGCACGGTGCACGAACACCCCAATTGGCGTCGACGCACACCCGTGCCGGTCGAAACACTGGCCAAAGCGCCCCAACTTCGCGATACCCTGCCCGCAAGCGCCCGCCGCCCTGATTGAAACGAGGATTTTTCCATGACTCCCGTCACGCATTCCATGACGCCCTTCGAAGGCCAGAAACCCGGCACCTCCGGCCTGCGCAAAAAGACCCGGATCTTCATGCAACCCGGCTATCTCGAGGCCTTTGTGCAGTCGATCTTCAACGCCATCGAGGGCTGTTCGGACAAGACATTTGTGGTCGGAGGCGATGGTCGCTACTTCAACGCGCAGGCGATCCAGACGATCCTGCGCATGGCAGCCGCAGCAGGTGCTGCGCGGGTGATCGTGGGACAGGGCGGGCTGTTGTCGACACCAGCCGTGTCGAACCTGATCCGCAAGCGGGGCGCGGATGGCGGTCTTGTGCTGTCAGCCAGCCACAATCCCGGCGGCATCGACGCGGACTTCGGCCTCAAGTACAACATCTCGAACGGCGGTCCCGCGCCCGAAAACGTGACCGCCGCGATCTTTGCCCAGACCCAGAGCCTGACGGAATACCAGACGCTGGACAGCGGCGATCTGGATCTGACGGCGATTGGGGAAACCACGCTGGGCACCATGGTGGTCGAGATCGTCGATCCGGTCACCGCCTATGCCGACCTCATGGCCGAGCTGTTTGATTTCGACGCGATCCGTGCGCTGATCGCCGGCGGCTTTTCGCTGCGGTTCGACGCCATGCATGCGGTCACCGGCCCCTATGCCAAGACCATCCTCGAAGGCACGCTGGGCGCGCCCGAAGGCACCGTGATGAACGGCACCCCCTCAGAGGATTTTGGCAAGGGACACCCGGATCCAAACCCGATCTGGGCCAAGCCACTGGTCGATCTGGTGATGTCCGCTGACGGCCCGGATTTTGCCGCCGCATCGGACGGCGACGGCGACCGCAACATGATTCTGGGCAAAGGCGTCTATGTCACCCCCTCGGACAGCCTCGCCGTGCTGGCCGCCAATGCGCATCTTGCGCCCGGCTATGACCGGGGTCTGGCCGGTGTCGCCCGGTCCATGCCGACCAGCCGCGCCGCCGACCGGGTGGCCGAAAAGCTCGGCATCGCCGCCTTTGAAACCCCCACCGGCTGGAAGTTCTTTGGCAACCTGCTGGATGCGGATCAGGCCACGCTGTGTGGTGAGGAAAGCGCCGGCACCGGATCGGACCACGTGCGCGAGAAAGACGGGCTTTGGGCCGTGCTGCTCTGGCTGAACGTGCTGGCGGCGCGCAAGGTCTCCGTGGCGGAGATCATGATGGACCACTGGCGCACCTATGGGCGCAACTACTACTCGCGCCACGACTACGAGGCGGTCGAGACCGAAAAGGCACAGACCGTCATGGCCCGCCTCACCGAACAGCTGGACATGCTGCCCGGCAAGCAGGTCTCTGGCCTGACCATCGAGGCGGCGGATCAGTTCTCATACACCGATCCGGTGGACGGGTCCGTGAGCCACAATCAGGGCCTGCGCGTCTTGTTCGAAGGCGGCAGCCGCGCCGTCATGCGCCTGTCCGGCACAGGCACCGAAGGCGCGACGATCCGTGTCTATCTTGAGCGCTATGAACCCGCCGAGGGCGATCTGGAGATCGAGACACAGACCGCGTTGGCGCCTGTGATCGCTGCAGTAGAGGCGCTGACCGATCTGAAGGTCACAACAGGTCGCGCCGCACCCGATGTGATGACCTGAGGGCGGTCCGAAACCAGACGCTCAGCCCGGATTGCGCCACATCCCTTTGGCGCAATCCTTGGCGCCTCATGCCACGGCAAAGATGTTTTGCCGTGGGTGTCATGACCAAGTTCTCAGAGGGCCCACGCGGTCAAACCGGCGGCCAAACCTGCGGTCAGACTGTCGGAATCGCCCGCATCAACCCGTCTCGGGTCAATTGGTCCAGCGCCTCATCGAGGCTCTTGCGTGCCCGCGCGATCAGCGTGTCGATCTCGTCCGTCGAGATCACGAGCGGCGGCGAGAGGATCATCCTGTCATAGACGTGCCGCATGATCAGGTTGTTGGCAAAACACCGTTCCCGACAGGCATATCCCGCCTGCCCCGCTTCTCCGGCAAAAACCGCGCGCGAGGCCTTGTCCGGCGTCAGCGCGATAGAGCCCATCATGCCGACGATCTTGGCTTCTCCGACCAGCGGATGGTCGGAAAGCGATTCGAATTGCGTTTTCAGATAGGGGGCGGTGTGTTCGCGCACGCGGTCGATGATGCCCTCTTCTTCCAGCAACCTGAGGTTCTCAAGCGCCACGGCACAGGCGACAGGATGGCCCGAGTAGGTGTAGCCGTGATTGAACTCCACCCCGCTGATCACGGCCGCCACCGCGTCCGACACGATCGAGGCCCCGATCGGCTGATAGCCTGACGACAATCCCTTGGCCACGGTCATGATGTCCGGGGAGATGTTCAGCGTCTCGCAGCCAAACCAGTTGCCTGTGCGGCCAAAGCCACAGATCACCTCGTCAGCGATCAGCAGGATGCCATAAGCGTCGACGATGCGCTGGATCTCTGGCCAATAGCTGTCTGGCGGGACGATCACACCGCCCGCGCCCTGCACCGGCTCCGCGATAAAGGCACCGACCTTCTCTGGCCCGATCTCAAGGATCGCCTCTTCCAGCTGGCGGGCTCGGGCAAGGCCAAACGCCTCAGGCGACATGGTCCCGCCTTCGAGGTACCAGTTCGGCTGATCGATGTGGTGGATGCCGGGAATGGGCATGCCACCCTGCGCGTGCATCCCCTTCATGCCCCCAAGGCTCCCCGAGCCGACCGAGGACCCGTGATAGCCGTTCCACCGCGCGATCACCACCTGCCGGTCCGGTTGGCCGAGGGCGTCCCAATAGGTGCGCACCATCCGCAGATTGGTGTCATTCGCCTCGGACCCTGAAGAGGCAAAGAAGACATGGTTCAGATCGCCCGGCGCCAGCTCTGCCAACTTGGCCGCAAGGTTGATCGCAGGCACATGCGAGGTCTGAAAGAAGGTGTTGTAGAACGGCAGCTCCATCATCTGCCGCTGTGCCGCCTCCGCCAGTTCGGCGCGCCCGTAGCCGATGTTCACACACCACAACCCGGCCATGGCATCAAGGATCCGGTTGCCGTCGCTGTCGGTCAGCCAGCAGCCTTCGGCCCGCGTGATGATGCGCGCACCCTTCTCCCGCAAGCCATCCGCATGGGTGAAGGGGTGCAGGTGATGCGCCGCGTCCAGCGCCTGCAGGTCGGCCGTCGGAGAATTCGGGGTCAGGTAGGTCATGCGCACCTCGGATACGGTTGCCGCGAAAATATGATCAAATTCCAGAGTATCAGGGGAAACGCCCCAGACAAGCCCCGACTTGTCTGCATGACGCCCGGCACGCCAGAAGGTGCCGGTGTCCAAAGCTGACGGTGACTTGCGACGAAACGGCCTCAACCGAAGGGTTCAGCCCCCTCAGGCCGGCATCACGGCGATCCCTCAGCCAACAGTGCAGTCCGGGATCGGGACGGGTGGGCGGGGCGAGGTGCCTTTGGCACGAGCTCCGCCCGTCCGGTCAGCACAGACAGCGCAGCAACAGACTACCCCAGGCCATTGGCAATCAACGCCATGCCTTGCGCGACATCGCCGCGGATTGCTTCACCAACTGCCGCGGCGTCGCCTTCTGCCAGTGCCTCCAGAACCGCCTTGTGCATGTCCGGCAGACCACAGGTTCCAACTTGACCGCAAACCACCCGCAACGACGGACCGAACCGCAGCCACAGCCCCTCGGACAAGGCCGTCAGGATCGGCGCCGCCGCCTGCGCGTTCAAAGCCGCATGAAAGGCAAAGTTCTCACGCAGGTAATCCTCGACACCGCCACGCCCGATGGCCGCGTCCAGACGGGCGTCGATCTCTGCTAGCCCGCGCTGCGCATCCGCCGTGATCCGCGCCGCGGCACGTTGCGCCAAGAGCGGCTCCAGCGCCAGCCGCGCCAGCGTCAGCTCCTCCACCGCGGCGCGATCCAGAACCGGCACCACGATCCGGCGATTCCCCAACGCATCCAGCGCCCCTTCCGCCGTCAGCCGCCGCAACGCCTCGCGCACCGGTGTCATGCCCGCACCCAGCCGTTCGACCAGCCCCTGGATCGTCACGGGCTCCCCGGGGGTCAAGGCGCCAAACAGGATCATCTCGCGCATGTCCCGATAGACCTGCTCATGGGCCGGGGGGCCTGCGGGCCTCTGGACCTCTGCCGCTTTTGTCACCACTTGCCCTTCCCTGCATCGCAGCGCACAGCTGCCGTCTTGAACCTCTCGGCCGCTCATGAAACCATCGCCCGAGTTGTCCGTCCGCGCAACTTATGATCAAAATTCGGGGCTGGGGCGCAAGACCCCGCGACAAACGGGAGAACACATATGACCAAACATCTGACGCTTGCCACCACGGCGCTGGCGCTGATCGCCACCTCGGCCCTTGCCGACGACGTGCGTGTCTACAACTGGTCCGACTACATCGACGAGAGCCTTCTGGAAAAATTCGAAGCGGAAACCGGGCTGGAACTGGTTTACGATGTCTTC
The DNA here is from genome assembly GCA_042088665.1 of Sagittula sp. GTDB lineage: Bacteria > Pseudomonadota > Alphaproteobacteria > Rhodobacterales > Rhodobacteraceae > JBELMB01. The sequence goes on from JBELMB010000010.1 coordinate 55,866, forward strand.
GACAGCAATGAATTGCTGGAGACCAAGATGCTCGCCGGTGGATCGGGCTACGACGTGGTTGTGCCAACCGGCTCTTTCCTGCAGCGCCAGATCACCGCTGGCGCCTTCCAGGAACTGGACAAGTCCAAGCTCTCGAACATCGGCAACATGTGGGACGTGATCTCTGATCGGACCGCAACCTACGACCCCGGCAACGCCTATTCGATCAACTACATGTGGGGCACCACGGGCATTGGTCTGAACGTCGGCAAGGTCAAGGAGATCCTCGGCGAGGATGCACCCGTCGACAGCCTCGCACTGATCTTTGACCCCGCCAACATGGAAAAGCTCGCGGAGTGCGGCGTCTACCTGCTGGACGCACCGACCGAGGTCATCCCCGCCGCGCTGGCCTATATCGGTGAGAACCCCGACAGCCATGACCCGGAAGTCCTTGCCAAGGCCGAAGGTGTGTTGATGCCCATCCGCCCCTACGTGCAAAAGTTCCACAGTTCGGAATACATCAACGCGCTGGCGAACGGCGAGATCTGTGTCGCGCTTGGCTGGTCGGGTGACGTCCTGCAGGCCCGCGACCGCGCTGCCGAAGCCGGAAATGGTGTCGAGGTGGCGTATAACGCGCCCAAGGAAGGCGCCTTGATGTGGTTCGACCAGATGGCGATCCCGGTTGATGCGCCGAATCCCGAAGGCGCCCATGCCTTCCTGAACTTCATCATGGATGCGCAGAACATGGCCGCGGCATCGAACTACGTCTATTACGCCAACGGCAATGCCGCCTCGCAGGAGTTTCTGGCAGAGGATGTCATCGGCGACACGGCGATCTATCCCGATGAAACCGCGCTGGAGAGCACCTACACGACCACGCCTTACCCGCCCAAGGTGCAGCGGGTCGTGACGCGCCTCTGGACCAAGATCAAATCCGGCACCTGATGCCGTTCCGGCCCGTGCGCAAACCGCGCGCGGGCCACCTGCCGCCCCGGCGCGCAGGACCGCTGTGCGACCCTCCACAAGGCGGCTTTTCATGGGTTACGATTTCGAATCGCTCAATCGTCCGGCTCCCCGCCAACGGGGCGGCGCCCTTGATCTGGCGCAACACAAGGCTCGCAAGCCATTGCGCAAGGCTGCTCAAGCTGCAGTCACCCGCCCAACCCATCCCACAGCTTTGCCGCACGCCGCTGATCTCTCGCCAAACGGCACGATCCACCGGCCCCGAGACGCCGCGCAAAAGACCCGGTACACCCCGGTCCCGGTGCTGCAGCGCATCTGCCCCCGGATCCACCGCACGGCGCTTGGCAGACCTGACCCGAACAAGAACCCGGCAGCCTGTGACAAGCTGCACCACACCCCGGTCGCCCGCCCCGGCGATCTGTCTGTACTCCTGACCTGAACGAGGTTCCGCGTGGCACAAACCGTCTTTGCCCCTTGGACAGACCCCAAGGAAAAACCCCTGATCCAGTTCAAGGGCGTGACCAAGCGCTTTGGCGACTTCACCGCCGTCTCTTCGCTCACGCAGGATATCTACGCGCGGGAGTTCTTTGCCCTGCTGGGACCGTCAGGCTGCGGCAAGACCACTCTGATGCGGATGCTGGCCGGGTTCGAGAAACCCACCGAAGGTCAGATCCTGCTGGGCGGCACGGACATCGGGAATATCCCGCCAAACATGCGGTCCGTGAACATGATGTTCCAGAGCTACGCGCTGTTTCCTCACCTGACGGTCTGGGAGAACATCGCCTTTGGCCTGCGCCGGGCGGGCAAGACCAAATCCGAGATCGAGACCCGCGTGCTTGAGATGCTGCGCCTCACCCGTCTGGAACAATTTGCCCGGCGCAAGCCGCACCAGATCTCTGGTGGGCAAAAACAGCGCGTGGCACTGGCGCGCAGCCTTGCCCGCGCGCCAAAGCTGCTGTTGCTGGATGAACCGCTGGGCGCACTCGACAAGAAGCTGCGCGAAGAAACCCAGTTCGAACTGATGGATATTCAGGAAAAGACCGGCACCACTTTCATCATCGTCACCCATGATCAGGAAGAGGCGATGACTGTGGCCTCGCGCGTGGCGGTGATGGATCAGGGCAAGATCGTTCAGGTCGCCACACCGGCAGAAATCTACGAAGCACCGAATTCCGTCTACGTGGCGGGGTTCATTGGGGACGTGAACCTGTTCCGGGGTCTCGCCACCAAACGGCCAGAGACCGCGCCGCCCCCGGCCATTGCCGAAACACCCCCGCCCGCGCAAACCCCTGCGGCCCCCGCGACGACAGCGAAAAGCCCCGACAAGACCGGCCCGCAACCCAATGCCTTGGGGCGCAAGCTGCATGACCGCCTGCTCTCCCGGGTCTTTGGGCACTGGATCGAAGACGAGCCAAAGCTGCTGCCACCCCCCGAGGCAAAGCCTGAAACGGTTGCGGCCCCTGTCGCCCCCCCCGTGCCAGAAATCCCCCCCGGCGGGCTTGAGATCGCATGGGCCACCGACACCGACCCGCTGATCGCGGTCAACGGAGACCCGGCATGGGACGGCAAATCGGTCGTGCTGTCCTTGCGGCCAGAAAAAGTGTCCATCTCGAAAACCCGGCCCGACGCGCCGAACGTGCTGACCGGCAAGGTGATCGACATCGCCTACCTCGGCAACATCTCCACCTATCACGTGGAGGTCGCCGAGGGGTTGATGGTCAAGGCACAGGCCAGCAACACCCGCCGCATCGCCACACGGGACATCACTTGGGAAGACGAGGTCTTTCTCGCCTTTTCCGCCACCGCCGGTGTCGTGCTGGAGGACAGCTGAGATGCGCCGCTTTGTGATCGCCGTTCCCTACCTCTGGCTGCTGGCGCTGTTCCTTGTGCCCTTCGTCATCGTGATGAAGATCTCCCTGTCGGATGTCGCCATCGCCCGCCCGCCCTACCTGCCACAGCTGGACCTAGCCGAAGGCTGGGCCGGGATCCGCAGTTTCCTTGCGGCGCTCGATTTCGAGAACTTCGTCTTTCTGACCACCGACGATCTCTACTGGAAGGCCTACCTGTCCTCCCTGCGCATCGCGCTGACCGCGACCGTGCTGACCTTGCTGGTGGGCTATCCCATCGCCTATGCCATGGCGCGCGCGCCGGTGGCATGGCGTCCGACCCTGCTGATGCTGGTGATCCTGCCGTTCTGGACCTCTTTCCTGATCCGGGTCTATGCGTGGATGGGCATTCTGGGCACCGAGGGGCTGCTGAACCAGTTCCTGCTGTTTCTTGGCGTGATTTCGGATCCGCTGACCATCCTGAACACACAGACAGCCGTCTATATCGGCATCGTCTATAC
>JBELMB010000125.1:0-14938 GCA_042088665.1 Sagittula sp.
TGGCTCGTAGCGGGCGCAGGACCCGAATTCCGCCATGCGCAGGGGCAGGTCGCGGTAGGATTTCAGACCCTGCTTGAAGATCTCCACATGGCAGGGGCAGTTCATCGGCTTGAGCGCGTTCACGGCTTTTTCGCGGGCGTGCTCTTCGTCCACTTCGACGATGAACATGTTCTCACCGTATTTTTCCCAATGGCCCGACATTTCCCACAACCGGCGGTCCACAACCTGCGGTGTGTTCACTTCGACATAGCCGCCGCGGGTCTGGGCGCGGCGCATGTAGTCCTGCAGGGTGGTATAGATCTTCCAGCCGTTGGGATGCCAGAAGATCTGGCCGCGCGCCTCTTCCTGCATGTGAAACAGATCCATCTCGCGGCCAAGCTTGCGGTGGTCGCGCTTGGCGGCCTCTTCCAGCATGGTGAGATGCTTTTTCAGGTCATCGCGGTTCTTGAACGCGACGCCGTAGATGCGCTGCAGCTGCGCGCGGTTGCTGTCGCCGCGCCAATAGGCGCCCGCGATGCTCATCAGCTTGAAGGAATCGCCGGGCACCTGTCCGGTGTGCTGCAGGTGCGGGCCGCGGCACAGATCCTGCCAGTCGCCGTGCCAGTACATGCGCAGGGGCTCGTCGCCGGGGATGGCGTCGATCAGCTCCACCTTGTAGGGCTCGCCCGCGTCCTCGTAGTGCTGCACGGCGCGCGCGCGGTCCCAGACCTCGGTCCTGACCGGGTCACGCTTGTTGATGATGTCCCTCATCTTCTTTTCGATCACGCCGAGATCCTCGGGTGTGAACGGCTCTGCCCGGTCGAAATCGTAGTACCAGCCGTTGTCGATCACCGGGCCGATGGTGACCTGCACATCGGGCCAGATCTCCTGCACGGCGCGGGCCATGATGTGCGCAAGATCGTGGCGGATCAGTTCCAGCGCCGGGGCGTCGTCGCCCATGGTGTTGATCGCAAGGCTGACATCGGTCTCCAGCGGCCACTGAAGGTCCCAATGCGCGCCGTCCACGGTGGCGGAGATCGCCTTTTTCGCAAGGGATTTGGAGATGTCGGCCGCCACTTCGGCAGGGGTGATCCCGGCCTCATAGGAGCGTGCATTGCCATCGGGGAAGGTGAGAGAGATCTGGGCCATCACGGCTCTCCTCGTCGGTTTGGCGCCCACGGAACGCCCGGTTGCGGGTTTATGTTGCGCGCACGGGGTGCGCCGACGCGCGGGTTTTGTCAAGCGCTGCGGACAGGCATTGGCAGGAGGGCGGCGGGCGGCCCGGTCAGGCGATGCAATTCCGGCACAGACAGGGTTAAGGTGAGGTTGACGCAAAGGGTGTGATCAACGGCGGAGGGCGCGATGCGCAGATTTGAAGAGATCCTGGACCTTGCTGCGGACCGAAAGGGCGGTCGGTCGGCGGTGCTGGACAACGCGATGCCGGTGCTGGGCGCCGATGCGCTGGCGGCCATCCCGGACGACCGCTGGCTGTCGCGCATGGCGCAGGGGATCTTTTCTGCCGGGATCAGCTGGAAAGTGGTGGACAGCAAATGGCCCGACATCGAGGCGGCCTTCGACGGTTTTGACATCGGGCGCGTGGCGATGATGTCGGAGGATTGGTTCGATACCCTGATTGCCGACACACGCATCATCCGCAGCCCGCCGAAGGTGCGCGCCATCCAGCAGAATGCCGTCTGGATTCAGGAGGTCGCGGCAGAGGCGGGGTCGTTTGGCCGCAAGGTCGGTGACTGGCCATCAGAGGATTTCGCCGGGCTGCTGGAATGGATGAAAAAGAACGGTGCGCGCCTTGGTGGCGCGACCGGCGCGTATACGCTGCGGTTCATGGGCAAGGAGGGTTTTATCCTGTCGACCTCCGTGGTGGCGCGTCTGGTGGCGGAAGGGGTGATCGACAAACCGCCCACATCAAGGAAGGCAATGGTGGCGGTGCAGGCTGCCTTTAACGGATGGGCTGAGGAAAGCGGTGAAAACCTGACCGTCATCAGCCGGGTTCTGGCCCAGAGCATCGACGGTTGAACCCATGCGCCGCCGCGGGGCGCGTTGAGGTGTTCTTGTCGGCGGCTGGTCCCCTGTCAAAGCAGGGTCGGTGGCTGGTCATCCGCGTTTGTGCGCCAATTGCCGGGGCGGGATGTGCCACCGGGGGCTTCGTTGGCGTGGGCTCCGCGGCAGCGGCGGTTGACGGTGTTACCGCGCGCCTTGAACCGGCGGTTTCACGTGTTGGTATTGCCCGCAGGCATCGCCCGTTCCCAAGGCGGGTCACCCGCTTGCGACCGGGCCGCGGCGTGTCCGCCAACGACCCGGCCCGAGGGCCGCGTCAGAGCGCCGACCAGAGCAAGGCAGCGGCCACGGCCAGCGTGCAAAGCCAACCCCCGGTAAAGATGAGCGGCCTCAGCGGCATGGTCGCGCGGCCCGAGATGTGGCCCACGGCATGCAAGACCCTCAGCCAGAAAAAGGCGATGGTCGCCGCGACGGTCACTCCATTGGACACCCCCACCACATGTGCCACGATGACCAGCACGGCGAAGGGCAGAAATTGTTCCAGCAGGTTCTGATGCGCGCGGTAGGCGCGCTGGGCGGCGTCCGACATGTCCCAGACGCGGGGCATGCGGGCAAAGCTCTGGTGCTGGGCGTTGCCCTCCTGTCCGGAGAGCACGATGTAGGGAATCCACAGCGACGTGGCGAGAATGGCGGTGAGGGTCAGCCAGAACAATTCGGGTGTCATGTGAGGGTCCTTTCAACAGGCTGTAACGGTGGGATGCGGCGGCGGGTCCGGGCCGCGCCGCGCATGGTTTCGGGCATTTGGTGCAGGATGCGCGCGCCAGCGGCGGTTCTTCGGCACGAAGAAAGGCGCTGGTGGTCATGCGGCAACCGGTCAGGCCGCCCGCATGGGGTCAGGTCTCTGTCGCCTCTGCGGGGTCCGACGCAGCCGCGACAAAGCGGTGTGTCTCTCCGGTCTCGAGCCATGTCTTGAGCGAGGACATGAAGCGGGTCCAGCCGTCGTCAAAGCCCTTGATGTCATCGGTGACCTCATAGTGTTCGACGGTCAGTTTCATGCCCACGGCTTGCGGCTCCAGCAGGTAGACGCAGCGCGACGTGGGCAGGCCTTCGGCCCAGCCGGGCACGAAAGTCATCTCGATCCGGTCCTTGGGCGAGATGGCAATCACACTGTTGGACAGCATCACGCCGCCATGGTCGAAATGCATGTCGATGGTGTCACCGGGGCCGTCGTGAACACCGGTCACCTTGGCGCAAAAGGGGTGGTAGTGCCCCATCAAAGCGCCTTTTGTCAGGGCGTCCCAAAGCGCGTCATGGGTGCAATTGATGAAGGTCGCGAGGACGAGATCAGGTTTCATGGCTTGGGTCTCCAGGTGGGTTTTCAGCGCCGACAGCGCCTGGGCTTGGGGTTTCAGGAAAGGATCGATCCAGCGGTCGATCGCCTCCTGCAGGGGCAGCGGGTTCAGGTAGTGGTGCTTGAACCGCCCCACCTTCCTGGTTGTCACAAGATGCGCTTCTTCGAGCACCTTGAGGTGCTTCATGACCCCGAAGCGGCTCATGACGAGCTGTCCTTCGAGGTCGCTGAGCGTCTGACCGTCGCGCGACCGCAGACTGTCAAGCAGCGCGCGGCGGGCGGGGTCGCCCAGGGCTTTGAAGATCGCATCCATGGTCTGGATTATAGGTGACGCTATAGTCACGTGACAAGTCGGTCACATGATGGTGTGATCCGGGGGCGCTGCCCCCGCCGGTTCTGCGAACCGGCTCCCCCGGAGTATTTTCCAAACAGAGAAACACAAAAGCGCTTGGGTTTCTGAGGCTTGTGGTTACTCTGGCCGCGGTGATCAGGGAGCGAAAGATGGCGCAAACAGGCTTTGTCGAGGGACCCCGGGGGGATCAACTGGCCTATGCCAAGACCGATGGTGAGGGGCCTTGCGTGGTCTTTTTGTCGGGGTATCGGTCGGACATGGAGGGCACCAAGGCGGTGTTCCTGGAGGCCTGGGCCGAATCACAGGGGCGCGCGTTCCTGCGGCTGGACTATGCCGGGCATGGTCAGTCGGGCGGCGTTTTTGAAGAGGGCTGTATCGGGGACTGGGCGGCGGATGCGGCGGCAGTCATCGCCCATGCCGCACCGGGACCTGTTGTGCTGGTGGGGTCGTCCATGGGCGGCTGGATCGGCTGCCTTCTGACGCGCCGGTTGCGGGATGTGACGGGCTTTGTCGGCATCGCGGCGGCGCCGGATTTCACCGAGGACGGGTTCTGGGCCGGGTTCTCTGAAGAGGACCGGCGGCAGGTGATGGAGGCGGGCCGCGTGCTGATGCCCTCGGCCTATGAAGATCCCTATGTGGTGACGCGCAAGCTGATCGAAGATGGACGGCGCAACCTTGTGTTGCGTGCGCCGTTGGAGATGCCCTGGCCGGTTCGGCTGTTGCAGGGGGCAGACGACGAGGCGGTGACGCGGGAGACGGCCTTGCGGCTGTTTGACCACATCGAGAGCCCGGATCTTCGGCTGTCACTGGTCAAGGGGGCGGATCACCGCTTCTCTGATCCCGGCTGTCTCGATCTGATCACGGGGGCGATCGAGGAGGTCGCGCCGCGCGCCGTACAGGATGCGGAGGCGTGAGTCGGATCGGGGGTTTGGCTTGTCCGGGTGCGCCTGAAAGGCGCGTGGATCCGGGGCCTGTCCATGCATGTTCGAGACCGTTCCCGGGGACCGGCAAAGAAGAGAGGTGAGCCATGCTTTGGTGGGTCTTCGGGGCGCTGGCAGGCGCAGGAGTGCTCTGGCGGTTGTTGCCACGGGAACCGGTCAGGACTGATGTGTCCTTTGACATCAACCGGTTGCACGGTGGTGTCGAGGCCTATCTGGTGCAGGCCGAGGCCGGTGTGCCGCAGTTGCGGGCAGGGGCGGCCAAGCGGGTGATCTGGGCCGGTGCGCCGGAGCAGCGGGCGCCCTGGGCGGTGGTCTACGTGCATGGTTTCTCTGCCTCGCTGGAGGAGATCCGGCCAGTCCCCGACAATGTGGCCAAAGCCCTTGGGGCCAATCTCTTTTTGACCCGGCTGAGCGGCCATGGTCGGGACGGTCCCGCTATGGCCGAAGCCCGTCTGGAACACTGGATGCGGGACATGGCCGAGGCGCTGGCCATCGGCGCGCGTATCGGGGAGCGCGTTCTGGTGATCAGCACCTCGACCGGTGGCACCTTGACCGCGCTGGCGCTGCATGAGGCGATGGGGTCCGTGATCACGGGGGCGGTCTTTGTCTCGCCGAACTTTCGGGTGAACAATCCCAGGTCGGGGCTTTTGTCGCTGCGCGGGGCGCGCCTTTGGCTGCCTCTGCTGGCGCGCAAACCCTGGGGGTTTGAGCCGCGGGCCGCGGATCACGGTGTTTACTGGACGCCGCGATACCCGGCCGTGGCGACGCTGCCCATGGCGGCGGCGGTCACAGAGGTGCACAAGCGGCGGCATGAGGCGGTCGCGGCACCAGCGCTGTTCGTCTTTGACCCGGCGGATGAGGTTGTGGACCATGCCGCGACACGGGCGGTGATTGCGCGCTGGGGGGGTGTGGCCGAAACGATGGAGGTCGACGTTGGCGCGGGGGATGACCCCAGCCGTCACTTGATCGCAGGCGACATCATGTCTCCGGGCATGACCTCGGAAGTGAGCGCGCGGATCATGACCTGGGCGCGCGGGCTGGTGACATGAATTGACGGGACCGCGTGTTTCGATGCGCTGAGCAGCAAGAGGACGCGAGATGCAACAAAGGATCAGCCTGGTCACACTGGGATGCCGCAATGTGGCGGGCACCGCCGGCTTTTATGAGGCGATGGGGTGGACCCGGGTGCCGTCGGATGAGGGGATCGTCGTTTTTGACCTGATCGGGCAGGTTCTGGGGCTTTACGATCTGGAGCATCTGGCCAAGGACATGGGGCGCGCGCCGGAGGATCTCGGGCATGGGGCTGCCACCTATGCCTATAACGTCGTGGCCAAGGACGAGGTGGCGGAGATCCTCGACCGCGCCCGCGCCGCCGGGGCGCAGATCCTGCGAGAGGCTTCGGATGTGTTCTGGGGCGGGCACATCGGCTATTTTGCCGATCCGGAAGGGCATGTCTGGGAGGTCGCGTTCAACCCCTTTTCCAAACTTGGACCGAATGGGGAGTTCCGCTGGGGTGGCCATGACTGAGCAGCGCAGGCAATGAGACGCCCACGGTCCATGTGGTCATTGGAGACGCTGGGGCGAGAGCGCTTGTCGCGGCATTTCTGGATGCGGGAGTTTCTGTGCTCTGAAATCGGAAACTTTCACGAGATCAGCAATATACCTGACGAGCCTGATCTGGCGCTTGAACGGGGGCGGGCCTTTGCGACGGGGTTGCTGGACCCGCTGGAAGAGACGTTTGGCAGGGTGTTCGTGCGGTCTGGCTATCGCTCCCCGCGGCTGAATGCCTTTGGAAATACCCACAAGCTGAACTGTGCACGAAACGACTATCCGCTGGAATGTCACATCTGGGATCTGCCTGAAACCCCGGTGGCAGGGGCCTCTGTCGTGATCCCGTGGTTTGCTGACCGCTATGCTGCGGGACGGGACTGGCGCGATCTGGCGTGGTGGCTGTTTGACCATCTGGAGTTTGCCGAAGTCTGGTTCTTTCCCAAGCTCTGCGCGTTCAACATTGCATGGCGGCCAATCCCGGAGGCGGGGCCCGCGCGGCGTATCGACAGTTACATCACGCCGCGGGGCACGCTGGTGCGGGCCCATGATAGGCCGCAAGAAGACCTTGCGGCCCGGCGAAGGCGCTATCACGATTTTCCGGCCTTTCGGGGGATTTCGCATCCGGTATAGGGTGGGCCTCATGCAGGGCATACGCCCCGCGCGGATCCGTCGGGAAGGGAGAAGATGATGCAGGGATTTGACCCGAAATTCAGGGACTTCCCGGACTACATTCTAGGTGCCACGCAGGAGATCTGGGAACAGCGGGGGCTGGCCTCCGCCATGGCGGCCTACATGCACCCGGAAGTCATCCATCGCTCGGCGCTTGGCATGGTGCAGGGCGAGGGCGCGGTCACCGCTGCGGCCATGTCGCATCTTGTCGAATTTCCGGACCGGCAGCTTCTGGGCGAGGACGTGATCTGGAGCGGGCGACCGCAAGTGGGTCTGCTCAGTTCGCACCGGTCGCTGACGGTGGCGACGCACCGCGGCTCGGGTGTGTTCGGACCGGCAACCGGGCGGCCCGTGCGCTATCGGACGATGATCGACTCTTATGCGAAATCCAACCAGATCAGCGACGTATGGGAAGTGCGTGATACCTCCGCGCTGTTGGCGCAGCTTGACGTCGCGGTGCCGGATTGGGCGCGCGCCCGGCTGCAACACAGCGATGGCGCCGCGGGGACCTTTCACCCTGAGGACAACGTGATCGGGCCGTACACCGGGCGCGGCAACGACAACCAGTGGGGGCAGGCCTTTGCCGATCTGCTGGAGCGGATCATGACCGGCGAGTTGTCGGTCATCACGGAGCAATACGACCGCGCATGTCACCTGTGTTATCCCGGCGGCGCAGAGCCGCACGGGCGCGGTGCCGCGGACACCATGTGGCTTGGCCTGAGGGCGGCGTTCCCTTCGGCGCGTTTCGAAATTCACCATCAGGTCGGGCTCGAAGAGCCGCTGATGCCGCCGCGCGCGGCGCTGCGCTGGTCACTGACGGGACGGCACGAGGGCTGGGGCCGCTTTGGTCGTCCCAGTGGGGCGCATGTGCATGTCATGGGCATCAGCCACGCGGAATTCGGGCCCGCTGGTGTGCGACGTGAATGGACCCTCTTTGACGAGGCGGCTGTCTGGCTGCAGGTTCTGGCCCAGACCGGGGCGTGATCCCAAGGTTTGCGGCTTTTGCGGTCGCCTGTCCCCGGGTCGGACGCAGCGCCCGACGGCTCGGGGTCAAGACAGGCATGCAAGGGCCTGTTCAAAAACGCATAAAGCGTTGAGATAGTCCTAACTGCTCGCCTGAGACCGGACCCCTCTGGCCTGTGAACCGGGGGGCAGAGGCCCGGATCGCAAGGGGCAACCCGGCGCTGGCGCACCGCCGGCCCCAGACAGCCCACCGACCAGCGATCCTGACGCCTCAATATGTGCTTTTGGCCCATCGATGCGCCCCTTTTGGGCAGGGCGCGCATGGCGCGACTTACCCACAAATCATCCAGAGGTAAGGCATTGATTCTGTGGGTAACCGGGTCCGCGTGCCCGTCAGGGCTGACCCCTTCGCCCCGGTGGCTGTGGATGACTTCCGCGAAACCCTTGATAGATATGGACAAGGCTACATTCCCTAGGTGTGCCGTTGACCCGTGCCACTAGATAGGCGAGTTTTTCTACCACAGGCATCTTTTGGGGGAATGACAGATGATCGGACGAGCAAGCGCATTGGCAGCCGCTTTGGTCACAGCGGGCTCACTGGGGGCTGTCGCGCAACAAACCTGCGGGGGCGAGTACACGGTCAAACCGGGGGACTCACTGTCGTTGATCGCGGACCGGCTCTACAAGGACGTGGGACAGTGGACGGTGATCTACCGCACCAACATCAGCGTGATCCCGTCGCCCGACAGCATCCGTGTGGGCCAGAAGTACCGGATGCCCTGCATCGACGGTCTGCCTGTCGGGTTGAAGGGCGGCACGGTCGTGCAAGCCGACAGCCGGCCCGTGGCACCACCGGTGATCGCCGCCACAGCGGCGCCGCAGATCACCGCCACTGCCGCGCAGGCCCAGCGTCAACGCGCCACCGAGGAGCGCCGCGCCGGGGTCGATGTAAAGCTTTTGGTCGCGGATGATTTCAAGCCGTTCACAAACCGGCTGTACCTCAGCTCTGGCTTGATCACCGATGTGGTCAACCGCGCTTATGTGGCCAACTCGGACACCGGCCAGCACAAGTTCTACTGGGTCAATGACCGGTCCGTGCATCTCGATCCGATGTTGTCCGAGGGCATGGTCGACGTGGCCTTTCCGTGGAAAAAGCCCGATTGCGCCGCGGCCCCGAGCGCAGACCTGTGCACGAATTTCGTCTACTCCGAGCCGATGTTCGAGATGCTTGTCGTGCTCTTTACCGCCAAGGGATCGGGCGTGACCTACCGCCGCGAGGCCGACCTCGACGGGATGCGCATCTGCAGCCCGCTCAGCCATTCCGGCGGTGACCGGGCCGGGACCAGCGCGGCCTACATGAAATCCGCGGGCGCGCGTCTGCAGTTGCCCAACACGGCAGAGGATTGCTTTTCCCGGCTCGTGGACGGCACGGCGGACGCGGTTGCGATGAACGAATTCACCGGGCGCGTGGTGCTGAAGGACATGGGCCTCGACAACCGGGTGGAGCTGCAACTGAGCCGCCCGCTGGCCATCGAGGGCCTGCATGCGGTGGCGCATAAATCCAACCCGCGCGCCGAAGAGCTGATCGCCGCGTTTAACGACGGGCTTGGCAAGATGCGCGACAGTGGCGAATACCTGAGCGTGATCGACAAGCACATGTCGAGCATCTGGGCGGGGCTCTGAGCCATGGTCTGGGGGTTTTGGAAACACGCGGTGGCGGCAATCGCCATCGCGGTGGCCGCGGGGTTGACCCCTGCGAGCGCCGAAGCACAAATCTGCGCGCCGGAGGCATATACCGTGCGCGCGGGCGACACGGTCTTTACCATCGCCCAGTCCAAATATGGCGATCCGGAAAAGTGGACGCTGATCTATTACGCCAATGAATCCAAACTGCAGGCCTCTGTGTTTCAGGTCAATCCGGGGGACGTGCTGCGTCTGCCCTGCGAGCCGGGCTCCCGGCAGGCGGATGCCACACCGCTGCGCAGTCAGGACGCCGAGCTGAAGCTGCTGACCGGCGGAAACTTTGCGCCGTTCACCGATCAGGGCTGGCCGGGACAAGGCATGATCACCGAGATCGTGAATGCGGCGCTGGAATCCACACCTTCGCCGGTAAGCTACGCGATTGATTGGGAAAACGACTGGTCGCAGCATCTGTTCCCAAAGCTCGACAACAAAGAATACGACATGGGCTTCCCGTGGTATCAGCCCGATTGCAACGCGACGCCGGACAACACGCGCTGTGCGAATTTCCACTTTTCTGATCCGCTGGTGGAGATCCTCGTGCTGCTTTTCGTGCGCGAAGGGTCCGGTTTCAAATACGAGTCCGATGCCGACATTCTGGGCAAGACCCTGTGTCGTCCGAATGGCTATTTCACCCATGACATGGACCGCCCCGACCGCCAGTGGCTGTCCAAGGGGCTGGTGCGTCTCGTGCAGGCAGACAGCCCGCAGGCCTGCTTTCAGGAGCTGTTGGCCGGTCGGGTGGATGCGGTCACGGTGAACGTGTTCCTCGGCGCGCAGACCATCGAGACAATGGGCATTCGCGGGCAAGTCGTGCCGCTGGACAAGCCGCTCTCGGTCGAGGGGTTGCACGTGATCATCTCAAAGAAGCACTGGCGGGGCACCACGCATCTTTATCGCTTCAACTCGGGTCTCGCGGCACTGCGGGAGAGTGAGCGCTACAGCCAGATCGTCTCAAAGCATTTGGGCGTGTTCTGGGAACAGATCAAGGCGGAATAACCCTGCCGGTTGTGGCGCAACATGAGGACCCGGTGCGCGTGTCGTCCGGGTCTTTTTTTCTGCCCGACCGCGGGGTGCAGCGGACAGGAGGGCTTTTGCCGGGCGTGGCATTTGATAGGACTGTGCGGGTGCAAGTGAAATCCGAGAGGCGTGATTGCGTGGCAAGTGATGGGCAAGCAGGGGGGCGCCGTGTGTGTGGCGCCGGGTGGCACGCGCATGGGTGAAACGGTCGTATTGCTGCCCGGGATCATGAGCGACGCGCGGATCTTTGGCCCGCAGCTTGCGGATCTGTCCCGCGATCAGGCCGTGATGACCGTGCCTCTCAGCAGCGGTGAACGGATCGAAGAGATCGCCTCGGGGCTGCTTGACCTGATGCCGCAGCGCATCGCGCTATTGGGGTTCGGTTTTGGCGGCGTGGTGGCCATGGAAGTGCTGCGCCGGGCGCCGGACCGTGTCTCGCGTCTGTGTCTGATGTCGGCGACGCCCCTGCCAGAGACCCCACAGCAAGCCGCAGCGCGCGAGCCGCAGATGATCCGTGCGCGGTCTGGCAAGCTGGAACAGGTCCTCGAAGAAGAACTGCGGCTAGGCGATCTGGCGCCCGGGCCCTTTCGCGGGGAGATCATCGCCATGGTGAAGGACATGGGGCTTGGGCTGGGCGTGGAGTGTTTTGTCCGGCAGTCGCGTGCCCTGCAGAGGCGGCGCGACCAGCAGAGCACGCTGCGCCGGATCCATGTGCCGACCATGGTGATCTGTGGCGCGCTGGACGTGGTCCTGCCGGTCAAGCGGCACGCTTTCTTGGCGGAACTTGTCCCCAACGCGGTGCTGCGCGTGATCGAAGGGGCGGCGCATCTGCCGACGCTGGAACAGCCCGAGGCGGTGGCAAAGGCGCTGCGCGATTGGCTGAGCATGCCGCTGGTCCTGCGCTGAGCAGGCCCCCTGTATGGCAGATCGGCCCGGCGTCGGCCCGGGGTTGGCCAGCTCACGGGCTGGGGCGCGGGCGGGCATGGGGCCATGCTGGCCGAGGCAGTTGGTCATTGCACTTGGGCCTTGGCGGGTCTAGGTGACCCACGCGCGGAAGGCCGGACGGCCGCTTGTGGCCCTGGCCGCGAGAGGAAAGTCCGGACTCACCAAAGCGCCGGTGCCGGGTAACGCCCGGGCAGGGCAACCTGACGGAAAGCGCCACAGAAATGATACCGCCCCGGATCTGTTCCTGGGTAAGGGTGAAACGGTGGGGTAAGAGCCCACCGGGGGGCTGGCAACAGCGCCCGCTTGGCAAGCCCCACCGGGAGCAATGCCGTGTAGGGATCTCGCGCGCGTGCGCCTTTCGGGGCGTTCAGGGCAGGGCGGCTTTGGCCCGAGAGATCCGGGTTGGCAGCTAGAGCCGCATCGCAAGGTGCGGCCCAGAGGAATGGTCGTCTGAGGGGGGGTCACACCGCCCGATAACAGAATCCGGCTTACAGGCCTTCCGCGCGTTTTTTCAGGGTCTTGTCCCGGTGGGGCAGGCGCAGGCGCCACGTCAGTTCACCATTTGGCGGCTGCGCTTGCGCTGAATACCAACTGTGCCTTGCTTTGCGGTTGACTCACCGCTGTGGCTGGGTACAAGGCGGGCTCAAATAAGATTTTACGCGGGGTACAACTCCGCGGTGCAGGAGATGACCCATGGCGAAGCCGACCACCATCAAGATCCGCCTGAACTCGACCGCAGGTACGGGCCACTTCTACGTGACCAAGAAAAACGCGCGCACCATGACCGAAAAGATGGTGATCAAGAAGTATGATCCCGTCGTGCGCAAGCACGTGGAATACAAGGAAGGCAAGATCAAGTAATCACTTGATCGGATGCCGATGGACGGGCCGTGCACCTTTGGGTGTGCGGCTTTTGTCGTTTCCGGGGGGCTGCCGGGGCAGAATGTCAGGGGCCACTGCGGGACCGGAGTCGTCAGGGCGCGTCTTGCGGGAGGCCATTTAATCGCATCGTTCGTGACAGGTTTGGTCGGGCGCTTTCCTTTTGAACGGCGCGCGGATTGCCCTCTCCCTACCGCCCTTTATCCTGGCGCGATTCGGTAAAGATCCCGTAACAGGTTCTGAATCACGACGGGCCCTGACGCCAAGACCTGCCGGAAGATCCACAGCAATGAAGGGTTTGGAGCCCTGTCGCCAAGGCCTGCGATCGGTTTCCCGAGGCCGTCGCCTCCTGAGGGCAGGATGGACAACTCGCTGTACCGGGCACCCATGGCGGGGCTTTCAGGCGCGCCTTCGTCGGACAAGCGCGCTGCGCCTGTTTTCAGCGCTCGGAGGCCCTATGTCTCCCACCAAACGGAGGCATTCTCATGCAGGACACCCTGACCATCCGCACCGCGCGTCGTGACGACATTGGTGCCCTGGACGACCTTTTTCAGCGCAGCTACACGCGCCTTCTGGCGAGGGATTACCCTCCTTCCGTTCTGGTCACAGCCATTCCTGTCATCGCCCGCGCGCAGCCGCATCTGGTGGCTTCGGGATTGTTTTACGTGATCCATAAGGAAGGCTCTGACGATCTGTTGGGGGCCGGTGGCTGGTCCTTGCAAGCCCCGGGCGGGCGGCCCGGCCAGCGCGGTGTCGGACATATCCGCCATGTCGCCACGGACCCCAATGCCACGCGCCGCGGCGTGGGGCGAAAGCTGTTGGCGCATATCCTGCTGGTGGCCAAGGCCAGCGGCATGTCGATGATGCATTGCCAGAGCACGCTGACGGCAGAGCCCTTTTACGCGGCCATGGGCTTTGACCGGGAGGGGGAGATCAATGTGCCACTCGCCGGTGGGCTGTCTTTCCCGGCGATCTTCATGACGACATTGTTGTGAGGCCGCGCCAGCCCCGTCATCTGTCGCAACAGCTGTGGCCCACAAAAAAGGGCCGGTCGCGAGGACCGGCCCTGTCGGTGTGTCGTGACCCGAGTGTTCGGGCCGTGACGGTCAGCCGTCGTCGCCCATGAACATCAACAGGAACCGGAACATGTTCAGGAAGTTGATGTACAGGCTCAGCGCGCCGTTGGAGGCGGCCTTGTCCAGCCACTCCTGGTCGCCATGCACCGCGTGCGCCACGTATTCGTTCTTGATCTCCTGCGTGTTCCAGGCGGTCAGTCCGGCAAAGATCAGCAGGCCAACAGCCGAGATCGCGTACATCCAGATCGGCGACTGCAGGAAGATGTTGATGATCATCGCAACGATCAGACCGATCACACCCATCAAAAGGAAGGTGCCCATGGGCGCCAGATCCTTTTTCGTGGTGTAGCCCCAAAGGGACAGGCCAGCAAAGGCAATCGCCGTCACCAGGAAGGTCTGTACGATCGAGAACGCCGTGTAGACGATAAAGACCGAGCTCAGCGAGAGACCCATGAAGGCAGCAAAGACGAAAAAGCCAAGCTGCACGGCCGCTGCGGACCCGCGCTTCAGCAGTGCGCCCCAACCGAAGAAGAAGAAGGCAAGCGGTGCCAGCATGATGATCCAGCGCAGGAAGCTGCCGTAGATCGCTGTGCCAAAGCTGGTCAGCATCGTGCCATTGCCAAGCTGCGCCGCCGCCTGCGACGGATCCGTGGTCGTCGCCATTCCGGCAATCGCCCAGGCCGCAAGCGCGGTGATCAGCATGCCCACGGACATCGTGCCGTAGACCTTGTTCATATGGGCGCGCAGGCCCTCGTCGATCTGAGTCGCGCGGGCGCCGGAAATGCCTGCCGCCCGGACATTGTATTCAGCCATCAAAGCCTCCGTGTCGTGACAAAACTCCCGCGGGACCAGCCCACGAGAAACTGCTTTGAATATTGGCCCAAAGCCCGCGTTTTTCAAGGTGCAGCCTGCGACCTTGGTGAAAGATGTAAACTATTCACACCAATATCGCGGCGCTGGCCAGTTTCGGTGCGTTTCCTGCCGCTCAAAGCGATTGGCTTCCCGCAGGTCCAGTGCCGGGCGGGCCTTGAAAGCAGGGCGTGCGGCGATGGTGCGGCGAGCGCGAAGAAACTGGCGCAAGCGGGGAGAGAAATCAGCGAACATGGTGTCATCCTTCACGAACTGTGATGTCTTGGCTCAGTGCCATGATCAATCTTGATATCACCACGCTGCGGTCCTTTGTGGCGGTTGCCGAGGCAGGCGGCGTCACCCGGGCAGCCGGCTTCCTGAACCTGACGCAATCTGCGGTCTCCATGCAGATCAAGCGGCTCGAAGAGATGCTGGGCCTGCAATTGCTCGACCGGAGTGGGCGCGGTGTGACGCTGACCCCGGCAGGGGCTCAACTGCTGAGCTACGCGGCCAAGATGGTGGACCTCAACGACGAGGTATACACCCGACTGACCTGCCAGAGCTGGGAAGGAGAGATCGTGCTGGGCGTGCCTGTGGACATTGTCTA
>JBELMB010000126.1:0-14863 GCA_042088665.1 Sagittula sp.
AGTTGCTGGAAGCCTGGCACAAGCGCACGTCCCCCACCGATGCCCTGGCCCACCTCGAAGCCTTCGTGCGCTTTCATATCCGGTTCCATCTGGACAGACCGCAGGCGGTGTTCATCTCCTATATGGAGCTGCGGAACCTCTCGCCCGAGAATTTCGCCGTCATCGAGGGCCTGCGCCGCGACTATGAGAACGCGCTTGAGACGATCTTGCGGCAGGGTCAGGCCGAGCAAGCCTTCAGCCTGCGGGACACAAAGATCACCACTCTGGCCCTGATCGCCATGCTGACCGGTGTGACGACATGGTACCGCGAAGACGGACGCCTGCCACCAGAGGCCGTCGAGGATGTCTATTGGGACATGGTGCGGCGCAGCGTGGCACAGGACGAGATTGCGGTCATTGCCTGACAAGATCGCGGTCTGTGGATCAAAGCAGGCTGCGGAAAGTCGCGCGCCCTGCGGCACGTCATAGGCGACCAGCGCCGCGGGTCACCGAACACCCAACCGGAGTGATGCCCACAAACCGACAGTCGCATAGGGCGCTTGCCGTCGGCCCGCCTCAGCCTGCCTTGTCGAGGTCAAACGCATCGTGCAGCGCCTGTACGGCCAGTTCCATGTACTTGCGTTCAATCAGCACGGAAATCTTTATCTCTGACGTGGTGATGACCTGGATGTTGATGCCTTCCTGCGCGAGCACCTTGAACATGCGGGCCGCGACCCCGGCGGCGGACCGCATTCCGATCCCGACAACAGAGACCTTGCAGACGCCTTCGTCGGCCAGGACCCCGTGGAAATTGATCTCACCGCGTTCCTTGGCCTCCTGCATGGCCTTTTCCGCGCGCGCCACCTGATTGGTGGGGCACGAAAAGGTCATGTCCGTGCGCCCCTCGTCAGAGATGTTCTGCACGATCATGTCGACGTTCACCCCGGCATCTGCCAGTGGGCTGAAGATCGCCGCGGCAATGCCCGGGCGGTCGGCCACGGAAACGAGGGTCATCTTGGCCTCGTCGCGGGAATGGGCCACTCCGGCCACAACGTTGCTTTCCATGATGTCCTCCTCGCCGCAGACCAGCGTCCCGGCTGCATCGTCCATTTCCTCAAAGCTGGAGAGCACCCGCAGCTTCACCTTGTAGCGCATCGCCAGTTCCACCGACCGGGTCTGCAGGACCTTGGCGCCAAGGCTGGCCATTTCCAGCATCTCTTCAAAGGCGATCTTGTCCAGCTTTCGGGCCTTTTCGCAGATGCGCGGGTCGGTGGTATAGACCCCGTCCACATCCGTGTAGATGTCGCAGCGCTCTGCCTCGAAGGCCGCGGCAAAAGCCACCGCCGTGGTGTCAGAGCCGCCCCGGCCCAGCGTCGTGATGCGCCCCTCGGGCGAGATGCCCTGGAAACCGGCGACCACGGCGACCTTCATGCCCTCTGCAAACTTGGTCGCGATGTTCTCGGTCGGGATGTCCTCGATGCGCGCGGCGGCATGGGCGTCCGTGGTCTGCACAGGGACTTGCCAGCCCTGCCAGCTGCGCGCCGGGACATCCATTTCCTGCAAGGTCAGCGCCATCAGCCCGGCGGTCACATTCTCGCCCGATGCCACGACGGCGTCATACTCACGCGCGTCAAACAGCGGAGAGGTTTCCTCGACAAGGCCGACCAGTTTGTTCGTCTCACCCGACATGGCAGAGACGATCACGATCACATCGTACCCCTTGGACACTTCGACGCCGACACGCTTGGCCGCGCGGCGGATGCGGTCCAGGGTGGCGACGGAGGTGCCGCCGAATTTCATCACGAGAACAGGCATGGTCAGGCTTTCAGATCAGGTCGGAAGCGCGTTTACGCCCCCGCCTGCCTGCGTGCAAGGGTGCAAAAGCCGCAACACCCCGCACCAGTGCTCCCTGCTCCGGTCAATAGACGTGCGCCTGACCATCCCATGTTTCAAAGCAACCCGTGGTCTCGACCCCAAGTCCGTCGATGCGCTGAAGGAGGCCCGCGGCGGCCTCGTCGACGGACAGATCGGCCTGCCCGCCCCCCATGTCGGTGCGCACCCAACCGGGGTGGTAGATGCCCACGGCGATTCCCTCTGGTTTCAGCTCCGACGCAAGGTTGCGTCCGAGGTTCAGCGCCGCGGCCTTGGAGGCGCGGTAGATATAGCTGCCGCCCGGTGCCCGCGTGTGCGAGGCCATCTGCGAACTGATGATCGCGATACGGGGCGCCTGTGACAGTCGCAGGTTGGGCAAAAGCGTCTGCACCGTCAAAAAGACACCGGTCACGTTCACGGCAAAGGCCTCTGCCCACATCGCGGCCGGATATCCGTCATCCAGCGACTGGCCCTTGTCCGGAAAGACACCGGCATTGCAGACCACAACGTCAAGCGTCGTGTCACCAAGGCGCGCCGCCAGCGTGGCTTGCGAGGCCGGGTCGCTCACATCCAGCGGCCAGTCTGCATCCGCGCTGCGCGCCGTGCCCAGCACCTCGTCGCCGCGTGTCTGCCATGCCTTTGCCATTGCTGCGCCAATGCCGCGATTGGCGCCCGTGATCAGTACTCGCATGTCGTTCCCCTGCCGTTGCCAAGCCTTCACGCCTTATAGGCGCGCCGCACTGCGGGATACACCCTCAGTTCGTCTTGCGCGTTGGCCGAAAGGGCAAGGGAGCGACGGGCACACCATCCTCGATCAGGGCCTTGGCCTCCTCGGGCTTGGCCTCTCCCCAGATGGCGCGTCCGGGTGCCTCGCCGTCGTGCATGGCGCGCGCCTCGACCGAGAAATCCTTGCCGACGTAGTCCGCGTTGCGCTCCACATGAGCCTTCAACTCGGCGAGGGCCTTTTCAGGCGGCGTCGCCGGTTCGGCGCGCAGCGGAGCTGTCGGCGCCGCGTTGACACGGGGCGTCATCAACGCCTTTTCCACTTGCGTGCTGCCACAGACGGCACAAGCCACATGGCCGGAAGCCTGCAACTTGTCGTAAGCGTCCGCTGACTGGAACCAGCTGTCGAACCCGTGGCCCGCGTCACACTTCAAAGCGTATTGGATCATCCGGACACCTCGCAACCGTTTGCCAAGGATAATGGCTTTGCCGCCGCATTCAAGCGCTGCGAGGACGCAGCCGCGCAGCGCCACCGTGCCGCGCAAGAATGTGGACACGCTGTCTAAGGCAGATGCACCAGCACAAGTTGAGCCAGATGATCCAGATCCGTTTCCGGCCGCAGCGCCTCACGTGCCGCCTGCCCGGCTGCGATTTGGGCCTCGCTTGACGCACGCGCGATCAACGCCTCGGCAAGCTCCGCAGCGGTTGTGATCTCATCCGCAGCGCCCGTGGCCCGCAACCGGGCAAAGGCGGCACGGAAGTTGGCCACATCCGGACCATGCAGCAAGGCCGCCCCAAAGGCTGCCGGTTCATAAGGTGTGTGCCCGCCCCGGTCACACAGCGTCCCGCCGATCAGCACACGCCCCGCAAGGCTGTACCACAGCGCCATCTCGCCCATCGTATCGGCAAGGTAGATCTGTCCGTCCTGTGCCCCCTCACCAAGGCTGCGCCGTGACATCCGCAGCCCGGCGGAACTGGCAAGCCCGGCAATCTCATCGGCGCGCCTTGGGTGACGCGGCGCAATGATCAGGCGCGCCTGTGGATCATGGCGCAGCAACTGCTTGTGCGCCTCGAGGACGAGCGCCTCTTCCCCGTCATGGGTCGAGGCCGCAAGCCAGGTGTGCCCGCGTGGAAAGGCATCGTGCAAAGCCGGATCAATTCCGGTCGGGCGGTCGGGTGGCGCATAAAAAGCCTTGAGATCCACCACTGGCCCCCGCACCGCAGCGCGCACCCCCAAACCGTTCAGGCGGTCGCGCGAGCCTGCGTCTTGCGCTGACACGAAGGCGAGCCGCGACATGACCCGATGGGCCAGCCGCGGCAGACGCCCCCAACCGCGTGCGGTCCCGGTGCTCATGCGCGCGCCCAGCACCAGCACGGGACCCGACGTGCCCAAGACGCGGTGCGGCCAGATCTCTGCCTCCAACGTGACATGCGCAGCCACTTGCCACAGCCGCATGACACGCCGCGTTACCCAGCCAAGGTCAACGGGGGCCAGATGGGCCTCAACCTGCGGCAAGCCCCATTGCGCGACCATGGCGCGGCTGGTCTCCGTGTTGGTCGTGACCAGCCAATGCACATCTGGACGCATTGATCCGAGCGCCTCAAGCATTGGCTTGACCGAGGCCAACTCACCGTTCGACGCGCCATGCAGCCAGATCCGCGGTCCGGAGGGCTGGCCACTGGTCGGCCGCGGCAGACCCAGACAGGCCCAGCCCCGACGCATCAGCACGATCAGCGCCCAGATGCTGACTAACCCCCGATAGATCCACACGCTCCGCCCCCCTCGTCTTTATTGCGCAATAGGCGCCTCGGGGGCGGTTTGACAAGCGCATCGCGAGACGGCTCCGTCAGCGTGCTACACCCCTGCGAGCCACGATTTCAGCGATCAGACGGGCGATATTTGAGGTAGAACTGAATAAAATATATATTTATCAGAGCACTGGAGGCTTATCCTCAAAGAAGTTTGACCGTTTCTGTGGATAACCTAGCGGCTCAGGCGCTCCAAAATCCGGACATAATGCGAAGGAATTTGACGACAAGGCATGCATTCCTTGTGATTTCTTGATCTATCCCCGAGACCACCCAGATTTGGCACCAAACTGGGGATAACTCGCGCAAAGAACACCCTTCTCTTCGTGATTTTCAATTTATATATATTTTTCATAACTTTAATGCAGAAACCTCAACCACGTTGCGCTCTGGATTTGAGACATGCCTGACAGCGCAGTTTCCGCAGCAAATCTGCCCAAAAAACACCCGCATAACGGGAAAATGCGCCCCCAGCTGGTGAAAAGCCGTTTCCCAACCGCGCAAGTTTGCTCTATCCCTGCGCACTGCACGTCCCAAAGGTTCAGGCAAGGCAATGGCGCCCAACACAGAATCCGAAAGCCGCAAGCTGCTCGGTCGGCTGCGCGACACCATGGCAGAAGAGGCCGCAGGCCAGGCACGGCTGGACAAGATCACGAATCTGACCGCCGACAGCATGGGCACCGAGGTCTGCTCCATCTACCTGTTTCGAGATGCGGACACGCTGGAGCTTTGCGCGACCGAAGGTCTGAACCCGGAAGCCGTGCACCAAACCCGCCTCAAACTGGGCGAGGGTCTGGTGGGGCGCGTGGCGCGCGCGGGCAAAGTGGTCAACACAGCGGACGCCCCTTCTGCGCGCGGGTTCCGTTACATGCCCGAAACGGGCGAAGAGCTTTATTCAAGTTTCCTCGGCGTCCCGATCCAGAGGCTCGGGGAGAAACTCGGCGTGCTGGTGGTGCAGTCGCGTCAGGCGCGCGCCTTTACCGACGACGAGATCTACGCGCTCGAAGTGGTGGCCATGGTCCTCGCAGAGATGACCGAACTTGGCGCCTTTACCGGCGAGGGCGCCGCCCTCAAGGCGCGGCACACGCAAGCGGTCCTGTTTCGGGGTGCGACCGGGCAGGAGGGCTCTGCCATGGGCCATGCCTGGCTGCATGAGCCGCGCGTCGTGGTCACCAACCTCGTGTCCGATGACCCGGAGAAAGAGCGCGCGCGCCTGCAACAGGCCGTCGATCAGCTGCGCATCTCGGTCGACGAAATGCTGGCCGTCGCAGAGGGCGACAAGGACCACCGCGAAGTCCTCGAAGCCTACCGCATGTTCGCAAACTCGAAAGGCTGGATGCGGCGCATGCTTGAGGATATCGCGCGCGGCCTCTCCGCCGAAGCCGCGGTCGAGAAGGAACAAAGCCAGGCGCGCGCGCGCATGACACAGGTCTCTGACGCCTATCTGCGCGACCGCTTGCATGACCTGGACGACCTGTCCAACCGTCTTTTGCGCCTGTTGACCGGCCAGGGTGACGAGACCGGCGCAACCCTGCCCGACAATCCGATCCTGATCGCCCGCAACATCGGCCCCGGAGAGCTTCTGGAATACGGACGCAAATTGAAAGGCGTCGTGCTGGAAGAAGGTTCCGTCGGGAGCCACGCCACCATCGTGGCCCGCGCGCTGGCGATACCGCTGGTGATCCACGCCGAACGCGTCACGAACGAGGCTCTGAACGGCGATCAGGTTCTGGTCGACGGCGATCAGGGGGTCGTGCACCTGCGCCCGGACGAGACCGTCAGCACAGCCTTCCGTGACAAGATGGCGATGAAGGCCAAGGCTCAGGAACGCTATGCATCCATCCGCGACACGGATTGCGTTACCGCGGATGGGCAGCGCGTCCACCTGCATATGAACGCCGGCCTGATGGCGGATTTGCCCTCGCTGGACAGCTCTGGCGCAGAGGGGGTCGGCCTGTTCCGGACCGAATTGCAGTTCCTGCTGCGCAACCAGATGCCTAGGCGCACCGAACTGGCGCAGCTTTATGCCCGGGTGCTGGACGCCGCGAAGGGCAAGCGCGTGGTTTTTCGCACATTGGACATCGGGTCCGACAAGGTGCTGCCCTATATGAAGCCAACCGATGAGCCGAACCCTGCCCTGGGCTGGCGCGCGATTCGTGTTGCGCTGGATCGACCAGGGGTCATGCGCATGCAGCTGCAGGCGCTGATCCGCGCCGCTGACGGGCGCCCGCTGACGGTGATGTTCCCCTTCATCGCGCAATACGAGGAATACGCCCGCGCGCGCGCCGAGATGGACAAGGTGCTCGCGCGCGAACGCCGCCTTGGTCACCCGGTGCCTGCCTCGCTCGAAGTCGGCTGCATGCTGGAAACCCCTAGTCTTGCCTTTGCCACGCGGCGCTTCTTTGAAGAGGTGGAGTTCCTGTCGATCGGTGGCAACGACCTCAAGCAGTTCTTCTTTGCCGCGGATCGGGAAAACGAACGGGTGCGCAGGCGGTATGATACGCTGAATGTCTCGTTTCTGAGCTTCCTCGAGAATATCGTCGACCGCTGCCGCGATACCGGCACACCCGTCAGCTTTTGCGGTGAGGACGCCGGTCGCCCGATAGAGGCATTGTGCATGGCGGCCATCGGGCTGCGGACCCTATCGATGCGTCCCGCCTCCATCGGTCCCGTCAAATCCTTGATGATGCGCTATTCCCTGAGCGAAGTGCGCGATGTCATCGAGGAATCCCGCCTGCGTGGCGAGCAATCCGTAAGACACGCGGTGATGGAATATTTGCGCGACGCAAGCTGAGCACGGTTGCGCTGCGGCGCGCATTGGTCAATCCTCTGGGCATGACAGGTCTTTTTCGCTCCGCCTCGCTGCTGCTGTGTCTTTCTGCCGGTGCCTTGCTCGCGCATTCCGGTGTGACAAATCCTGCGGTCATGAAACGCATGCAGGGCATGAGCGCCCTTGGCGACAGCATGAAGGTGCTGGGACAGATGGCCAAAGGCGCACAGCCCTTTGATGCGGAACGCGCCCGTGCCGCCGCCGCCAGCATCGCAGCGGAGGCCGCGCTCACGACCACGCTGTTTGCCATGCCCGAGCACGACAAGAAGTCAGAAGCCCTGCCCGCCATCTGGAAGAGCTTTCCGGATTTCACGGCAAAGGCCAACGCGTTGGAGGCTGCCGCCACCGAAGTGTCGCAAAACCTTCAGACGGCAGAAGACCTCGGCCCGGCGCTGGCGTCCCTTGGCGGCGCGTGCAAGGCCTGCCACAGCCTCTACCGCGAATAGACCACCACCGAGCGGCTGGTTCTCTCAACCGCGCCACCGGACAGGTCGGACGATAGGTCGGGATTTCCCGACCGGGCGCAGCCAAGGCTTGCGCCAGCGCGACCGGTCGGGCACCCTTGCACCAAACAATTTCGTTTCAAGGATTTTTCTGATGTTGCGGGGCCGCACCATCCAACCAGCACCCAAGGGCCTGTGCCATGCAGGCCATCCTCGGTTGAAACAAACCTGCGGCCAACCCCGCTGCTGAACCGGTCCCGCCACTGAAAAGGAGCCCCCATGTTTCGACGCCGCCGCGATAATCGCTCTTTGCCTGCCGCCGTCGGGATTGTGTTGTTCTTCGCCGCGTTTCCCTTGCTGTGGTGGAACGAGGGGGAAGCAGTGCGCGACTACACCTCGATCAAGGAACTCGCCCGCAGCGCGGAACCCGCCGACCCGCGAGAACTCAACCCCGCGCAGGAGGGGCGCACCGTTGTTCTCACCGGTGGGCAGGCCAATCCGGTCGAGCCGATCACCGACGCGCTCTTTGGGCTGGAGGTCACCGCCTTGCGGCTTCAGCGCAGGGTCGAGATGTACCAGTGGTACGAAAACATCCAGACCCGCGGCGAATCAGAAGAGGTCTCGTACAGCCTGCGTTGGGAAGAGGGGCGCGTCGCGAGCGAAGGATTTCGGATGCGCGCCCAGCATACCAACCCCGTCCCGCCCTTTGGCTCCGAGACGCAGACCGCGGCAGAGGTGCGTTACGGCGACGCCTTCACTCTGTCCCCTACCCTTGTGGAGCGGTTGACCAAATTTGATCTCGTCAGCCCCGAAGCCCTCACCCCCACGCTGGAGCGACCGACACATCTGGACGGGGCATACCTGTATGTCGGCGAGGCCCCCGCGACGCCTCAGGTCGGCGACTTGCGCGTGCGCTTTGACGCCGTGCCCCCGCAGCCGGTCAGCCTGATCGCGGCACAGGAGGGCGACCGCCTTGGCGAAGTGATGACCAGCGGCGGGCGCCCCTATGCGGTCGTGATGCCCGGGGCGCTTGACCGTGCCTCACTGATCGCCGCCGCCAATACCGAAGTGCGGGTGCGCACCAATTTCATGCGCTTTGGCGCGCTGGTTCTGATGGTGCTGGGACTGCGGATCCTGCTCAACAAGATGACGCGCCTCGTGCGCAGCCTGCCGGTCATTGGCGGGTTGGTGGATGCGGGCGCATGGCTCTTTGCGGGGCTTCTGGGGTCGGCCTGCGCATTGGTGACCATCGCCGTCGCATGGTTTGCGCATCGGCCGCTCTTGTCGCTTGTCCTGCTGGCCATCGCAGCCCTTGCGATCGAGCTTCTGGTGCTGCGCAAGCGCCGGATGCGCAAGGCCGAGGGTGCGCCCGCGGGTTGATTGGTGCCGTTGAGAAACATTGCGCAGGTCGACCATCCCAGACCGTCAGCGCAGTTCCCGTTTCCCCAGCGGGCATGTCTGACCGCGTGTGTAGGCGGCGGCGAGCCGCTCCGGATTTGCGCCGGCAAGGAACCGTATCAACGTCCAGAGGTTGCGCGCGCCGCGCCGGACCCAGCCTTGTGCCTGAAACTTGGCCGCCGAGGTCACGGCGGTCGCATTCAACCCATGCAGATCGGCACGCAAGGAACGGGCGATCACGACATCTTCCATCAGGGGGATGTCGGGATAGCCGCCCGCCAGATCATAGATCTCGCGGCTCACGAGCAGCCCCTGATCGCCATATGGCAAGCGAAACAGCCAGGAGCGCATGTTGGCCCAACCCGCGACCACACGCGGTGCGATGCCATCGGCGTCGAACCCCAGTCCAAAGTAATAGGCCCCGGGCCGGTCCAGAACACGCTCCACCACGCCGGTCCAGCCGGGTGCCAGCACCGTGTCCGCATGCACCACAAGGACCCAGTCCCCGGCCGCAGCCGCGACCCCGCGGCGCAATTGCCCGCCCCGCGATGGTGCACCGGTCACCACCTCCGCCCCGGCCTCAAGCGCCAGTTGCACCGTGGCGTCCGTGGATCCACCGTCCGTCACCACCAATTCGCGTATGAGCCCGGTGTGCAACCCCTCGGCCAGCGCGCCAAGGCACCTTGGCAGCGCGTCCCCGGCGTTCAACGTCGGGATCACGATAGAGATGGGGGCACGCATCAGTCTATAAACTCCCGGACAGGCGGCCTATATGGCACCCACAGTCAAAGGGGAAGAGCAAGATGACACATCAACGAACAGTGTTGCGGGTCAGCGGCGGGGACGCAAAACCGTTTCTGCAGGGCCTTGTCAGCAACGATGTCGCCCGCCTTTCCGATGGATTGGTCTACGCCGCGATCCTGACGGCGCAGGGCAAGTATCGCGCAGATTTCTTTCTGGTTCCTGAAGGCGACGCCATCCTGATCGATGTCGAAAGCGGGCTTGCCCCCGGTCTTTTGACACTCCTGGGCATGTACAAGCTGCGATCTGACGTGCAGCTGGAAGAAACGGGGATCGCCGTGACACGCGGTCTGGGACCGGCCCCCGAGGGCGCCTTTGCCGACCCGCGGCACGTTTCGTTGGGCTGGCGGGGCTATGCCGGGCAAGCCGGCACCGATGCCGACTGGGACGCGCTGCGGGTCGCAGCCTGCGTGCCCGAAAGCGGCGTGGAGCTTGGGCCTGACACCTTCATCCTCGAAGCAGGGTTCGAGCGCCTGAATGGCGTTGATTTCCGAAAGGGGTGCTATGTCGGTCAGGAAGTGACCGCCCGGATGAAACACAAGACCGAGTTGCGCAAGGGTCTGGCCCGCGTCGAGGTCAGTGGCGAGACAGCGCCCGGCACCGCCATCATGGCCGGTGAGAAGCCCGCGGGCACGCTGTTCACGCAGGCCGGTGGCGCGGGCATCGCCTATCTGCGTTTTGACCGCGCCCGGGGTCCGATGACCGCGGGCACGGCTGATGTCGTCTGGTCGGATGCGCCGGAGGCGGGCGCGTCCTGACGGGCGCCGCGGCCTCACCCCAGATCGCGTTTGACGAAGGTCCGCACCGCCTCATCCGCACCGGCCGCGCCCATCAGCGCGCAAGAGGCGTTGTTGAACAGATGCACGCTGGCTTGCCAGCCGGTGTAGCCCTGCGCGCGGATCTCTGCCTCGAAACTGGCGATGAGACGCCCGCCGGTGCCGCGGCGGCGCCAGATCGGCTCCACGTAGATATGGTCCAGCACGGCCAGCTTCCTTGGACGCTCCACCGCAGAGACCGCCGGACGCGCCGGTTTCCACGCGAGGTACCCCCGCGCAGTGCTCTGGGTGCGGTAGACAAGAATCTGCCCGTCCTCCTCCAGCACACGGGCCAGAACGGCCTCGAGCCCCGCGTCGGACCCCTCATCGTGATACACCTTTGGCACGTGGTTGACGTGCAGCGCGTTGAGCGCGCGCAATAGCGGGGTCAGGTCCCGCAGGTCGGATCGGCAAGCTGTGACAATCATGAAAAAGGCCTCCTGGCTGATGAGCCGGAGGCCTGATTGTCTGGTCATGTTGCGCCCCCGGCGGTTGCACGGGGACGAAGTCGGTGGCCGCGCGGGTTATGCGCGTTCCGAATAAGACATGGTTTCAGTGTTCACGACGATCATCTCGCCCTGCGCGACGAAGGGCGGAACAGAGATCCGCACACCATTGTCCAGCACCGCGGGCTTGAAGCTGTTCGCCGCGGTCTGGCCTTTGACCACCGGCTCGGTCTCGGTCACTTCGCAGATCACTTTCTGCGGGACGGTCGCGTTCAAGGCTTCGACGTCGTAGAATTCGACAACGATGGTCATGCCATCCTGCAGAAAGGGACGGCGGTCGCCGAGGATCTCGGAGGCCAGTTCCACCTGCTCAAAGGTCTCTGTGTCCATGAAGGTCAGCACGCCGTCGGATTCGAAAAGGAACTGCATGTCCTTTTGTTCCAGACGCACCCGCTCAACTTTGTCGGCGCTGCGAAACCGTTCGTTAAGCTTTGATCCGTTACGGAGGTTGCGCATTTCCACCTGCGCAAAGGCGCCGCCCTTGCCGGGCTTTACATGATCGACCTTGACGGCCGCCCAGAGGTGGCCGTCGTGCTCCAGAACGTTGCCGGGGCGGATCTCGTTTCCGTTGATCTTGGGCATTGTGGCAAATCCATGGCGATAGGTTGATGAAAGGTTGCGGGACCCTATAGATTGGCGACCCCTCTCTGGCAAGACAACGATATGTCGTGTTGCACATGCAGAAAGCCATGCAAATTGTTCATGGGTGCCATGCAAAAAGAGGGTACCCGAATCGAACAGAATACGCCATAACCCCCGTTACGCCGAACACAAGAGCAATAATCAAAGGTCGACACATGAAGGATTTCGTTGACAGCACTGCATTCAACGCAGAGCAAGGCAACCGCGCCCGCAAGCTGTTCGCGGCGGTGGTATTGGCCGCTTTGGACGATGCGATTGCTGATGACAAGAAGTATGGTAATGGTCCTGAGCAGATTGCTCGCTGGGCGCGCTCTCGCGATGGCCGCGAGGTGCTTTCCTGCGCCGGGATCGATCCAAACGAGCGCGTGGTGAACGGACTTATGGAGTTCGTCTCCAAAGGTGTCCGCACCTCTGTTGCGCTCTCCCGCGAAGAGAGCGAGCGTCGTAACGCCGCATCTCAGCAGGCCGAAGCAGCCTGAACACTCTCCGGTACTTAACGGAACACCCGCTCTATCGAGCGGGTGTTTTTTGTCAGTGCGTGCTGTTTGAACAGGCCAGTGAGTTGGTTTGCCCAGATCGGAAAAGTATCGATACTGGTCGACCGTCTTTCGCTATCCTGTCTTGACAGGATCCGGGCATTGTCCGGGTAGCCGAATTTGACGAAGCGTCAGTCGAAATCCTGTGTCATCATGACCCGATGGATCTCGCGGCGGACAAGCTTGCGCACGTTGCGCGTGATCCGCTCGCCGAGGACACCTTGCAGTTCTTCGCGCACAATATCCGACACCATGTCACGGAGCATTGCCTCGTCAATGATCGGCGCCGTATCAGCGGCCTCGCCGACGGCCCCTTGCGCGGTTTGCGCCTCGGGTGGCGCTATCTCCTCGACAATCTGTTCGGGCAACACGGGTGGATCAGCCAAATCGGTCTGTTCCGATGCGCTTGCGTCAGTGGGGATATGGTCTTCCCAATCAAGGACATCCGGTGTGCGACGACGGACAAAGCGCGGCATCTCCTGCACGTTCTTTGGCGTGTCAGTGATCGCCTCATCCAGAGCAGGCGCATCAACATCTGCCTGTACCGTTTCAATGGCGTCCGGCGCCGGGTCCGCAGCCACGAGGTCAGCGGCCGCCTCCTCATCGATCTGGGTGTCTTGAACCAGCGACGCTGACCCTGACGGCGCCTCTGGAGCGGCCTCTGCGGCGATGGTGGCCTGCGCGTTCAGATCCAGCACTTGGGCAGAGGTGTCTTCGACCAAGGCCGCCTCATAACTCCCTTCGCTGGATGGCTCCGCCTGCCCTCTGACCAGCGCTTCGAGCGCCTTGATCTTGCGTTCCAGAGCGGGATCCGTCGCGGGGAATTGGTCCGGCACCTCAGCCTC
Organism: Sagittula sp.; assembly: GCA_042088665.1. Classification (GTDB taxonomy): domain Bacteria; phylum Pseudomonadota; class Alphaproteobacteria; order Rhodobacterales; family Rhodobacteraceae; genus JBELMB01. Next base: position 13,200 of record JBELMB010000126.1, read on the forward strand.
GGCGGGTGGCGCGCTTTTGGAACCAGACGCATCAGCGATTTCGGATACCGCTTCTTCTTCCGGTACAACATGGGCCTCTGAAGGCTGAGCAAAAGCGCCCAGATCCATCGGGGCCTGCACATTTGGTGCGTCACGGGGTTCGGCCACCTGCGCCTGACTCCAATCCGCGATGCCCCGCGGGGAGGACTCCTCGTCCGCCTCCGCATCATCTGCGTCAGGCTCCTCGGCAAGCGCACGGGCCACCTCTTGCTCAACCATCTGCGCCAACAAACTGGCTGGTTTATCGCTGGGTGCTGCCTCTTCGAATGGCTGCGTCAAGCGCTCGGAGGCCTCCGCCTCGCGGTCAGGCGATCCGGTCGAAGTGGGATTGGTCAGCAACACCGGAGCGCTGTCTGTGCCCTGCCCGGTCTCTGATGCTGGAGGGTCTTGATTCTGAACCCGCAGCGAGGGCGTCAGCACAAGTCGGTCCGCTGCGGCGGCTTCGCGCCTCGCGGTGCGCGGCCGCGAATCCTCTGACACCAATCGGCGAATCGAGGACAACACGTCCTCTATCTCAACGTTCGTGACGGGGTCTGACATTTTTATACCACTCTTGCCTCGCCGCAACTGTAGCCGGTCGGAGAGAGTCGCACAACAGACTCGAAAAAAACTATTCGTTTACAAGGGCGCAGAAGCCACGCCTCATGTGACGCGTTAACTATATATTGCGTCCTGCATGCCCTCCCGCCCCAACTGACTCCTCAGAGCGCGAAATCAACTTCCTTCTGGAACCCGGGCAAGACCGGCGCGGCACCGTTGAAAACGTACCGCCAGGTCATGTCGCCATCGATCTTGTAGCCAAGACGCACGGTCCCCAACGCCCCATCCATGAAGCAGACGATCATCCGGCCGCCTTCCTTGAGTTGTTCGAGTACCGGTTTCGGCACGACCTCGACACCGCCTTCGATCAGGATGGCATCATAGGGGCCATGCGCCTGCGCGCCCTCTACCAAGGGACCGCAATGCACGATGACATTATCCGCATCCTGTTCGCCCAGCAGCACTTCGGCTTCGGCGGCGCGCGCCTCATCATCCTCCACGGCGACCACGGCTTCCGCGATCCGGGCGACGACTGCGGCGGAGTAGCCAAGACCCACGCCCAGATCGAGCACGAGGTCCGAATTGCCGAGGTTCAGAGCATCCAGCATCTTGCCGAACATGCGCGCATCCAACAGGACGCGGTCACCGCCAAGGTCGAGGTGTTCGCTGACATAAGCCGCTTCGATCCGGTCTCGAGGCACAAAAGCCTCGCGCGGAACGGTCAACATGGCGTCGATGATAGGAAACTCCGTCACGTCGGATGGACGGACCTGGGTGTCAACCATCATACGGCGGCGGGTGGCGAAGTCGGTCATGCACCTAACCCCTTGTTTAGCTGTGTTCCGAGTGTTCTGCCACAGTCCGCGCAGAGCAGCAATGAGACATAGACGCCACCCCTGCCAATGGCCCAAGTCAGACGCTGCCGACGCGAACGCGCGGAACCCGTTGGCAGCCGCCGTAAAGCGGCTTGCAGAATGCGCGCGCAGGGCCTACAACCACGCACGCCTGAGACACCACATCAGGCGCATCGAGAGGCGAGTTGGCGGAGTGGTGACGCAGCGGATTGCAAATCCGTGTACACCGGT
>JBELMB010000127.1:0-14796 GCA_042088665.1 Sagittula sp.
CGCCGTGCGCTGATAAACCGGCTTGTTCAGTTCGAGATGCGTGCGAATACCGCGTGGTGTGAGGTCCATGACCTGCGGGATCGCCGCCTCGATCGCCGCTGGATCCACTTCGCCCGTGCCATAGGTGTCCACGTAGATCGACAAGGGCCGCGCCACGCCGATGGCATAAGACAGCTGGACAAGGCAGCGCTTTGCCATGCCCGCGGCCACCACGTTCTTGGCAAGGTAGCGCGCCGCATAGGCAGCGGAACGGTCAACCTTGGTCGGATCCTTGCCGGAAAATGCCCCACCGCCATGAGGCGCGGCCCCGCCATAGGTGTCCACGATGATCTTGCGCCCGGTCAGACCCGCGTCGCCATCCGGTCCGCCAATGACGAACTTGCCCGTCGGGTTCACATGCCAGGCCGTTTCATCGGTGATCCAGCCATCGGGCAGCGTCTCGATGATATAAGGCTCCACGACCGCGCGCACATCCGCGCTGGTCATGCTTTCATCCAGGTGCTGGGTCGACAACACCAGAGAACTCACACCAACCGGCTTGCCCCCGGCGTAGCGCACCGACAACTGCGATTTTGCGTCCGGACCAAGCGTCGGCTCCGTGCCATCCTTGCGCACCTCCGCGAGGCGGCGCAGGATCGCATGGCTGTACTGGATCGGCGCCGGCATCAGCGCCTCTGTTTCATCCGTGGCATAGCCGAACATGATGCCCTGATCACCGGCACCTTCATCGCCCTGCTCACCGGTCACGCCCTGCGCGATATGCGCAGATTGCTCGTGCAACAGGTTTGTCACTTCGCAGGTCGCGTGATGGAACTTTTCCTGTTCATAGCCGATGTCCTTGACACAGGCGCGGGCGATCTCGTCGATGCGGCCCATGTATTCGGTCAGCTTGGCCTGATCGGTCAACCCGACCTCACCGCCGATCACCACACGGTTGGTGGTGGCAAAAGTCTCACAGGCCACACGAGCCAGCGGGTCCTCCGCCAGAAAGGCGTCAAGAACAGCGTCCGAAATACGGTCGCAGACCTTGTCAGGATGACCTTCAGAGACGGACTCCGAAGTAAAAACGTAATTTTGTCGGGACATATGGGGGTGCTCCATTGGGGTTTTCCCATCACGCCAGGAAGCCGTTGTGACGGGTGTATTATTTGCTCTGGCAATCGCCCTAGACGCGCAATCCGGTTCGGTCAATCTGTTTCTGCCGCGCGGTCACGCCGCCTCAGGCGCAACAGCAGAGCCGCCAACACAAAATATAGGATCAAGACAGGCAGATCCCCCAACCGGCTGTATGCAGTCACACGCAGCGGCGCCGGCAGGGGCGCGTCGATATGGCCCGCCTCGCCCAGAGGCAATTCCGCCAGCACCCGCCCTGCCCCGTCGACCACCGCGGACACCCCGGTGTTGGCAGACCGCAACATCGGCAACCCCTGCTCGATCGCGCGCATCCGCGCTTGGGCAAAGTGCTGGTAGGGGCCGGAATGGGCCCCGAACCAGGCATCGTTGGTGACCTGCAACAGCATGTCCGGGCGCATCGGCGCAGCCGAGACATCCTGCGGAAAGACCGCTTCGTAGCAGATCAGCGGCAATGCCATCCCCAACGGCCCGAGATCCATCAACTCCGGCCCGGGACCGGCGCTGTACCCACCGTCGGCCCGCGCCGCGAGACCAAAGATGTTCCAGCGCCGAAACAGATCTGCTGCGGGCATGTACTCCCCGAAGGGCACGAGGTGATGCTTGTCATAAACCTGGCTCAGGGCGCCATCCGGCGCCATCAGCGCCAGCGAATTGTAATAGCGCCCACCTTCTTCGCGCTGTACGCCGACCGCGACCTGCGCCTGACCCGCGGCATGGGAAATCTCTCCGAGGGCATCTGCCCCGCGGTGCAGAAGCATCGGCAGCGAGATCTCTGGCCAGAGGATCAGATCCGGCGCAGGACGCCCCGCCTCGGGAGGAGCCGCGGTAAAACCGACCTGACGCGCGTAGAACACCGGGACCATTTCGGGATCCCATTTCTCATGCTGGGCCGCGTTGGGCTGGATCAACCGGACCACAGGACGACCGGTTTGATCCTGCGCCGGCGGGGTCAATGCCAGACCGCCGCCGAACAACACAGCCATGACCACCAGCCCCGGCACAAGGCGCAGCAAGCGCCCCGGCCCACCGGGCAATGCCCGCGCCAAAAGCGCCGCAATCACCAGCGTGACAAAGGTCAGCCCATGGGGCCCCACGACGGACAGCCACTGGACCGGCGGCACCGGCAGCCACAGATAAGAGACAAGCGCCCATGGAAATCCGGTGAACACATAGGCACGGGCCAGTTCCGCGGCCGACCATGTCAGCACCAACGCCATCATGCCGCGCCGTCCGGCCTGCGTCGCCCCCCAGAACGCCAGCGCCCAGAACAGCGCCAGCCCGCCCGCCATCCCAAAGAGCGCGAAAGGCGCCATCCAACCGGTGGCCTCGGCATCAACCATGAAGGGCTCGACGATCCATCCCAGCGAAAAGCCGAAATAGCCAAGGCCCACCATCCATCCCGTCCCGACAGCGTTCAGCGCTCTTGGCGCAGCCTGAAACAGCCAGAAGGCGGCGATCAGCCCGACCAGCGCCACCAGCCACAGATCATAGGGCGCGGCCCCCGTTCCCATCAGTGCCCCGGCGCCAAGCGCCAGAGGCAAACGCGCCAATCGGGACAAAGGCGCGACCTGCGACGCCGTAGCGTCGTCAGCCATGATCGACAGTTATCCCGTCGCGCAGATCTCCGGCAGCGGTCAGGGCTGTCGGTGGCACCGTGGCGCCCGGCGATGGCGATGGCCCCTGCGCAGGCGGCTTGGGCACATTGGGCAGGCGCACGCGCAGCCGCTTGATCCGCCGCGGGTCCGCATCCACCACTTCCAGATCAAGACCCGCGGGATGGTGCACCACTTCGCCACGCGCAGGCACACGCCCCGCCAGCATGAAGACCAGCCCCCCCAGCGTATCGATCTCTTCCTCGTCGATCTCTTCGTGGTTTGTCAGCGCCACACCTAGTTCCAGCTCGAAATCTTCGAGCGGGGTCTTGGCCAATGCGAGATAACAGCCCGACGGCTCCCGGACCCAGGATTCGTCATCCTCGGTATCGTGCTCATCCTCGATCTCGCCGATCACCTGTTCGATCAGGTCCTCGATCGTCACGAGCCCGTCGACCCCACCGTATTCGTCGATGACCAGCGCCATATGCCGCCGCTCGGTCTGCATCTTTGTCAGCAGGACACCGATCGGCATGGAGGGGGGCACAAAGAGCAAGGGGCGCAGCATACGCTTCAGATTGAAGCGCGCCTTGGATCCGTCAAACCCGTGGCTGAGTGCGAAATCCTTCAGGTGGGCCATGCCCACAGGCGTGTCGAGAGTGCCATCATAGACCGGCAGGCGGGTCAGCCCGGAGTCGCGAAACACCGTGAACAGATCGTCCTTCGTGATGGTGTTCGGCACGGCGATGATATCCGCCTTTGGCACAGCCACGTCGTCAACGCGCAAGCGCCGGAGGTTGATCATGCCGTGGGCAGGTTGCGTGGGATGGTCTTGCCGGGCCTTCACCCGGTCCACCGGCTCAGCCTGCGCCGCCCCGTTCCAGCCAAAGAGCCTGCGAAAAAAACCCGGTGGCGGCGCCCCGTTCGCATGACCGTTATTGTGTCTCAGCGCGCCCTGCGCTGCGCTAGACGAATCGTCGTTGTCGCCCATCAGTCCTTACCATTCACGGGCCACGCGGCCCTTCGATCTCTCTATATGGGTTCGGGAGCCCGAGTTTGCCAAGTATTTCGCACTCCATCCCCTCCATCAGCGTGGCGTCTTCATCACGGATGTGGTCGTAACCCAACAAGTGTAGCACGCCATGAACCAACAAATGTGTAACATGTGCATCAAATCGCTTGAATTGATCGGCGGCTTCTCGCGCACAAGTGTCATAAGCCAGAGCCAGATCACCCAGATGATGCGGCTCGTCTTCGCTATCCGGCAGGGCGGTTTCCGGCGCCCCCCCGGGTTCGTCTGCCGACAGATCCTCTGAGGGCCAACTCAGGACATTGGTTGCCGTCGGTTTGCCCCGAAAATCCGCGTTCAGAACAGCAATCCGCGCGTCGTCACAGCCCAGAACCGCAATCTCGAATGCCGCATCTTCCAACGCAACATGGCGCAGGACCGCCCTGGCCGAGGTCTCTGCCAAAGCCTCCAACCCGGCGGCCGCCCAGCGCGGGTCTTCACACTGCGTGTCCGTCAGCATTTGCGCGCGGTCGCCTCGCAGATCACCGGCAGGGGCGCGCGATTTGGAACGCCGTCAAGCAATCCTTCACCGAATCGTCGAAAGATAGAGGGTGGTAGGGAGGGAGAAACCCGGCGGGTTAACAAGGTCTAAACACCCCGCCCCGGCGCTGGCGCATCTTTCTCGTAGGCCTCGATGATCGCCGCCACAAGCGGATGCCGCACAACGTCTTTCGCCGTGAAATAGTTGAACGAGATGCCTTTGACATGGCCCAGAAGGCGCTCTGCATCTGCAAGCCCGGACGACACGCCCCGGGGCAGGTCGATCTGCGTGCGGTCGCCCGTGACGACCATGCGCGATCCTTCGCCAAGCCGCGTCAGGAACATCTTCATCTGCATGGTCGTGGCGTTCTGCGCCTCATCCAGTACGACAAAGGCATTGGACAGCGTCCGCCCCCGCATGAAGGCCAGCGGCGCAATCTCCACCGTCTTTTCCTCACGCATCTTCGCCAGTTGCTTGCCCGGCAGAAAATCGTTCAGCGCATCGTAAAGCGGCTGCATGTAGGGATCGACCTTGTCTTCCTGCGTGCCGGGCAAGAAGCCAAGACGCTCCCCGGCCTCCACCGCGGGGCGGCTCAGGATGATCTTGTCGACCTGGCCGGTGATCAGCATGTTCACCCCCACGGCCACGGCAAGATAGGTCTTGCCCGTGCCCGCCGGGCCAATGCCAAAGGCCAACTCATTCGAGAACAGCGACTGCACATAGGCTTTCTGCGCATCTGTGCGCGGCTCGATCAGCTTCTTGCGGGTCTTGATCTCGACCTTGCCACCGGCGAACATCTCCAGCTGTTCCACAGCAGAAATGTCATCCCCCAGACGGAATGCGCGGTCGATGTCACCCTTGCCCACTTCGCGCCCCTGTTCGAGCCGCTCGTAAAGCGATTGCAGCACCTCGGTCGCGGTCGCGAGGGCCTCTTCCGGCCCATGGACGGCAAGCTGGTTGCCACGGCGCAGGATCTGCACCCCGGTGCGGGCCTCGATATCCGTGAGATTGCGGTCCAATTCGCCGCACAGGTCGATCAGCAATCGGTTGTCCGGAAATTCCAGAATGGATTCGGTCAATACGCCTGTGGTCAATCCGGTCTCCTGCCCAGAGGCCCGGCGCCTCGGATCCCCCTCGAATCCCTCTCAACCGCCCGGCTCTCAAGATATGGTGCCAAGCGTGGGCACCCCACGCAAGTGTCTGGCCGAAAATGTCACGCATTTGAAACAACAAACGGCCGCCCACGAGGCAAAAGGCGGCCGTCGTTCGTACAGATGTACGGTAAAGCTGTTACAGCGGATCGCCGATGATGCTGGTCGAGCCCTGTTTGAAATCACCCGTGACGATTGTCGGCGGCGCCACGCCCGAGCAGACCGGCTTGCCGTATTTGTCGAGACGGGCAGAGAGATAGCCCTCGACCCCGTCGTCGATGATCCAGTGGTCGCACCCATTGGGATCAACCCAGATGCCCGCGCGCATCCCCGAAAGGTCGTCGCGGTCAAAGAAGTTGCGGTCTTGGCTCTTGTCTGGCCCGATCGGTGCGCAGGCCGAGGCCATGCCAGCAACGACCAGGGCCAGCAGCGGTTTCGCGAAGTTCATGATCCTGGATCCCCCGGGTTACTGAAAGCAGATGATTTCAACGCGGCGGTTCTTGGACATGCCATGCGCGGTCGCGTTGGACGCGATCGGCTGGCGTTCGCCATAGCCCCGCACGTCAGTAATATTGGCGCCCACGGACCGGCCCAGCTTGGCCACAGCCATCGCGCGGTTGTAAGACAGCTTCATGTTGTAGCTGTCAGAGGCGCGGCTGTCGGTGTGACCCGCCACGACAAAGCCGATCGCGGAAGAGCTGGCAAAGAAGTCGCGGATGCGCTGCTGACCATGCTGCGAGATCCGGTGGCTTCCGGTCGCGAAGAACTGGTCAGAGTTCATCACACCGCAGGTGTTGGCCCGGCGGCAGTCCGGGATCCCCTTGCGGTCGACTTTCGGGCTCATGTAGCCCTCGACGCCGTCGTCCATCACCCAGTGGGCGCAGCCGTCCGGATCGATCCAGATGCCTGGGATGTATTGCTCACCCCCGATGTTCCTCGCGTTCTGCGAAGAAATGAATGGTTCGTTATGCCCGGCCCCCTCTGCCGCTGCTTGCGCAACGGGCAGACATACGGAAGCAGCCAGCGCGAGTGCGCTGAGGGCCGATGAGATGCGTGTGACCACAGCCTCTGTCCCTTTTTCTGAAGTTTCCCCCTGCGCGGGGACCGATGGCAGCGGGCCGCGCAAATTAACTGTACCAGCAGTTTAAGCATAAACCTGCTGGTGTGAAGAAGGAATCCACAGGCACGTATCGAATGTGGAAACAGTTCCCACTAGATCTTGTGTTTTGTGTGGATAAATCGGGGATTCTCGTCAATTCAAAGACTTCTGTGGCATCCTTACATCGCCGAAAGGGCGCCTTTGAGGCTGTTTGGCCCCGAAGAGACCACATCGATTCGGGCAATATCCCCAGCAGCGATTCCCTCGGCCTCGACATGCACGGCATGCAGGTACTGCGATTTTCCAACCATCTGGCCCGGCAGACGGCCCGGTTTTTCAAACAACACCTCGATCGTCCGCCCGACCATGGCATCCTGCAACGCCCGCTGCTGCCGGGTCAGCAGCGCCTGCAATCGCTGCAACCGGTCGTCCTTTTCGTCCTCGGGCACCTGCGCGCGCTCCGCCGCAGGCGTGCCCGGGCGCTCGGAATACTTGAACGAAAAGGCAGAGCCATATTGAACGGTCTCGATCAACGCCAGCGTCTCCTGGAAATCCGCCTCGGTCTCTTCGGGGAAGCCGACGATGAAATCGCCCGACAGATGCAGATCCGGGCGCACGGCGCGCAAACGCTCGATCAGGCGAATGTAATGCGCGGCAGTGTGCTGACGGTTCATGCGCTTGAGGATCTTGTCAGACCCCGCCTGCACCGGCAGATGCAGGTAGGGCATCAGTTTCTCGCAATCCCCATGCGCCGCGATCAGGGCATCGTCCATGTCATTGGGGTGCGACGTGGTAAAGCGGATGCGCTTGAGATCGGTGATCTTGGCCAGATCACGGATCAACCCCGCCAGGCCCTTGTCATGACCGTGATAGGCGTTCACGTTCTGCCCAAGGAGCGTGATCTCCCGCACGCCGCGGTCCACCAGATCCTCCGCCTCGCGCAGGACGCGCCCTGCCGGTCGGCTCACTTCCGCGCCTCTCGTATAGGGCACCACGCAAAAGGCGCAGAACTTGTCGCAGCCTTCCTGCACCGTCAGAAAGGCGGTCGGTCCGCGCCGTGCCTTGGGCCGCGCCTTGAGATGATCGAACTTGTCCTCTTCGGGAAACTCCGTCTCTACGGTCTTTTCCCCCCGGCGGGCCTTCGCCTCAAGTTGCGGCAGGCGGTGATAGCTTTGCGGGCCCACCACCAGATCCACCATCGGCTGTCGGCGCATGATCTCTGCGCCCTCGGCCTGCGCCACGCAGCCCGCCACGCCGATCTTCAGATCCGGGTTTTCCGCCTTCAGCCCCTTGTAGCGGCCCAGTTCGGAATAGACCTTCTCCGCCGCCTTTTCACGGATGTGGCAGGTGTTCAGAAGGATCATGTCCGCGTCTTCGGGCCGCTCCGTCTGCTCATATCCTTCGCCGCCCATGGCCTCGGCCATGCGTTCGCTGTCATAGACGTTCATCTGACAGCCATAGGTCTTGATGTAGAGCTTCTTGGTGGTCATCGCGCGTCCTCCGGTGGGATCAGGCGCGGGAGATACCGCAAATCGCCCCATGCTTGCAATGGGACTCGTTTTCACAGAGTCTGAACCAAAAGCCGTCAAGAGGCCTAGGATGCAGTATCAGAGTTTTGAAGATTTCCTCAAACGCGGAAGCCTTGCATTGGCCAAGGGGCCGATCGCGATGATCTTTGCCGAAGACGAGGCAGAACTGGCCACCACGCTGCGCCATCACCGGCACTGCGGGTTCCGGTCTCTGCTGCTGTTCGTCTCGGCGCGCTACGAGATGCCGCCCGACCTCGATGGCAAGGTGCACCGCATCACCTATGACGTGACCGAAGAAGGCGCGCTGGAACATGCGGTCAACGGGGTGATCGCCGCCGCCTCGGGGCAATGGCTGTATTACTGCTTCAACGCAGAGTACCTCTTTTATCCATTCTGCGAGACGCGCACCGTGGGCGAGATGCTGGCCTATCACACCGAAGAACGTCGGGATGCCATGTTGACCTACGTGGTGGATCTCTACGCCGGCAACCTCGATCAGGCGCCGAACGCGGTCTCGCTGGACGATGCCCATCTGGACCGGTCGGGGTACTATGCTCTGGCCCGCCCGGACGCCGCCAACCACGATCACCCCAAGGAACGGCAACTGGATTTCTTTGGCGGATTGCGCTGGCGCTACGAGGAACACGTGCCCGCCGAACGGCGCAAGATCGATCGCATCGCGCTGTTTCGCGCGCAGCCCGGGCTGCAACTGCGGGAGGATCACACCTTCGACGATGAGGAATACAACACCTACGCCTGCCCCTGGCACAACAACCTGACCGCGGCGATCGTTTCGTTCCGCACGGCAAAGGCGCTCAAACGCAACCCCGGCTCGACCTACGACATCCGCACGTTCCGTTGGCACAACTCCACCCAGTTCGAATGGCATTCGCGGCAATTGCTGGATCTTGGACTGATGGAGCCGGGACAGTGGTTCTGACCGGCCCGCAATGAGCTGACGCGTTATCTGGGGCTTGATCGCGGGTCGCGGACCTCAGACGGACGCCACCATCACAAAACGCCCCAAGCGCGACACCTCGCCAATCCTGACAGGGTTTGACGGCCCGCCGCAGACGGTCGGCACTTTGCCCAGAACGCTTGGTCCGTGTTCACGAAATATTCTCCGACTCACCAGAGAATAAAGGGTGGTAGGGAGGGGGTATCCATCGCGGCCAGATACTCAACCAGAGGCCAGCGTGCCATAGGTGCAGATCTCCCGGTGACCATCCGTCGCGCGAACAAGGACGCCCTTGCGGAACACCGCATGCACATAGCGCAAAGGGCTGTCACCATAGGCATAGCTGAGGCAGCTTTCATCCCAATTCTCGGGATTGCGCTCCAGCCCGGCTTCCACGCCCAGCGCCACGCCCGCTTCGGCCTCCGTGATGCCGCTGCTCAGCTTGGCGGCCACGCCATCGTTTCCAGAAGAGCCAGAAGGCGTCGTCGGCGCAAGGCAACCCGACAGCACAGCAAGCGCGCAAAGCAAAACAAAACCGCGGATCAAGGTCCCCTCCCTCATGTCACAGCGTGGGTGTAACACGCAGGGCGCGCCCTGTCAGTCCGCCCCGAGGCGCAAAACCGGCACCCGGCTTTGCGGCATGCGACGCACCGGGGGCAAATCGCGCGCACGGGCATGCTGCTCGGTGGTGGTCACCCCACGCCGTGCGACCCGGTGGCCGGTCTCTTCTTCGGTGGACAGCGCCTGATGCAGCCGATTGAAATGCACCGCCGTGTCGTCTTTGCCCTCGGCGACAGCCTCCGACCCGCGCAACTCATGAATCAGGGCCACCTGCAATGACACCATGGCGGCCCGCCCGTCTTCGGTCATGAACATGAACCGGGTGACAGCGATGCCCAAGGCCAGGAACAACACGCGGATGAAAAGCACCTGCGCCAGACTGGCAGAGCGGCGAGGGCGCGACGGCGGGGGAGCGTTAAAAGAAGCACGGGTCATGCCCCGCATTAAACGCTCAATTGGGACAAATTTGAGGCAAATGCGGTTTTGCCGCCCCGGGGCGCCTTCAAACGAACATCATGGTTAACAAAACCGACGGTGGTCAGAGATTGTCGTACTGCGGCATCCCAAGCACGTGATACCCGCCATCGACAAGAATCACTTCGCCCGTTGTACAGGCGCCTGCATCCGAAATCAGCCAGACCGCCGTGCCGCCCACCGCTTCCAGCGTCGCATTGGCCCCAAGGGGCGCATTGGCGTCCGTATGCTTGTAGGTCTTGCGCGCGCCACCAATGGCCGCACCGGCCAGCGTCTTCATCGGACCGGGAGAGATGGCATTCACGCGCACACCCTCGGGGCCAAGATCATTGGCGAGATACCTTGTGGCGGATTCCAGCGCGGCCTTGGCGACGCCCATGACATTGTAGTTCGGCACCACGCGCTGGCTGCCCTGATAGGTCAGCGTCAAAAGCGTGCCGCCCTCGGTCATCATCGGGTTGGCCCGTCGCGCCACCTCGATGAAGGAATAGACCGAAATGTCCATGGAATTCTTGAAATTCGCACGCGAGGTGTTCAGGAACCGGCCCGTAAGCTCCGACTTGTCGGAGAAGGCGATCGCATGCACCAGAAAATCCAGCCGGTCCCAGCGGGCCGAAAGCGCATCGAACGCCGCGTCGAGCGAGGCATCATCGGTCACATCCACATCCACGAGGAAGTCGCTGCCAACGCTTTCCGCCAGCGGGGCCACCCGCTTGCCAAAGGCCTCACCCTGATAGGTAAAGGCCAGTTCCGCGCCCGCCGCGTGGCAAGCCTTGGCAATGCCCCAAGCGATAGACCGATCGTTCGCCACGCCCATGACAAGCCCGCGCTTGCCTTCCAATGCCAATGTCATCGCTTTACTTTCGTCTTGTCAGTCATGAAACCGTGACAGCACCACGGAGCCGTTCGTACCGCCGAACCCGAATGAATTGGTCATCACCGAATCGAGGCCCGCGTTCTCGACCAAGGTTGTCGCGATTTCGCTGCTGTCGAGCGCAGGATCCAGCGTCTCGACGTTGATCGAAGGGATGATGATGTCGTTTTGCAAGGCCAGCAGGCAGTAGATTGCCTCTTGTGCGCCGGTGGCGCCCTGACTGTGGCCGGTCATCGATTTGGTCGAACTCACCGGCGGCGTTGTGCCGGTGCCAAAGACCCGGCGCACGGCCTCGATCTCGCCCACGTCACCGACGGGGGTCGATGTGCCATGCGCGTTGATATAGCTGACCGCGCGGTCTTCCGGCAGCGTCGACAGCGCCAGCCGCATCGCGCGCTCGCCGCCCTCGCCGCTGGGCGCAACCATGTCGGCGCCATCAGAGGTGGCGCCATAGCCGGTGACCTCGGCATAGATCTTCGCGCCGCGGGCCTTTGCATGCTCCATCTCTTCGAGAACGACCATGCCGCCCCCACCAGAAATGACAAAGCCGTCCCGATCCGCGTCAAATGCCCGGCTCGCCCGCTCCGGTGTGTCGTTGTACTTCGAGCTCATCGCCCCCATCGCGTCAAACAGGCAAGAGAGGGTCCAGTCCAGCTCCTCGCCCCCGCCGGCAAACATGACGTCCTGCTTGCCCAGCATGATCTGCTCTGCGGCATTGCCGATGCAATGCAGCGAGGTCGAGCAGGCCGATGTGATCGAATAGTTCACGCCCTTGATCTTGAAGGCCGTCGAAAGGTTCGCGCTGATCGTCGAACACATGCACTTGGGCACGGCAAACGGGCCGATGCGCTTGGTCGCGCCAGTCTTCAGCACGGTCTGATGTGCGGAGAGCATCGCCGACGTGGACGGCCCGCCGGAGCCCGCGACCAGCCCGGTGCGCGGGTTCACCACGTCCGACCCGTCCAGACCGGCATCGGCAATGGCCTGCGTCATGGCCACATGGGCATAGGCCGCGCCGGGCCCCATGAAGCGCAGCGTGCGCTTGTCCACATGCTCCGCCAAATCGAGGTTCACCGCGCCAGCCACCTGACTGCGGAAACCATGTTCCTTCATCGCCTCATTGGCGGTGATGCCAGAACGTCCTGCCTTGAGCGAGGCAAGGACCTCTTCGGCGTTGTTCCCGATGCTGGAGACAACCCCCAACCCTGTAACGACGACGCGGCGCATACGGCCTCCTTTGATTGCTGGCCGCTTATGTAAGGCATGGCAGGCGGGCTCTGCAAGGTGCGAGGCGCGCGCTCTGTCCGCCCGGCGGGCAACGGTGTTGGGCGATAGGGATGTTGGCCTGCTCTGTACCGCCAGCGGCAAAAGGGACACAACCCCTAATATTGCAGGAGGAATTGCCTCTCGCCACGGCTCCGAACGGCAGTGGTCCCCCACGGAAGCTGCTGAACCGACCCAAAGGCGCATTGGCCCGGCCGCTCAAGTCAGCGCATCGCGCCGGGAAAAACCGTCGCTGCGGCAAAAGCACATGCCCGCGCGGATCACCTGCCTTCAGCGACCGCGCGGCCATAGCGTCAGGTGCGCGTCCTCCGGTGGCAGGCACAGCGTGTCACTGCACGCCTGCAACGCCAGCATCACTGCGACCCGTTCGGATCCCGCCACGGGCAAGCCCTTCAGGACGATCTCTACCCTGCCCTCAAAGAGCGACAACGCCGCCGCGTTGAAGCCGAGCGCCTTGACCAAGCCCTCTGGATAAACCGGCGCACCCACCGCCCCCCCGGGCAAAGCGACCTGTGTCGGGATCAGGTGAGGCTCCAACGGAGCGGCGCTGTTGACATGCCATCCCTCGCGGATCTCCAGCGTCAGCACCGCGGTGCCCGGCGCGACCCCATGGCGCAGATCGGCCCGGACGGCGCCATGGGCCATCACCTGCGCCGCGCCCACGGGCCCGTCGTGCCAGAGTTGCAGCGCCTGCAGGGTCCCGGCGCGATGCACCGGTGCCGACAGCCCCGTCCCCGAAAGCGCCGCGGCGAGAACAGCCCCGTCCTGCGCCAGCGCGGGATCCCTCAACCGCCGGTTCAACCGGGCATACAGCATCAAGGCCAGCGCATTGCCCGAAGGCAGGGTCTCGTCGTCGCGCGGAATGATCTCCGTCATGCCCTCGACTCGCTGCGTCATGCGCAAACCACCCTCGACCCCGCCGAAACGCGCGGGGATCTCCTGCGCGATGGCCTGCGCCGTGGTCAGCCAGATCTCTGGATCCGTGCCCGCGTCTGCCGCGCCCCAACGCGCGTCTGACAACGCCACCAACGCCAGCCCCAAAGCGGCGTGGTCATCCAGTTGCGCAGGCTCGGTCGCGCGGCCCTCGTACCAGACGCGACGCAGGCCTTCGGCAGGACGCAGCGCGTCCAAGACAAACCCGGCGGCCTCTTCTGCCGCACGCAGATAGTCCGGCCGGTCAAGCCTCTGCCCCGCCTCCGCCAGCGTTCGGATCATCTCTGCATTCCATGCGGTCAGGATCTTGCGGTCGCGCAGGGGCGGCGCGCGCTCGGCCCTGAGCCTCCGCATCTGCGCCACAACCTGCGCCAACCGGGGTGAGACCTGTTCCGGCAGCACGACAATGTTCGCGCCGGGCAGGTCGCCCTCCACGTCGCCCGCCGCGTCGATCCCGAGGGTCTCCGCGGCGAAACCGGCCTCCGGCCCGAGCGGCGCGAGGTTCTCGGGGGTCCAGGTGTAATACGCGCCCTCGACCCGCGCGCCGCTCTCATCAAGGCTCACCGCATCAAGCGAGGCGTGAAACCCGCCCCCCGGCGCGCGCATCTCGCGCAGTGTGAAATCGAGGGTCGCCTCCGCCGCGCTGCGGTACCGCATTTCCCCCGTCGCCACCCAGGCCCGCAGCAGCAGCCGCGCGTTCAGCGCCTGATTGTACAGCATCTTTTCGAAATGCGGCACCTGCCACTGCGGGTCGACAGCGTAGCGGTGAAAGCCGCCGCCCAGCGCATCATGGATCCCGCCACCCAGCATCCCGTCGAGCATGTCCACCACGGCCTGCTGCGCCGCATCGTCGGAGCGCCGCACCGCTTCGGATTGCAGGAACAGGAAAATCGGCGCCCGCGGGAATTTTGGCGCAACCCCAAACCCGCCGTGGAACGGGTCCAACTCATCCAGTATCTCTGCCACCGCCGCCTGCATCGCACCAGATGTCACGGGTTGCGCCGCCGCCAGCCCGGTCAGGACCTCCCGAACCGAGGCGCTGACCCCGCGCGCCTGCTCCGCGATGCCATCCGGGTCGTCCCGCCAGGCCCCAGCGACTTGCCAAAGCACCGCGCGGAAATCTTCCCTCGGGAAATAGCCCCCAGCGAAAAACGGATCCCCGTCCGGCGTCAGGAAAACCGAGTTGGGCCAGCCTGCGCTGCCCGCCATCAGCCTTGTCACTGTCATGAACTGCCGGTCCAGATCCGGGCGGCTTTCGCGGTCTATCTTTACGGCGACAAAGCCCGCGTTGAGCGCATCCGCCGTGCGCGCGTCGCGAAAGCTTTCGGCTTGCATGACGTGGCACCAGTGGCAACTGGCATAGCCCACGGAGACAAAGATCGGCCGCCCGGTTTCCGCCGCAAGACGCAACGCCTCCGGCCCCCAAGGGTACCATTTGACCGGATCGTCGCGGTGCAATTGCAGGTAGGGCGAGGCGGCACCATCCAGCGGATGCCGCTCTTGCGCAAGCGCGGCCCCTGCCCACAGCACCCCCAACACGATTGCGCGCCACAACATGATCTGTCCTCCCCCACCGTCCGGATGCCGGACCCAGCATCATCGCCAGCGAGGGGCGCCGTCCAGCCCTTTCAGGCGGCGGTCAGATCAGCTTTCCGAG
>JBELMB010000128.1:0-14777 GCA_042088665.1 Sagittula sp.
GAATTCAAGGGGGCGCCCTACAGCTATGTAGAGCGGAATTTCGAACGTTTCGACGTCCTGCAGGACGGCGCTGTGCAGCCGGTGCCGGGGCGCGCAGGCGACCGTCCTGCGCTGAACTACACATCCGCCAAACCGGGGCTCGCGACGATCGTGCATGTGACCCGCGACTATATGCTGACCTATTCCAAATGGGAAAAGTTCGAGACCTTCACCGCCCACAAGGACGCGACCTGGGCGCTGCAGGACCATCTCGACCGCGGTCTCTCGCAAGAGAAGTTCCGCGAACGCTATTCCCGCCACGCCAAGAGCCTGATGGCCGTGGGGCATGGCCGCGGCACGGACGTCGAGGCAGGGCTGTTGACGGAAATCGTGGCAGAGGCCAATCCCTATACCGACGACCTCTCGACGGGATTTCCCTTGCGCGTCCTCTACAAGGGTGCCCCGCGCGCCGAGGCGCAGGTCGAGGTCTTTGACCGCGCGCCGGGGGGCGAAGTGGTCATCACGCTCTACCGCACCGATGCCGAGGGCCGCGCCAGAATCGCCACGCAGCCCGGCCACAGCTATCTCGTGGACAGCGTCGTTCTGCGCCCGCTGGAGCCCGTCGAAGACAATGATCCGGTCTGGGAAAGCCTCTGGGCCTCGCTGACCTTCGCCGTGCCAGAGTGACCTCGGCGCGCCCCAGCCCCAGCCAACCCCGGCGTCGTCTGCGAACCCGGTGCCCCCACCAGGCGGGGGCATTCAACGCACCGACCCCGCCGCGCCCTGAAAGCGCCGGTCACATCGCCCGGCCTCCCTTCCAACCAGACCCCAAGGCCCCGCACCATGTCCGACATCCCCGATAGCCTTCGCGCAGCACTTGACCCGCAGGACCTGCTGACCGGCGCCGACATGGCGCCCTGGTGCCAGGACTGGACCGGGCAGTTCCGATGGACCCCGCTGTGCGTGACCCGACCGCGCGACACGCAGGCGGTCTCCCGGATCCTGAGCGCCGCCCATGCCGCGGGCATTGCCGTGGTGCCGGTCTCAGGCCACACCGGCGTCGCGGGGGGCACGCATGCCGAGGGCGCGATCATGCTCTCCCTCGACCGCATGGACCAGATCGAGGAAATCCGCCCCTCCGCCCGCCTTGCCCGCGTCGGGGCCGGCGTCATCCTCAGCCAGTTGCACGCCGCCGTGGCGGAACACGATCTCAGCTTTCCGATGACCTTTGGGGCAAGGGGCTCGGCCCGCATTGGCGGCATCCTGTCGACCAATGCCGGGGGCTCCAACGTCCTGCGCTATGGCAACACCCGCGACCTCGTCCTTGGCGTCGAGGCGGTGCTGGCGGACGGGCGCATCGTCAACCTGCTGTCCGAATTGCACAAGAACAACACCGGGTTCGACCTGCGTCATCTGCTGATCGGCGCCGAGGGCACGCTGGGCGTGATCACCCGCGCCGTGGTGAAACTGGTGCCCGCGCCACAAGCCTATGCCACCGCCATGGTCGCCACGCCCGATCTGGACACCGCGCTCACCTTGCTGAACCGCTTGCAGGACATGACCGGCGGCGCCGTCGAGGCCTTTGAATACATGCCCGCCGCCTATATGGAGGCGCACGCGAAACTGCACCCCGAGGCGCAGCCGCCCTTTGCCACGGTCCATGCCATCAATATCCTCGTGGAACTGGGGGCCACTGCGCCGCGCGACACCACGCCGGATGCCTCCGGCGCGGTCCCGCTCGCGACCTATCTGCAGGATGGGCTTGAGAGCCTCTTCGAGGAGGGGCTTGTCACGGATGCGGTCATCGCCACCAGCGAGGCCCAGCGCGCCGCCTTCTGGGCCCTGCGCGAAGACGCGGCAGAGGTCTCCCTGTCGCACCATCCTTTCGTGAACAACGACGTGGCCGTGCCGGTGGACAAGGTCGGGCGCTTCCTCGAAGAGGCCGACCGCCGCGTCGCCGCCATCGACCCGGAGGCAAGGGCCATGGTCGTCTCTCACCTCGGCGATGGCAACATCCACTACGTGGTATGGGTCGCCGAAGGCACCGACAATGAGGCGATCGTGACCGCGGTCGAGGACGTTGTGCTTGATCTCGGCGGCTCCTTTTCGGCGGAGCACGGCATCGGGCTGGGCAAACGCGACAGCATGCGACGGCGCAAGGACCCCGCGGCGCTGGACATGATGCGCGCGATCAAATCGGCGCTCGACCCGAAGGGCATTCTCAACCCCGGCAAAGTGCTGCCCTGAGGCGCTGACCCGGCCGCCGCGCAACGGCGGTGAATGGGGCGGCAAGACGCTGTTGCGCGGCGTTGAGGGGTTTCAGACATCGGCCCTTGCGGGGATCGGGCGGTCCGACCGTGGTCGACCTTTCGGCGGGGCGCAGCGGCCCTGCGCCGCGGGCGCTTTGTTCCCAAGCACCGCTCCCCAAGGCCAAAGGCGTAACTCCCTGAAGCCACCGCCGCATCATCTCCGTGACCAGACGCTCCAGCGTCATTCCGTCTGCAAGGCCTCAGCGGCTGGCAAGCGCGGCTTGGCCGATGCCCGTCGCGCCCCTGCAACCGTCTGAGTGCGGCCCGAGAAAACCCCGGGCCCAAGAGAACCGCAGCCCGAGAAAACCGCAGCCCGGGGGCAAGGCCGCGCAGGGGCCAAAAGGTTGGGTATTCAATAATACCCGCCCCCCCTGCGCCCGTGTTATCAGATAACCGTGCCGTGATATTGCCCGACATCTGCGATGTGACACATGCACGTGGCGCGTGTTTCCTCGGGGGGCCGGGGCAGTGCATGTGCCGTTTCGGGCTTTGCCCATTTGAAAAAGGAAGTCTCTTATGTCTGCCAAGATTATCACCTCCCTCGTCGTCGCCGGTGCCCTCGTCGCCAGTCTTTCCGTGGCAACCCCCGCCTCCGCCCTGAACCAGCGTGAGCGCAACATCGTCGGCGGCCTCGTTCTGGGTGTGCTTGGCACGCTGGCTGTGCAGGATCTCAAGAAAAAGCAGCACGGCAAGAGCCAGACCTACAGGACGTGCCACAACTCCTATCAGACCTACCGCAACGGTCGTCTGGTCACGGTCTGCCGCTAAGGCAAGGGCAGCGCGCAGGTCTGTGCCCCGCCTGCAAAAGGGGGCACTTCCGTGCTGCGCAGGGTCACGACCTGACCGCGCCGAAAGAGGCGCGTGAGGTCACCCCGCGCTCTGGTCCGATACAGGCAGGCATATCTCTGATATGTCACCACCGCGCGTTCCCGGCGCAGGTGCCTGTGTCGGTCCAGTCATTCGTCGCGATGCCTTGTGCCCTGTCGCGCGGATCATAAGCTGCGCGACCAAAAGCTGTTCGGGTCAATCGGTGCGCCAGCCAAAGGCCACGCAGCGCTGGCAGAACAAGCCTTTGGTTCCGCGATGGCATCCGCAGCGCCTCGCAACTGCGTTCCGCAGCCAAAGCGCGCCGCCTTCGCAGCAGTCACTTGGGCGGGGCGCGCAACAGGCTGCGCACTGACCCACAGTTCAACCCATCACATCACTGCGCGGCACCTCTGTCAGGGGAGAGCCCGCCCGACCAACGGGCCGCCAGTGAACCGGCTGCGAAAAGGCTACACCCGGCCCAGTGCCAGCACCGCGTTCAGCCCGCCAAAGGCAAAGGCGTTGGACAAGACCACGTCGACCTGCGCATCCCGCGCTTCGTTGGGCACCACGTCCAGCACACATTCTGGGTCGGGCTCGGTGTAGCCGATGGTGGGCGCGATCACGCCTTCGTTCAGGGCCATCAGGCAGGCCAGCAATTCCACCGCGCCGGTGCCGCCGATCAGATGGCCATGCATCGATTTGGTCGAAGACATCATCAAGGCATCCGCATGGGTGCCAAAGACATCGGCCACCGCGGCGCATTCGGTCTTGTCATTGGCCGCCGTCCCGGTGCCATGCGCGTTGATATAGCCGACGCGCTCATGGTCGACGCGCGCGTCGCGCAGCGCACCTCGGATCGCCCGGGCCGCGCCCTGTTTGGAGGGCATGACGATATCCGCCGCGTCCGAGGTCATGGCAAAGCCGAGCACCTCGCCAAGAATGACCGCCCCGCGGGCCTGCGCGTGCTCCAGCTCTTCCATCACGAAAACGCCCGCACCTTCGCCCTGCACCATGCCATTGCGCGTCGCACAGAAGGGGCGGCACCCGTCCTTGGACATGACGCGCAGCCCTTCCCAGGCCTTCACCCCGCCAAAGCACAGCATGGATTCCGACCCGCCGGTGATCATCGCGGTGCACAGCCCCGTGCGGATCATCTGAAAGGCCTGCCCCATGGCATGATTCGATGAGGCACAGGCCGTCGCCACCGTGAACGACGGGCCACGCAGGTTGAACTCCATCGAGACATGGCTGGCGGCCGCATTGTTCATCAGCTTGGGCACCACAAAGGGATGCACCCGGTTCTTGCCCTCTTCATAGACCGCGCGGTAATTGTCGTCCTGCGTGATCAGCCCGCCCCCGGAGGTGCCCAGCACCACGCCCGAGCTGTCCGCCAGCTCCCCGGCAAAGCTCAGCCCGGCCTGCTGCACCGCCTGCCGCGCGGCCAGCAGCGTGAACTGCGTGAACCGATCATAAAGCGCCAGCTGCTGGCGGTTGAACACGCTCTCCGCCTCGAACCCCTTGACCTGCCCGCCGATGCGGATCGACAGCCGCTCCACGTCGCGGAACTCCAGCGGGCCGATCCCGCAGCGCCCCTCGCGAAACGCCTCGTATGTGGTGGCCACATCCTGGCCCAGCGGATTGATCGTGCCCGCCCCCGTGATGACAACACGCCTCACGCGGGTCTCTCGGCGATCAACGCCTCGATGCCCCGGATGATCTGCGCCACGCTGGAAAAGTCGAAATCCGACGCCTCCGGTTCATTCGCGTTGAAAGGCACCGACACGTCAAAGGTCTCCTCGATGGCAAAGATCGACTCCACCAGACCGAGGCTGTCGATGCCAAGGCTCTCGGGCGTGCTCTCAAGGGTGACATCCTCGACCTCGAGCATGGCCTGCTCTGCAATGATTTCGATCACCTTGCTTTTCACGTCCATGGCCCGGGCCCAATCCTTCTTAGAGTGTCGCTGATTTAGTCATTCCCCATGATCTTGGAAACCGCTTTCTTGAGATCCGCGACGTCGCGGAACAGCCGGGGCAGGCGGCGCAGGCCCTTGTAGCTTTCCACGTGGCTGTCCATCTTCATCGCCGGGTAGCCCAGCATGACGCGGCCCTCGGGCACGTTGGACAACACCATGGTGCCCCCGCCGAGGATCACCCGGGCGCCGATCTGCAGATTGTCAGAGATGCCAGAGCAGCCGCCGACCACCACGCCTTCGCCCAGAACAGAAGAGCCCGCGATGGCCGCATGTGCGCAGATCATGCAGTTGTCGCCGACCACCACGTTGTGGCCGATCTGCACGAGGTTGTCGATCTTCACGCCGTCGCCGATGCGGGTGTCGCGCACGGTGCCGCGGTCGACGCAGCTGTTGCAGCCGATCTCGACGTCGTGCCCCACCGTCACCGCCCCCAACGAGGCAATGCGCGCCCAGACCTGCGTGGCCGACGCGCCTTGCGTGCCCAGCGAAGCGCGGGCCTTTTCGACGCCTGAGGGCTCCGGCGTCACAAAGGAAAAGCCATCGCCGCCAAGGGTGGCGCCCGGATGGGCGATAAAGCGCGCGCCGATCGTGACCCGGGCCATCAGCCGGACATTGCCGTGCAGCACCGCGCCCGCGCCAAGGGTGACATCGGGACCGATCTGGCATTGCGGACCAATGGTGCTGCCCGCGCCGATGCGCGCGCCCGCGCCGATCACCGTAAAGGGCCCGACGCTGACATCCGCGCCCAGTTCCGCGCTGGGGGCGATCACCGCCGATGGGTGGATGCCGGTCCCATGTCCCTGTCCGGGGTCCATCATCGCCGACAGACCGGCGAGCGCGAACCGCGGGCGCGGCGCCAGAAGTGCGGCCTCCAGACCATAGCTTTGCCAGTCGGCCCCGTGCCACAGCATCGCCGCCCGGGCCTGACCCTGCGCCAGTCCCGCGGCATAGTCCGGCTTCATCGCGAGTGCGAGATCGGTGGCGCCGGCGCTTTGGGGCTCGGCCACGGCCGAGATCTCAAGATCGACGGCCCCTGCCGCCTCCAGCCCAAGCGCATGGGCTATCTCTGCCACGGTGTGCCGAGTGTCTCCGGTCATCCTGGGGCCTCCGCTCTTGCTGCTTCGCAGGGGGTGTAGCGCAAGGCCGGGGCGAAGGGCACAGAATTCTTTGCCGCATGTCTTCGCCCCATGATTGCCCCAGCGATTGCCCCAGCGATTGCCACGGCTGTGGCCCCTGATGTCCTTCCCAAGCGACGTCTGCCCAATGAACAGGTGCTGCACCACGGCAGACAGCAAGACCTGTTCGGCACTGCACAACGCGAATCGCGCGCCGCGAGGATACCGGCTTGCGGCAAAGGGGGGCGCCCCGCAGGGCCACGCACATCGGGCAGTGCAAATCGGGCCACGCACATCGGGCAGTGCAAATCGGGCCACGCACATCGGGCAGTGCAAATCGGGCCGCGCAAATCGGGCAGGGCAAATCGGGCTGGGCACCTTGTCCATGCGCCTCAAACCATGGCGCCTCAAACCATGGCGTCTCAAATCACGCACCGGCGATCACCAAAGGCTCTGGCTTGCGTGAAAACGGATCCGCGCGCGGTGTCACGGGGGCACAGCGCTCTCATCCCCGCAAAAGCGGCAGGTGGCACACCCGGGACGATGCCAAAGTCTGAGCACTGGCTTAACGCGTCCTGCCCGGATCTCTCGCGCTGTTAACGCTTGGGGCCTCAGGCTGGTCCGGCGCAGGACCGCGTGCAGACCTTGGGCAGAGCAATATGTACCAAACAGCCTGCGTTTTGCACCGATTGCCCGAGAATCTGCGGTCATGCAGGTCAAACCGCAGGCCAAACCGCGCTTGCAGGTCAGGCACAGCGCCCGTTCAGCCCAGCAATATGTACCATTCCCGGCGCGTTTTGTACTGTTTGCCCCTGTTGCCTGTTGCCCGAACGCTGCTCAGAAAGCCCAGGGAATGCAACCATAGGCTGCATTCCCTGTTTGACCTCCTTCAGTATCCGCGCCAGATCCAGCCGCCGCCATAGATGCGGCTGCCCTCTGCGGCGTAGAACACACAGGCCTGTCCGGGGCTCACACCCTCTTCGGGGACAACCAGTTCGATCTCCGCCGTGGTCTCTGACAATGGGCGGATCACGGCCTCCCGCGGGGGGCGGGTCGAGCGGACTTTGACCGACAGATGCCATGCCTCTTGCGAGGTGAAAGGCGCATCGCCCAGCCAGTTGATTTCGCGCACGGGAATCACGCGCGTGGCGAGCAGATCCTTGGGTCCGACGACCACCTGCCGGGTCTCGGTATCAAGGCGCACGACGTACAAGGGATCCGCCAGCCCCCCGATTCCCAACCCGCGGCGTTGGCCGATGGTGTAGTGAATGACCCCCTTGTGAGTGCCCAGAACCCGGCCATCCACGTGCACGATCTCGCCTGGCTCTGCGGCGCCCGGTCGCAGTTTCTCGATGACAGCGGCATAATTGCCATCTGGCACAAAACAAATGTCCTGGCTGTCGGGCTTGTCCGCAACCGCCAATCCATAGCGTTCCGCAAGTGCCCGCGTGGCCTCTTTCGAGGGCAGGTGCCCCAAGGGAAAGCGCAGGTAATCCAGCTGTGCCGGGGTGGTCGAAAACAGGAAATAGCTCTGGTCGCGGGCCGCATCCGTGGCGCTGTGCAACTCCGGTCCACGGGGGCCTGACTTGCGCTGAATATAGTGTCCGGTGGCCATGCAATCGGCCTCGAGGTCCTGCGCCGTGGCGAGCAGATCCTTGAATTTTACCCGCTCATTGCAGCGAATACAGGGCACGGGTGTCGCCCCGCCAAGGTAGCTTTCGGCGAATTCATCGATCACCGCTTCGCGAAATATGTTCTCGTAATCAAGCACATAGTGCGGGAAGTTCATCTCTTCCGCGACGCGGCGCGCGTCATGAATGTCGATGCCGGCGCAGCAGGCGCCTTTCTTGGCCAGCGCCGCACCGTGATCATACAGCTGCAGCGTCACGCCGATCACGTCGTAGCCTTCGGATTTCAACTGCGCGGCCACCACGGAACTGTCCACGCCGCCGGACATGGCGACGACGACGCGCGTGTCGGACGGGGCCTTGGCAAAGCCCAAGGAATTGAGAGGCAGGTCTTTTGGCATGAGAGGTCTCCCTGAGACTTCGCGGAATATAGGAAAAATCGAACTACTCTCAAGGCTTGGTTTTAGTGCCCGTTAAAACCTGCGTGGCTTTATGTCCCCCGATCGAGGGATGGAGATGTAAACCATGTATCTCAAAAAGGTCGACGGGCCGCGGGCTGTCAAACTGCCGGATGGCAGCACCATGACGCGGGCCGACCTGCCGCCAGAGAAGACGCGTCGCTGGGTGGCCTCGCGCAAGGCCGCCGTCGTGAAGGCGGTCCAATACGGGCTGCTGACGCAGGACCAGGCGAAAGACCGCTATGGACTGAGCGACGAAGAATTGCTCGAATGGGTCAAGGCTGCGACTCAACACGGCGAAGATGCGCTCAAGGTGACCCGCGTACAGAAGTATCGGCAACCCTGAATTGAATTATACTGGCCTTCTGGTATAGTAACAGGGCGTTAACCTTTTTCATTCAGGGTGAATTCAGCCAAAGTTTTATCCGGAGACTGCCCCATGCGCATACTGCTTGTGGAAGACGATCCTACCACTTCGAAAAGCATCGAACTGATGCTGAGCCACGCGAATTTGAACGTGTATTCCACGGACATGGGGGAAGAGGGGATAGATCTGGCCAAGCTGTATGACTATGATCTGATCCTTCTGGACCTGAACCTGCCGGATATGAACGGACACGAAGTGCTGCGCCAGCTGCGGGTGGCCCGCATCGACACGCCGATCCTGATCCTGACGGGGGAAGATGATACCCAGTCGAAAATCAAGGGCTTCGGCTTCGGCGCAGACGACTACATGACAAAGCCGTTCCACAGGGACGAACTTGTAGCGCGCATCCACGCGATCATTCGCCGGTCCAAGGGACATTCGCAATCGGTCATCCGCACGGGCAAGATCTCCGTCAATCTGGATGCGAAGACGGTCGAAGTCACTGGTAAACCTGTGCATCTCACGGGCAAGGAATACCAGATGCTGGAACTCCTTTCCTTGCGAAAGGGCACAACCCTGACCAAGGAGATGTTCCTGAACCACCTCTACGGTGGAATGGACGAGCCGGAACTGAAGATCATCGACGTCTTTATCTGCAAGCTGCGCAAAAAGCTCTCTGAGGCGACCGGCGACGACAACTACATCGAAACCGTCTGGGGCCGCGGCTATGTTCTGCGTGATCCCGAACCCAGTCAGGACGAGCCAAAAGTCATCGCGGCAACCGGGTAATACCCGGCTCAGTCCGACCATCCAACGGCGACTGGACCTCTCAATCCCATCGCCGTATCACTGCGCAGGCGGACGCAGAGGTGGAGGGGATGGACATGGCAGAAGAAATCCCGGTCGATCTATTGACCGAAGATCAGGCGCGCGAAGAACTTCGCGCGCTTTCTGTTGTCTTGGCGCGGGCCAATGCGGACTATCACACAGCAGACCTCCCGCATCTCTCTGACGCGGACTATGATCGACTGAAGCGCCGCAATGCCAGGATCGAGGCGCGATTTGCGCACCTCAAGCGCGCCGACAGTCCAAGCGAGCAGGTCGGCGCCACCCCCAGTGAGAGCTTTGTCAAAGTCACGCATGCACAACGCATGCTGTCGCTGTCGAATGCCTTCGACGCGGAGGACATTGCAGATTTCGACACCTCCATTCGTCGCTACCTTGGTTTCGAGGAAACAGTGCCCCTCGCGTACACAGCGGAGCCAAAGATCGATGGTCTGTCCCTCAGCCTGCGCTATGAGCGCGGCGAACTGGTTCAGGCTGCCACGCGCGGTGACGGCGCAGTTGGAGAAAACGTGACCACCAACGCGCGCACCATTGCCGACATTCCGGCAAGGCTGACAGGCGCGCCGGATCTGCTGGAAGTTCGCGGCGAAGTCTACATGACCCACGCGGACTTTGCAGACCTGAACGCGCGCCAGACGGAGCGAGGCGGAAAACCCTTCGCCAATCCGCGCAATGCCGCCGCCGGGTCATTGCGCCAACTGGATGCGCGCATCACCGCTGATCGACCGCTGCGTTTCTTTGCCTATGCCTGGGGCGCGCTGTCCGAACCGCTGGCCGACACGCAAAGCGGTGCGATCCAAAGGTTCGCCGCGCTCGGCTTTCAGACCAACCCCTTGACCAAACTCTGTACGTCACCGCAGGAGATGCTGGATCACTACGCCCGCATCGAAGGACAGCGCGCCACGCTGGGCTACGATATCGACGGCGTGGTCTACAAGGTGGACGATCTGGCGTTGCAAGCGCGGCTCGGATTTCGGTCGACGACGCCACGCTGGGCCATCGCTCACAAGTTTCCCGCCGAACTGGCATGGACGCGCCTCGAAGCGATCGACATTCAGGTTGGCAGGACCGGGGCGCTGTCCCCCGTGGCGCGTTTGACCCCGGTGACCGTGGGCGGCGTGGTTGTGTCCAACGCGACGCTGCACAACGAGGACTACATCGCGGGTCGCGACAACTCCGGCAATCCCATTCGCGCGGATGAGCACGGCGTGGGCAAGGACATCCGCGTGGGCGACTGGGTGCAGGTCTACCGCGCAGGCGATGTCATCCCCAAGGTCGCCGATGTGGACCTGAGCAAACGGCCCGAGGGAGCAAGCCCCTTTGTCTTTCCAACCCTTTGCCCAGAGTGCAATTCCGAGGCGATCAGGGAGGAGGGCGATGCGATCAGGCGCTGCTCTGGAGGCATGATTTGCCCCGCGCAAGCCGTTGAGAAGATGAAGCATTTTGTTTCACGTGCCGCCTTTGACATCGAGGGGCTGGGCGCCAAGCAAGCGGAGCAGTTCTACATCGATGGCTGGATCCGCGAACCTGCCGATATTTTCACCCTCGAAGACCGCTTTTCCAAAGGGTTGCAGAAACTCAGCAATCGCGAAGGTTGGGGCGAGAAATCCGCCGCCAACCTCTTTGCCGCCATTGCCGAAAGGCGGCGCATTCCATTGGGGCGGCTGATTTTCGGCCTCGGTCTGCGCCACGTCGGAGAGAGTGCCTCAAACCTCCTGGCGCGCCACTATGGCTCGTGGGAGGTGTTCGACAAGGCCATGCAGGCGGCGGCCCCGCTGGAGGGGGACGCCTGGGACGACCTTCTGGCCATCGACGGGGTGGGTGCCGTCATGGCGACCTCGCTGGTATCGGCGATGACCCAAGAGGCGGAGCGCGCCTCGATCGAGCGGCTTGTCGCCCATCTGGACGTGCAGTCCGAGGCCGCGCCGCAGGCCGATGACAGCCCCGTGGCCGGCAAAACCGTCGTCTTCACCGGCTCCCTTGAGCGCATGACACGCGCCGAGGCCAAGGCGCGGGCCGAGAGCCTCGGCGCCAAGGTATCGGGCAGCGTGTCGAAAAAGACCGATATCGTCGTCGCCGGACCCGGTGCCGGATCGAAAGAGAAGAAAGCCCGCGATCTTGGCTTGACCGTCCTGGACGAAGACGGCTGGCTGGAGTTGATCGGAGGATGAGCGGCCGGCCAGAGGTGCTTTGGCCGCTCTTTGCGGATCTCAAGGGGTTGGACGGCATTGGCCCCAAGACGGCGCAAACGCTGGGGCAGGCGGGCACGCTTGCGCCCCGCGACCTGCTGTTCACGCTGCCCTATTCCGTCACTGACCGTCGCCCGCGGGAGACTGTGCAAGGCGCTGATTTCCCAAGCATTGTGACCGTAGCGGTGGAGGTCGGCCGCCACTGGCCGCCCAGCCGCAAGGGGGGGGCTTACCGCGTCGATGTGGACGATGCCGCGACGCGGTTTCAGCTGGTGTTCTTTCGGGGCAGTTCCGAGTACCAGCAAAAGCTGTTGCCAACGGGCGCGCGGCGGCTTGTCTCTGGCCGGGTGGAGCTGTTCGAGGGCATGCCACAGATGGTGCATCCCGATCACGTGCTTGCCCTCGATCAAACTGACGCTTTGCCCGAATTCGAGCCGATCTACCCGCTGACCGGCAATGTCACACAAAAGCTCATGGTGCGGTCGCTGGGGGATGCGCTGACCCGTTTGCCGGAGTTGCCCGAATGGATCGACCCGGCGCAGAAGGCGCAGGAGGGCTGGCCCGATTGGCACGCGGCCTTGGCGCAGGTGCACGCGCCGCAGGGGCTGGACGACATCGCGCCGACGGCCCCGGCGCGCCTGCGTCTGGCCTATGACGAGGTCATGGCGCATCAAGTCACGTTGGCTTTGGCGCGGGCGGACAGGCGCAAACGGCGGGGGATCATCAGCCGCGGCGACGGCCGCCTGCGCAACAAGGTTCTGAAAGCGCTGCCTTATCGGCCCACCAACGCGCAGGCGCGCGCGATGGAGGAGATCTCGGAGGATCTTGCGCAGCCGGAACGGATGAATCGCCTGCTGCAGGGGGATGTCGGGTCGGGCAAGACGCTGGTCGCCTTCATGGCGCTGCTTGCCGTGGTCGAGGCCGGCGGTCAGGGCGTGTTGATGGCCCCGACAGAGATCCTCGCGCGGCAGCATCTCGAAGGGTTGCAACCGCTGGCCGCGCAGGCTGGCGTCGTGCTGGAGCTTTTGACCGGACGCGACAAGGGGTCGGAGCGGCGCGCAAAGCTTGCCGCGCTGGCGCAGGGGGACATTCGGATCCTTGTGGGCACCCATGCGGTGTTCCAGGCGGATGTGGCATTTGCCGATCTGCGGTTGGCGATCATCGACGAACAGCACCGTTTCGGCGTGCGCCAGCGGCTTGAGTTGGGACAGAAGGGCGCGGCGGTGGACGTGCTGGTCATGACCGCCACGCCGATCCCCCGCAGCCTTGCGCTTGCGCAATACGGGGACATGGACATTTCTGTTCTGGATGAAAAGCCCCCCGGGCGCACGCCGGTCAAGACGGCGCTTATCTCGACCGAGCGGATCGACGAAGTGGTGGACCATTTGCGCCGCGCCGTGGCCGAGGGGCGTCAGGCCTATTGGGTCTGCCCGCTGGTCGAGGAAAGCGAGACCTCTGACCTGATTGCGGCCGAGGCCCGGTTCAAGATGCTGCGCGCGGCCCTTGGCGAGGGGGTCGTGGGGTTGGTGCACGGCCAACTGCCTCCGGCGGAAAAAGACGCGGCCATGGCGCGATTCGTGGCCGGGGAGACATCGGTTCTGGTGGCCACCACGGTGATCGAAGTGGGCGTGAACGTGCCCAATGCCTCGATCATGGTGATCGAGCGGGCGGAAAGCTTTGGCCTTGCGCAGTTGCACCAGTTGCGCGGGCGTGTGGGCCGGGGGGCTGCGGCCTCGACCTGCCTGCTGATGTATCAGGCGCCGCTCTCCGAGGGAGGAAAGACGCGGCTGACCACGCTGCGCGAGACCGAAGACGGCTTTCGCATCGCCGAGGTCGATCTGGAAATGCGGGGCGCGGGGGATGTCATCGGCGTGGCACAAAGCGGCTTGCCGCGTTTTCAGGTCGCGGATCTGGAGCGGCAGGCGGGGTTGATGTCGGTGGCCCAATCGGATGCGCGCAAACTGCTGGCCGAGGATCCGGACCTGCAAAGCCCGCGCGGCGCGGCGGCGCGGATGTTGCTTTGGTTGATGCGGCAGGACGAAGCGATCAAGCTGATCGGTGTGGGCTAGGCGAGACGGTTTTCCCAAGCCATTGTTGCCATCACGCGACGCAGGGTCGAGGTTGCTGGACCGCAAGTGTCGCGGCGAAGTTTTCCAAAAAGAACACCGCAGATGCCCGTTGGAGACGCGCCCACCCCCACTGGCTGAGCAATGCGTCTCATGACGCAAAGCTGCAGGTATATCGGTGGATGTCAGACCGGCGCGGGGCCGATCTGGCTGTGCATGACCCGTGTCCTGCAGAACAGGTTCTGTGAGAATATCGCGATTTGTTCTCAAATGTTCTCATTAAGTTCTTTACAAGAGGTGAATGATATGAGAACAAAGGGTTAACAGCGGACACAGGAGAGGACGCGATGATCGAAACAGTGAAAGCCGTACTGCACCGCCAGACAGGTACACTTTGGCAAGATGCGCTTGGCGCCTTGTCCTTGATCGTGATCCTTCTTGGGGCGCTGCATCTGCCCAGTTTTATCTAGAGTTTCTGCCTGCGTGTGTATGGGCGCCGGGCCCCTGCGTCATCTGTCCCGACGCAATTGCCTATCCCCCTTTCGGTTCTCTGCCTGTGACCGAAACTGGCCCCGGCGCCCTGCCTGCCACGCTTCTTGCCGCCGCCTCCCTGTCCCGGAGTGCGGCGGTTTTTTTTGTCTTTGAGGCACGGCTGGACGCCAGACCGCTGAGATGCCGCGTGGGGCCGGGTTGAAACCATTCAGGTACAAGACATTCACGCGCTAGACATTCAGGCACAAAAGAGGGCGCAGCCGTGACCGCGCCCTGTATCTGTCAAATGGAGCCGCGCCAGAACACCGCAGTCCCCGCAGACAGGTCCGTCAGTCGAGAAAGGCCTTTTCGACGACGTAGTGTTTTGGGTCAGAATTGGCGCCTTCTTCGAGGCCGTAGTCCTCAAGCATGGCTTTCAACTCGATGTTGAAAGCGAGGTTGCCGCAGATCATCGCGCGATCCGTCTCCGGGGTGAGTTTTGGCACACCCAGATCCTCGAAGGCTTCGCCAGATTTCATCAGGTCGGTGATCCGGCCCAAGATCGGA
>JBELMB010000129.1:0-14757 GCA_042088665.1 Sagittula sp.
GCCCGCGCCGATGATTGCCACCAGACGGCCCATCACATGCGGGCGCAAAGCTGCGATGGCAGTGGCCACCGCATCCGGCGTATGGGCGTAATCCACAAAGACCGCCGCGCCATTGGTGCGTGTTGCGGCCAGTTCCATACGGCCGCGCACCGTGCGCAGCAGCGGCAATACGTCCAGCACGTCTTCGGGATCCGCGCCACAGGCCATCGCAAGCCCCGCCGCGACCAGAACGTTTTCCGCCTGAAAGCCGCCGATCAGGCCCAGCCGTTCCTGCCGGAGCATACCGTCATAGCGCAGCCGGATTTCCTGTCCCGTGGCGTCAAAGCGCTGCGCCTCAAGGCACAGGTCCGCCGCGTCACGCCCCACCGTCAGAACTTCTTGGCCTCGCGCCCGGGCGATCGCCACAAGATCCACGCCACGGGCATCGTCGATGTTGATCACCGCGATGCCGTCCTCGCTGAGGACACGCGCAAAAAGCCCGGCCTTTGCAGCGAAATAGTCGTCAAAGTTCGCGTGGTAGTCGAGGTGATCCTGACTGAAATTCGTGAACCCCGCCGCGGCCAGCGTCACCCCGTCGAGACGGCGCTGCGCCAACCCGTGGGACGAGGCCTCCATCGCCGCGTGGCTGACCCCCTGCTCCGCGGCACCGGACAACATCCGGTGCAGCGTGATCGGTTCTGGCGTGGTGTGGCGCAGGGGCGCCTGCCAGTCGCCTTCGACTCCGGTGGTGCCCAGATTGACGGCGCGCAGCCCAAGTTCCTGCCAGATCTGCCGGGTGAAGCTCGCCACCGAGGTCTTGCCATTGGTGCCGGTCACCGCGACCACGGTTTCGGGCTGCCGCCCGAACCAAAGCGCAGAGGTGAAGGCCAGCGCCTGCCGGGGGTCTTCTGCGATCACCAGCGCCGCATCGGATGCGGCCAGTTCGTTTGCGGCGATGCGCGCGCCCTCTGCATCGGTCAGGATCGCCGCGGCGCCCATGCGCAAGGCGTATTTGATGAAGTCGCCGCCATGGACTCGCGTGCCCGGCAAAGCGGCAAACAGCGCGCCCTCGCGGACCTCTCGGCTGTCCACGGCCAGCCCCGTGATGCGCGCCTCGCGTCCGCCGCGCGCGGTCAGGCCCAACTGGCCCAGGCTCTTGGTTCCCGCTGTCTGTTCCGCCCCCATTCGGCCCTGTACCCCACCTTGTCTCTGGTCTTGCCTTGCCACCCATCGCGCCGATGCCCTGTGCCGGGCGCCGCTGCGCCTCACTCGGTGGCGTTCATGGTACGGGTCAAATGCCCCGTATCGTATTCCGGACGCAAGCCCAGAAGCGGAGCAACCCGGGTGATCATCTCTGCGGCCACCGGCACAGCTGTCCAGCCAGCCGTGCGGCGCGGTTTCTTGCCGGAAGTCTCCACCGGTTCGTCCAGCGTCACCACCAGCACGTAGCGCGGGTCATGCGCGGGAAAGACCGAGGCAAAGGTGGCGATCACCTTGTCGTCGTAATAGCCGCCGCCGCGTTCGCGCGGCTTGTCCGCCGTGCCCGTCTTGCCACCCACGTGATAGCCCGGCACTTCTGCAAAAGAGGCCGTGCCATCCTCATGCGCCACCACTTGCCGCAGCATGTCCAGCGAGGCCCGCGCCACGCTCGGGCTCAGCACCACGTCGCGGTACTGCGGTCCGGCCTGCTTGATCAGGGTCGGCTTGACCGTGCGCCCGCCATTGGCCAGCGCCGCATAGCCTGCCGCCAGATGCAGCGGCGTGGTCGAGATGCCATGACCATAGGAAATCGTCACGGTCGAGATATCCGACCAGCGCGGCGGCAACAGCGGTTGTCCACCGCGCGCCTCCAAGATTTCCAGCGGGGGCGGGTCGAAAAAGCCCAGCGTCCGCAGGAAATCCTGCTGCCGCGCGCCGCCGATCATCAGCGCCAGTTTGCCGGTCCCCCGGTTGGAGCTTTTGACAATGATCTTTTCGACTGTGAGCGACCCGTAGTTCTTGTTGCGGAATTCGCCGATCTTGTGACCGTTCACTTCCATTGGCGGCGAGGTGTCCAGCACCGTCTGAGGGTTGACCAGCCGCAACTGCATGGCCTGCGCCGCGGCAAAGATCTTGAACGTCGAGCCAAGCTCATAGACGCCCTGCACCGCACGGTTGAACAGCGGGCTGTCAGAGGCATCGCCCTGTGCCGGGGGGCGCGGGCGGTCATTGGGGTCGAAATCCGGCAGGCTCACGATAGAGATGACTTCGCCGGTGTGCACATCCATCAACACGCTGGCCGCGCCCTTGGCATTCAACAGCTTCATGCCGGCGTCCAGCACCTGCTCTGCCGCGGCCTGCACCGTCAGATCCAGCGACAAGGTCAGTGGCACGCCTTCGCGCGCGGGGTCGCGCAGTTCCGCGTCAAAGAATTTTTCGATGCCCGCGGTGCCGATCACTTCGGCGGAATGCACCCCTTCTTCGCCAAAGCTCGCGCCGCCCAAGACATGCGACGCAATCGCGCCATTGGGATAAAGCCGCATCTCGCGCGGACCAAACAGCAGCCCGGGCTCGCCGATTTCATGCACCTGCTGCATCTGCTCCGGGCTCAGCTTGCGCTTGACCCAGATGAACTTGCGCTTGGGGTCCGTGAAGCGCGCCAGCAGCTTGTCCTGTTCGAGATCCGGAAAGATCTCTGCCAGACGCAGCGCGGCCTTTGCCGGGTCAATCATCTGGTGCGGATGCGCATAGAGCGAATGGGTCGACATGTTCGTCGCCAAAAGCCGCCCGTAGCGGTCAACGATATCGGCGCGGGTCGCGATGATGGAGCCGCCGGTGGTCTGCGCTCTGGGCTCCGTCGGCTCGGATGCGGACAGCATGCCCATGCGCGCGCCGATCACCGCGTAGGCACAAAAGAACATCACGGCGAGCACCAAAAGCCGTCCTTCGGCCCTCAGACGCAAGCTGTCGCGCATGTCTTCGTGCCGCAAACGACGATTTTCGCGCTCGATCGCATCGGGGTTCTCGCCTTTTTGGCGGGCGTCGAGAATGCGGGCCAGCGGGCGCAGCGGTTGGCGGGTCATGGGTTTGTTGCTCCGACGCTGGAGACCTCCACCGGCTGGGTCAGTTCCAGCGCGGGCGGCGCGGGATAGGCCACCTGGTCGATCTGACCAAACTGGTCGGGCCGCAGCGGCAAGAGCCCGAGACGGTCAAAGTTCAGATCCGCGAGGTCACGCAACCGGTCGGGGCGGTTCAGATAGGCCCATTCGGCCTTCAGGATCGACAGGCGCTCGCGCGCGAGGGCGATGTCCTCTTGCAGCAGATCCACTTCGTCCAGTTCGTCCTGCGTCAGGTTGATTTCGGTATAGGCCCAGAATCCGGACCCGATCACCGCCAGTACGGACAGCACAAAGAACAGCGAGCGCATCAGGCTCTCCCCTTCTGGATGGGCCCTTTCAACATGGGCATTTGCAGATCTTCCGCCTCGATGGGCTGGGCGGGCACATCGGTGCGGCGCGCCACGCGCAGTTTGGCAGAGCGCGCCCGCGGGTTGGCCGCCAGCTCGCCCGCATCGGCGGCGACGGCCTTGCGGGTCAGGATCTCGAACGGCGCGGTCGGGGTCGTCTCCTCGCGCGCGTAGCGGTTCACATGGGCGCGTTTCTCGCCATGCGCCTGAAAAAAGCGTTTCACCATGCGGTCTTCGACCGAATGGAAGGTGACGATGGCCAGCTTGCCGCCCGGTCGCAGCACCCGTTCCGCCGCCATCAACCCCTGCCAGAGCGCATCGTATTCGCCGTTCACCGCGATGCGCAGCGCCTGAAAACTGCGGGTGGCGGCGTGGGCCTGTCCGGGCTTCGTACGGCCCAGCACGCTCTCGATCATGCCGGCCAGCGCCAGCGTGCCCGAAAACGGGCGGTCGTTGACCATGGCACGGGCGATGCGGCGCGATTGGCGCTCTTCACCGTATATATAGAGGATGTCGGCCAGCGCGCTCTCGGACGCGGTGTTCACCAGTTCGGCCGCCGTTGGGCCCTCTTGCCCCATCCGCATGTCCAAGGGGCCATCGCGCATGAAGGAAAAGCCGCGTTCCGCCAGATCAAGCTGCATCGACGACACGCCCAGATCGAGGACGACGCCATCTGCCCGCGTGGCAACTTTATCCAGATTAGAGAAATTTTCCCGCACAAGGGAAAGACCCGGCCAATCGCCGATCCAGGCCTCAGCCATCCGATGCGCCAGCGGGTCGCGGTCAATGCCGATCACCTGCTCTGCGCCCGCCTCCATCAGCCCGCGCGCATAGCCGCCCGCGCCAAAGGTGCCATCAATCCAGACCCCCTCAACCGGGGCCACTGCCTGCAAGAGCGGTGCAAGCAGGACGGGGATATGCGGCGCGGGGCCTTCGGTTTGCACCGCGGCCGCCACCTAGACCCCCTCGTCGTCAAGCAATTGAACGGGATCGAAGTCATCTGGAAGATCATCGAGATACTCTTCCGTTTTCGAGAGCTCCTCAACTTCGTAGGTCTTCGGCTCCCAGATCTGGAAGGTGTCGACGTTGGATGCGAAATACGCCTCGTTCGAGATGCCGACCTTGTCGCGCAGTTTCGCAGGCAGCACGATGCGCCCGGTCTCGTCGACACTGGAGGTCGCGGATTGCGTGGAAAAGAGACGCTCCAGCAGGCGGCGCTTCTGGCTGCCGCGGGGCATGGCACTGATCCGGTCCTCGACGTCTTCCATCTCCTGGATTGTGTAACATTCCAGATACTTGCGACGATGGTCACCGTAGACGATCACGAAGTTGGGGTTCAGACCATCGGTCCAGTCAGGGTCACCGGCCTCCAGAACGCGCCGAAAGGAAGCAGGGATAGACACCCGTCCTTTCGTGTCGACCTTGTGTCGACTCTCGCCTCTGAACCTCAGCCTGCGTCCCACGGACCCTGGCCCTCCGGACCCCCCTTTAAAACGTAAAAGCGGTGGGTTGATCGGCTGCCATCGATCAACCCACCGCGGACCCGCAAAGCGGGTGTCTCCGACTGCGCGCGCCACCTGGGGGGATGTCTGCTCGCCCGCGCGCCGGATCCTTGTGTCACGATGAAAGCGGGTGCCTGTATGAAACCTGCTTTTTATTGTTTTGGTGTTCGCTTGGGGTCTTGTTTGCGCCCCGTTTCCCGTCTCTCATCGTGTGACTTAGGTATGCCATGGGAATTCATGGGCATCAACAGGTTTCTATGGGATTTCTTTGGGTCCGCCGGCTCTAAAGCCCTTGGAATATCAAGATTAATCAAGAACACTCCGCGAACATCTCCTCTATGTGGTGTGAGTTATCCACATGACCCACTAGATATCGACCGAAGAAATGCCTCAAAAAAATCCCACAAATTCCCAGATCCACGTCTCATTCGGCAAGAGCTTTGCGCGAATACTCCGGATTCCAAGCTGATTTAGGCATTTTCGGCCAGAGAATCACCCCGAATCTCTGGATTTGATTCGGATCAGCGGGGCTTTGCCCATCTCGAACCATACCGCGTCCCATGTAATCCCATGAAGCTTGTCAGATGACGCGCCCTGACCCATTGCGTCCCGTCCCAAGCCCCCTCCCGGTGTCGCGTGACGCAATTTTTTGCGGTGTTTTATGCAGTCTTTTACGGAAGCGCGTTTTTTGGTTTGCCTCAGCCGGTCAGCCCTGCTGCCAGCCCGGACCTGGAAGAGGTCTGACCGCGTCCAGCGTGCCAGTGAACACCGAGGGTGCCTTGATCCGGACCGACGTCTGGACAGCGGAAAACCCACGTTGACCGGCAACTGTTCGCGGATGCCGCGCGATGGCGGCGATGCCTCGAACTCGCGACAAAATCCGCAGGTCGCCGCCGCAGTTTCAACGCCCCCACCGAAGTCGGTGTATTCGGTGCCTCCTTTTGCCCGCACCCCTCAAGGTCGATCCACTGTTATAAAGAGCGGCATGTCCCAGACCGGGGTGGGCGGTATCTGCGCAAGGGCACAAAAGGCGTATGGCCATCTTGATGGCTGGTCTTCCCTCCGGACCATGGTCACGCGGGCCATGAGCGCCCGCACAGACCAGCCGTGCGGCCCAACCAACAGGCCCCGGGCGGGGCTCGGGGCGCGCGCCCTGCGGCGCAACTTGACCCCCCCGGCATCCTCCTAGATACCCACCGATACAGGAGTCCCCATGAGCACCGCACCGCGCATCACCGACAGCCACTGTCACCTCGATTTCCCGGATTTCGACGCCGACCGGGCGGGTTTTGTCACCGCCGCCGTGGACGCGGGCGTGCACCGTATGGTCACGATCTGCACGAAGCTGCGGCAAGAGCCCACAGTGCGCGCCATCGCCGAGGCCCATGACCCGGTTTTCTACGCCGCCGGCACCCACCCCATGAGCGTCGCCGAAGAGCCCATGGCCACGCTGGAGCAGCTGGTGGCGCTGGCCGCGCATCCGAAATTCGTCGGCATTGGCGAGAGCGGGCTGGACTATCACTACACGGCCGAGAGCGCCGAGGCACAAAAGGCCAGCCTGCGGCTGCATATCGAAGCAGCGCAGGCGACCGGTCTGCCGCTCATCATTCATGCGCGCGACGCGGATGACGACATGGCGGCGATCCTCGCAGAGGGCCATCGCCGCCAGCCCTATACATGTGTCATGCACTGTTTCTCGTCTGGCGAAGCGCTGGCGCGGGCGGCGCTTGATCTTGGGTTTTATCTGTCGATGTCGGGCATCGCGGCCTTTCCAAAGTCCGGCGCCCTGCGCGATATCTTTGCCGCGGCGCCGCTGGACCGGATCCTTGTGGAGACCGACAGCCCCTATCTTGCGCCGCCGCCTTACCGCGGAAAGCGCAACCAGCCGGCCTATGTGGTGCACACCGCCGAAAAGGGGGCCGAGGTGTTTGGCCTGTCCTACCCGGAATTTGCCGCCGCGACGGAGGCCAATTTCGACCGGCTCTTTGCCAAGGCGGCCGCGTGGCGCCCTGCCACGCAAAGCGCGGCCTCATGAGCGGCGAGCTGCGTTTTACCATCCTGGGCTGCGGATCTTCGGGCGGGGTGCCGCGTCTGGGCGGGCATTGGGGTGCCTGTGATCCGGACAATCCAAAGAACCGCCGCCGCCGCTGTTCACTGCTGGTAGAGCGCGAGACCGACGACGGCGTGACACGGGTGTTGGTCGACACCACTCCGGACATGCGCCAACAGCTTCTGGACGCAGAGATCGGCGCGCTGGACGCGGTCGCCTGGACGCATTCGCATGCGGATCACCTGCACGGGCTCGACGATCTGCGCCAGATCGTCTTCAACATGCGCGCGCGGCTGAATGTCTGGGCGGATGGGCCGACCCAATCGGATTTGCTGTCGCGCTTTGCCTATGCCTTTGTGCAGCCGGAGGGCTCTCCCTATCCGCCGATCCTGAACCTGCACACCATTGCCGGACCTTTCACGGTTGACGGCGCGGGTGGGCCGATCACGCTGGTGCCCTTTGACGTAAACCATGGCAGCATCGATGCGCTTGGGTTCCGGATCGGGGATCTGGCCTATCTGCCGGACGTGGTGAAGATCCCCGAAGCGGCATGGACGCAGTTGCAGGGGCTGGATTGCTGGATCCTGGATGCGCTGCGCCGCACGCCGCATCCCACCCATGCCCATCTGGATCTGGCGCTGGAATGGATCGCGCAGGCCCGGCCGCGGCGCGCGGTGCTGACCAACATGCACATCGATCTGGATCATGACGAAGTGGCGGCGGAGACGCCGGAGCACATCATGCCGGCCCATGACGGGATGGTGCTGCGCTATGCGCTGTGAGAACACGCGCCGGGTGCCGAGTTGTCGAGGTTGCGGGGGGCTCCGCCCCCGGCCTTCGGCCTCCCCCGGAGTATTTGTGAAACAAAGAAGCCCGCACGGACGTCGCACCATCGCCCGACCCGGTTTGCGGGCGGGGTAGGATGCAGGCGCTTCTGGATGTGATCCTGCCGGTCTTTCTGGTGATCGGCGCGGGGTACATGGCGGCTTGGCGCGGCGGGTTTACGGAGCAGGCGGTGGACGGGCTGATGTCCTTCACCCAGAATTTTGCGATTCCCTGCCTGTTGTTCCGGGCGCTCTGGACGCTGGAACTTGGCGATGATTTCGAACCATGGCTGTTGGTGAGCTTTTATACCGGGTCGGTGACCTGTTTCACCGTCGGGATGCTGGGCGCGCGCTATGTGTTCGAGCGCGACTGGGAAGACGCGGTGGTCATTGGCTTTTGCTGTCTGTTTGCAAATTCGGTCATGCTGGGGCTGGCGATCACGGAGCGCGCTTATGGCGTGGACGCGCTGCAAGCGAATTTCGTGATTGTCGCGATGCATTCCCCCGTCTGTTACGGCATCGGCATCACCGCGATGGAGATCGCGCGGGCGCGCAAGCAGGGTGTGCCCGGGCGCGACGTGCCCGGCAAAGTGCTGGGGGCGATGTTTCGCAATGCGCTGGTGATCGGCATCGCGCTGGGGTTCATGGCCAATCTCGTGAACCTGACCCTGCCGGCGGGTCTGGCTGATGCGCTGGACATGATGATCCGCGCGGCGCTGCCCGCGGCGCTTTTTGGCATGGGCGGGGTGCTTTTTCGGTACAAGCCGCAAGGCGATCTCCGGGTGATCGCCTTTGTCTGCGTGATGACCCTTGGGGTGCACCCGATTGTCACCTGGGGTCTGGGGCAGATGTCCGGGCTCAGCCGTGACGCGTTTCGATCGGCGGTGTTGACGGCGGCCATGGCGCCGGGGATCAACATTTATGTCTTTGCGAATTCCTATGGCCGTGCGCGGCGCGTCGCCGCTTCGAGCGTGCTGATCGCCACGGTGCTTTCGGTCGTCACGGCCTGGGCCTGGTTGGCGGTTCTGCCCTAACATCCGGGATGCGCCTGCCCTCCGGGGAGGAGGCTCTCCGGGCCGTCACATTGACGCAGCGGGACGGGCTTGCGGCGGAATTGGGCGTGCAGCGCTCATCGGGCTGTGGCAGAGGTCGGGTTCTCGTCGTCGCAGGACCCTCGTCTCATGTCCCAGAGCACCACGCCGCTTGGCATCAGTTTCATGCTGGCCTTCTGTGCCATTGCGCCCGTCATGGATGCGCTGGCCAAGGCAACACCCGAAGTGGTGCCGGTCACGCAGATCCTGGCGTTTCGTTTCGTGATCCAGGTGGC
The DNA here is from genome assembly GCA_042088665.1 of Sagittula sp. Taxonomy (GTDB): domain Bacteria; phylum Pseudomonadota; class Alphaproteobacteria; order Rhodobacterales; family Rhodobacteraceae; genus JBELMB01. The sequence continues at coordinate 9,128 of JBELMB010000129.1, forward strand.
GTTGCTTTACCCGCTCGCGCTGGCCTTTGGTCTGACCTGTCGGATGAGTTTGCGGGGCGCGGTCTTGCATCTTGCGCGGGCGCTGACGCTGTTGCTGGCGACCTTCTGCTTTTTCACGGCGATCCGCTATATGCCGATTGCAGATGCCATTGCGATCTTCTTTGTCTCGCCGTTTCTCGTGACGCTCTTGGGGGCGCTGCTGCTGGGCGAGCCTATCGGCGTGCGCCGGGTCAGTGCGGCGCTTGTGGGTTTCGGTGGGGCACTGCTGGTGATCCAGCCAAGCTTTGCCGAACTGGGGCTGGTTGCGCTGCTGCCGTTGGGGACCGCGGCAATGTTCGCGCTCTACATGCTGTTGACGCGCTCCATGTCGCAGAAGGATCACCCGCTGGTGGTGCAGGCCCATACGGCGCTGGCGGCCAGCTTGCTGGTGGTGCCACCGACGCTTTTGGCCGAAGGCAGCGGGCTGGTGCTTTGGGATCCGGTCTGGCCACAGGGGCTGGCGGTCTGGACCCTGCTGGGGGTGGGGCTGATTGCGACGATTTCGCATGTTTGCCTGACCTTTGCGCTGCGTTTTGCCCCGGCGGGCACGGTGGCACCCCTGCAGTATTTCGAGATCGTCGGGGCCGCGATCGTGGGCTACGTCGCCTTCGGTGATTTTCCGACGCCGCTGACCTTTCTCGGCATCGCCGTTATCATTGCCTCTGGTCTTTACATCATTGCGCGGGAACGGCAGACCGCGAAGGGGGCCGCCGCGCCGCCCCCGCCGGTCTGAACGGTTGGGTTTGCAGATGGGATCCCGTGGGTGACTTGTGCGCGCGGTTGTGGGATTGGTCGGCGGCAGGAATCTTATACGTTATAACATACCCCTAGAGCTTGGCAGGGTTGCGGTCTGCGTTCGGGCAAAGAGCAAAGCCCTAGTTGGCGGGCGCTTGATCGCCGCCTCAGCATCGCAGGCCTATCACCTAACCCTGCTGCGCATGTGTTGAAGGGACCCACCTTGGGGCAACCGTCTCGCATCCGGCCTTTGACCACTTTTTTTCGTCCTGACCAAGGCGGCTTCTTTTGCGGCTATCTCGGGAGCCTGGCAGGACAGGTCCTCTGAGGCGTCCGTTCCGCGGGTCTCAAAGGCACCGGTTCCGCGGGTCTCCAGCGCCCATTCCGGAAGTTTTTCAGTGCGCACGTTCCGGAAGTTTTTAAGGCGCCCGTTCCGGAAGTTTTTAAGGCGCCCGTTCCGGGCGACACCCCCCGCCACCGCTGGACCTTGGCGCCACCCGACCCTAGGTTCCCGCCATGTCTTCCGACCGTCCCCTCTTTGGCATCGGCCTTATGCTGGCCTTCTGCGTCCTCGCGCCTTTTGCCGATGCTCTGGCCAAGCTGCTGGGACCACTGATTCCCGTCGGCCAGTTGGTGACCCTGCGGTTTGCCCTGCAAGCGGTGATTCTCGTGCCGATGGCGCTTGCGCTGGGTCGCAGTTGGCGGATGAGCCCGAGGATCGCCTTGCTGTTGCTGGCGCGCACGCTCTTGCATATCTGCGGGATCGCCCTTGTCGTGACTGCCCTATTGTACCTGCCGCTGGCGGATGCTGTGGCGATTGCCTACGTCATGCCCTTTATCGCACTGCTGCTGGGGCGTGTCTTTCTGGGCGAAACCGTGGGATGGCGGCGCTTGCTGGCCTGTGTGGTCGGGTTCATCGGCACGCTGCTCGTGTTGCAACCGGCCTTTGCCGAGGTCGGCTGGCCCGCGCTGATCCCACTGGTCGTGGCCGTTGTCTTTGCCGTCTACATGCTGCTCAGCCGACAATTGGCGCAAGTCCTCGACCCGATCACCCAGCAAGCACAGGCTGCGCTGATCGCGATCGTCCTGCTGGCGCCCCTGATGGCCCTGACCCCCGCTCAGGCCGTGCCCGCTCTGGCCTGGACCACAGCGGAGACAACCACATGGGCCCTTGTCGTGCTGATGGGCATGACCGGCACGCTGGCGCATCTGGTGATGACCTGGGCCCTGAAGTACGCCCCTGCCAGCACGCTCGCCCCCATGCAATATCTCGAAATCCCGGTGGCCGCGCTGGTGGGTTACCTGATCTTTGACGATCTGCCCGGGCCGCTTGCGGCGCTGGGCATTGCCATCACCATTGCCGCGGGTGTCTATATTGTCCTGCGCGAGCGGGATCTGCAGGCGCGCGCCGATGCCGCCGCCGAGGCCTAGACTGGGCATACGGCCCATGGTTCCCAACGACGGGGCCAGCGCGCCAAAGCGCCGCCCACGAGTGCCCCCCTGATCGTCCTCAGGCGCGCGAACCGTAACAGGATCCCTTGTGTCCGATGGGGGATTTTTGGGTCACACCTGTGGCCAGACCTCCGCAGCCATCAACGCCTGTGACAGGGGCACCAGCGTCTCGACCGGCAGAATCAGCAACATGCCTGGGGCATCCATATCCAGCCGAACCGGTCCGGTGACCTCATTCGAGGTGCCGATCATCGCCGCCGGGGAAAAGGCCAGCCCATCTACCGGCCAGCGCAGCCCCTCGGATCGCCCCCCAACCGCCCCCATGGGAAACAGTGAAAACCGCAGACCCGGCGGCAGATCGATTTCCAGCCGCGGCGGGCAAAGACAGACCACATCCACTTCTCCCACCAGCAGGCAGCGCTGCGCTGCGCGCGCCACAAGGACATGCATCGCCGCCAGTTCATGGTCCAGACGCGCGCCCAGAAACCCGTAGCCCAGCACCAGCGGCGCCTCGATGTGGCGCAGGCATTTGTCGAAATCGGTGCTGTCCTGCTCGGCCACCGGGCGCAGCACCCCCGGTGACAGCCGCCCCCGCGCCTGCGCCGAAAGCGAGTCGAGGTCGCCATAGACCGCATCGGGCATCCGCCCCGCCGCCAGAACCCGGTCCGCGCCGCCATCCGCCGCCACGACCACCTCTGCCGCCGCCATTGCCGCCGCAAGAACCACCGGATCACAAGCCCCGCCGCCAACCAGCACGACCGTGCTATCTGTTTGAACAATGGGGCTCTTCATCGGGGATTAATCGCCTTCTGGGAAACAGATCACAATGTGGTCACGAAATGATACCCTATCGGGCAAAGATTCGATCAGCTTTCGACTGACTGATCATGGTAAACACACTGTTGCAACGCGAATGAAAGTGAGCAGCACATGGTGAGTTCAAGCAAGATATTGACCGTCTCCTACGGCACGTTCTCCTGCACTGCCGAGGGGTTCGAGGATCCGCTTGCCGTGGTGAAGGAAACGACTCAGTTCTTCCGTGGCGTGGTTGGGGAGGATCGCTTCTTCGGCGCGGAACCGCCGCAGTTCGACGCCGACCTGGCGACGGAGATGATGCGGGAACGCCTTGGCGCAGAGGCCGAGGAGGGCCGCCTGACACTTGGCCCGCCACCGGTCTCGGTGACAACCGCCGCCGCCTCTGCCGGCGCTTTGGCCGCGGCGCTCGCCGCAGGCCCGTCGCGCAGCGAGACGGCGCAACCGGCAGGATTTGCATCCGATCTTCCGGATGACGACACGATCGAGGCAACCGCGGTCGTGACCGAACGCCTCGCCCCCGCAGAGGCCGAAGCCGCCGCTGCCGCCTTTGACGATATTGCGCTCGATGTGGCGCGTGACCCGGACGCACAGGATGCGTCGAACGAGAGTGATCCATGGGATATCACCCTTGACGCCGGGACCGCGCCGACCGAGGACGCCCCCTTACACAGCGCCGCCGAAACGGCGCTTGCGGCTTCGGCCGCGCTGGAGGACATCGCGCCTGCTCCGCGATCCTCCAGCCCTGATAGCGTGGCTGCCAAGCTCGACCGCATCCGCGCGGTCGTCTCCGGCAATGCCGCAGAGGTCGGTACCGAGGCCGCCACCGAGACCCCAACTGGGCCCACAGGCGACATCGCCGACGAGGCCCCCATGGCAGAGCCCGCCACGGCAGTGATCGGCCCCCAATCCGGGGAAGAGGTCGATGATGACGCCCTCGACGCCCTTCTCGGCGCCTTGGACAATGAGGTGGACGAGGATCCCGACACCTCCACGGTCGTGGATGTCCCCCCGCTCGAGGGTTTCAACGATGTCAACCCGTTGGCGGACACGGTCGACGAACTGCTGGGCGACACCCCGGCCGCGACCGGCACGGACACGCCCGATTTCGCCGACACGATCGCCAGCCTTCTGGGCGATACCAAAACCGCGGACGACGTGGATGACAGCGCTGACACATCCGGCAACGCCGGACTGAACACGGCCCTCGCCGCCGGTGGCCTCGCGGCCGCTGCCAGCGCGCTCTCCGCCTTTACCGGCAAGGGTGCCGCGGCGGACACGCCCATTCACAGCGATCCCGCCGAGGCGAACACCGAGTCCGACAGCGTGGATTTCAACCTCTTTGCAGAGGATGACAGCAACGCGGTCGCAACCGATTACGCCTTGGAGGACAGCGAAGCGCCGGTCTCCGACCCGGATCTCGATGCCGCCCTCGCCGCCCTTGTCAAGGACAGCGAAGCCACGCCCCCCCTGCCCACCCCGGTTGCAACCATCGCCGAAACGAAGGCACCCGCCCCCCGCGCCCGCGTGGTAAAAGTCAAGCGCGCCGACTTCCTCAAGGCCGTGCAAGACGGCCAGATCGAAGAAATCGCAGACCCGGATGAGGCCCCCGAAGAGGACTCCGCCTTCCTGCCCGACCTCCCCGAGGTCCCCCCGGCGCCGGCCCCGGCCTTGGCGCCGGACCTTCAGGACCTTGAGCCGGCAAGCGCCGCGCCCCAGCCCGAGATGAGCCCCGACAGCGGCCTGTCGCAGGAAGAAGAAGACGAACTCGCCCGCGAACTCGCCGCCGTAAAGGCCGAGTTGTCCAGCGATCTCGACGCCTGGAGCGATGCAGAAGCCGGGACAGACCCGGAGCCTGCGCCGCTGCGCCTGGACAACCCGGTTGCCGTGCCGCTGAACGAGGATGACGACGAGGACGCGGATTGGCCCGCCGATTTCGAGGCCGCGGATGCCCGCGCCTCGGAGGCGCTGACCCAGCCCAAGGCAGAGGACGGCGGCACCGAGGAGTTGATCCGCGACACCGCCCGCAAGACCGTCAAGATGGCCAGCCCGGCCCGCGCGCTTCTGACCGAACAGGAAGTCGAGGAAGGGGACACCTCCCGCCTCATGGACCAGACCGACAGCGCCATGGACGAACCCGAAGGCAACCGCCGGCGCACCGCCATCGCGCATCTGCGCGCCGCCGTGGCGGCCACCAAGGCGGATCGCCTGCTGGGACGCAAATCCGACGCCACCGAAGAGCAGGAACCTTACCGCGAGGATCTCGCCAACGTGGTGCGCCCGCGCCGACCGCAATCGTCCAGTGCACGCACCGACCGTCCCGCCGAAAGCCCGCCGGTGCGCTCCGCTCCGCTGAAGCTGGTGGCCGAACAGCGCGTGGGCGACCCCGCCGAGACGGACGCTCAAGCCCGCGTCGCTGAGGACCCCACCGCCCAAAGCGCCCTGCCCCGTACCGCCCCGGTCCGGCCCCGCCGCGTGCGCCGCGTCACGGAAGAAGAGCAGGACAGGTCAGAGGTCGACGGCGACAGCGGCTTCGTGGCCTATGCTCAGGGGGTCGGCGCCACCGACCTGCCGGAATTGCTAGAGGCCGC
>JBELMB010000011.1:0-57690 GCA_042088665.1 Sagittula sp.
GGCCTCCTGGATGGCCGCGAGATATTCCCGCCAGGCCCCCAGATCCCCGCCACCGCAAAAGTCCGGGCTGAGAAAGCATTCCGAATAGACCACGCCATTGGCGGCGCTTTCCTCCAGCACCGCGGTGGTCAGCCGGGCAAAATCCTGCGGTGTCTTCAATACGGAACAGGCGGCCTCGTACACTTCGAGAAAGTGCCAGAAGTCACGGTAAGCGTAACTGCCATCGGGTTTGAAGATCTCGCGCAGGTCGGTGTTTTTCTCCTGCGCGAGCCCACGGATGAACGCAGGTGGCGCCCCACCTTCGAGATGCAGGTGCAGTTCGACCTTTGGCAGGTCGATCACCCGCGCCAGCTGTTCTTCGTCCATCACAAGAATGAGGTCCCGGGCCCCGGGGCAGATATTCCCAAATGGGCGGCCACGGAGGCTGCCACATCAGCAAAGGCGACCTGCCCGATCTCGCCTGCGCCGCATCCGGCGACCAGCACCGGCACGCGTTCCCGCGTGTGATCGGTGCCGACCCACGTGGGGTCATTGCCGTGATCCGCCGTCAAGAGCAAGAGGTCCCCCTCTTGCAACTGCGGCAAAAGCCGGCCCAGCGCTGCATCGAACCATTCCAGATGGCGCGCGTAGCCAGAGACGTCCCGACGATGGCCATAGAGGCTGTCGAACTCGACGAAATTGGCAAAGGTCAGCGCGCCGTCGGGTTGGTCTGCCATGGCGCGGGCGAGGTGTTCCATCAAGACCACGTCAGGCCCTTTGACCACGCTGTCGATGCCCGACATGGAAAAGATGTCACCGATCTTGCCGATGGCATGTACCTGCCCGCCTGCGTCCTGCACCCAGTTGGTCAGGATCGGTTCAGGCGGCGCGATAGCATAGTCGCTCCGGTTTGCGGTGCGCCGAAAACTGCCGGGAGCGCCGACAAAAGGCCGCGCGATCACGCGCCCCACCTTCATCTTGTGCAAATGCGGCGCGAGTCGCGCGCAAAGATCCAGCAGCCGGTCGAGGCCGAAATGCGTCTCATGGGCGGCGATCTGGAACACGCTGTCGGCGGAGGTATAGCAGATGGGACATCCGGTCTCGAGATGGGCGGCGCCAAAGCGTTCGATCATCACCGTCCCGGAGCCATGGCATTTGCCTAGAATATCCGCAGTACCCGCGATCTCGCAGGTGAGGGCAATGACCTCTGGCGGAAAGGCCGGGTCCGCATCAGGAAAATAGTGCCAATCCCACGGCACCGGCACACCGGCGAGTTCCCAATGGCCCGAAGGCGTGTCTTTGCCACGGGAAACCTCGGTCGCAGCGCCCCAACGGCCCCGGAGGGACGCGGGGGACACCCCCGCGCTACGGCGGTCCTGCGCGATGTCGGCGGCCTGCCAAAGTCCCAGCGACGCGAGGTTGGGCAGCGCCAGCGGACCGCTCCGGCCCTGTTCTGCGGCACCGGCGGCGCAGGCCTCACGGATATGTCCCAGCGTATTGGCCCCGGTGTCCGGGACAGCACCGTTGAAATAGGCATGGGCATCCGGCGCGCCGCCGATCCCGAGGGAATCGAGAACAACGACGAAAGCCCGCATCAGGCCACACGCTCCAGCACGAGGGGCGACATCGGGGCCGCGCAGTCCCGATCCGACAGCGTGATCGCCCGGATCACCGCCTGCTCCGCCACATCTGCCTGCGCTTCGCGCGCGGCATGGATGCGGGCGAGCGGCTGGCCAACGGCAATGTCCGTGCCAAGCGTCACCACGTCAGACAGCCCCACCGCCGGGTTCACGACGTCGGTCTCGACACGGCGACCACCGCCAAGATCGACCACGGCGAGGCCCAGCGCTTCGCCGTTTATGGCTGTGACAATTCCGGCCTGCGGCGCGGGCACTTCGCGGATTACCGGTGCCTCGGGCAAGAAGCGGCGCCAGTTCTCGACAAACCCCAATGGCCCGCCAAGCGCATAGACCATGCGCCCGAAACGTTCAGCTGCCGCGCCGTTGTCCAGCGCATCGGACAGCCGCCTTGTGCCGTCGGTGATGCCTGCCGTGGCCAGCAGTTCGGCCCCCAACGCGATGCTCAGATCCCGGAGAGGACCGCCAGCCCCCGTCAGCACTTCCATCGCCTTGTCCACCTCCAGCGCATTGCCAAGCGACGAGACCAGCGGCTGGCTCATGTCGGTCAGCAAAGCGGTCGTCGGACAGCCCGCCGCATTGGCCGTGGAAACCAGCGCCTCTGCCAGCGCGCGCGCCTCGTCGCGGGACTTCATGAAGGCGCCGGAGCCGCATTTGACGTCCAGCACAAGCGCCTGAAGGCCCGCGGCCAGTTTCTTGGACAGGATCGAGCCGCAGATCAGGTCCAGGCTTTCGACCGTGGCCGTCACGTCGCGGATCGCATACAGCCGCTTGTCCGCGGGGGCGATGTCGGCATTGGCGCCCACGATGGCACAGCCGACCTCTGCGACCACGGCGCGCAAGCGGGCCTCGTCCACGGCAACGCTATAGCCCGGGATCGCTTCGAGCTTGTCGAGCGTTCCACCGGTGTGTCCCAGCCCGCGCCCCGAGATCATCGGCACGTAGACCCCGCAGGCCGCAAGCGCGGGCGTCAACACGAAACTGACGCAATCCCCGACCCCGCCAGTGGAATGCTTGTCAATGACAGGCGCATCGAGATCCCAATCCAGAATCCGCCCTGAATCGCGCATCGCAAGGGTCAACGCCACGCGCCCTGCCACTGACAGACCGCGCAGACAGACGCCCATGGCAAAGGCCCCGCCCTGCGCCGCGCTGATCGACCCCTCCGCCAACCCTTGCGCAAACCACGCCAGGGCGGCGGGTGCGGGTTCCTCGCCCCGGCGCAACTGGGCAATCACGCTGCGCGCGTCCATCATGCGCCGTCCTGTTTGGCATGGGTCATATGCGCCGAGGCAAAAGCCCCGGGCAGGAGATCGCCGACCGTCACGGTCCGCTCAGCGCCACCAACGGTGGCAAGCGTGACCGGCGTCTCTGGCGCTGCAAATTCCATCAGCTTTTGCCGGCAACCGCCACAGGGGGGGACAGGCTGCGGGCTGTCGGCAATGACATAAACCGCGCGGATCTCTGTCTCGCCTGCGGCGACCATCGCCGCGATGGCGCCCGCCTCCGCGCAGGTGCCCTCCGGGTAGGCGACATTCTCGACGTTGCACCCGACATGCACAGCACCGGAGGCGGTCTGGAGCGCGGCTCCGACCTTGAACTGCGAGTAGGGCACATAGGCATTCTCTCGCACGGCGCGTGCCGCGTCGGCCAATGTCATATCGGTCTCCCTGATCTGGCCCGGATCGTTGTCCGGTCAGAACATGTTGGGGAGCGAAAGGGCCATTTGCAACCCTTGACTGGACGTCGCCCGATGGCCCCGCTGCGACGTTGCGGCAGGGGAAAATGCTACCCAACCAGCGGTCAACCTGCTACGGCCCAAAGCGCCGAAACGCACCGACAGTGATTTGGTTTAACGCTAAACCAACCCGGGAAAGACAGAGCATGACCGACACGCCCTCCGACTCCGCCAAAGAGACGCTGCGCCAGGCAGCGCTGTTTTACCACGAGAACCCAAAGCCCGGAAAACTGGAAGTCCGCGCCACCAAACCGCTGGCGAATGGCCGCGACCTGTCGCGCGCCTATAGCCCCGGGGTGGCCGAGGCCTGCCTTGAAATCAAGGCGGATCCATCGACGGCCGCGCGCTACACGACCCGCGGCAACCTGGTGGCCGTGGTCTCGAACGGCACGGCGGTCCTTGGCCTTGGCAACATCGGCGCACTGGCCTCCAAGCCGGTGATGGAGGGCAAGGCGGTCCTGTTCAAGAAGTTCGCCAACATCGACTGTTTCGACATCGAAGTGGACGAACCGGACCCCGAAAAGCTCGCCAATATCGTTTGCGCGCTGGAACCGACCTTTGGTGCGATCAATCTCGAAGACATCAAGGCGCCCGATTGCTTTATCGTTGAACGGATCTGCCGCGAACGCATGAAGATCCCGGTCTTTCACGACGACCAGCACGGAACGGCCATCGTCGTCGGCGCAGCCGCGACAAACGCGCTGCACGTGGCGAACAAGCGGTTCGATGAGATCAAGGTTGTCTCGACCGGTGGTGGCGCGGCGGGGATTGCCTGCCTCAACATGCTGCTGAAACTGGGTGTAAAGCGCGAAAACGTCTGGCTGTGCGACATCAACGGGCTGGTTTACGAGGGCCGCGCCGTGGACATGAACCCGGAAAAGGCCGCCTTTGCGCAGGCCACCGACCTGCGCACGCTGGACGATGTGATCGGGGGCGCCGATCTCTTTCTGGGCCTGTCCGGCCCGGGTGTGCTGAAGCCTGAGATGGCGGCGAGGATGTCGGACACACCGATCATCTTTGGCCTCGCCAATCCCACGCCAGAGATCATGCCCGATGAGGCGCGCGCGGTGAAGCCAGATGCCATCATCGCCACGGGCCGGTCGGATTTCCCCAACCAGGTCAACAACGTGCTGTGTTTTCCGTTCATCTTTCGCGGGGCGCTGGACGTGGGCGCGACCGAGATAAACGACGCCATGCAGGTCGCCTGCGTCGAGGGCATCGCCGCGCTGGCCCGCGCCACCACCTCGGCAGAGGCCGCGGCAGCCTATCGCGGGGAACAACTGACTTTTGGCGCGGATTACCTGATCCCGAAGCCCTTTGACCCACGACTTTCCGGCGTCGTCAGCACCGCCGTGGCACAGGCCGCGATGGAGACTGGTGTCGCGACACGCCCGCTGGACGACCTCGACGCCTATCGCGCCCGGCTCAACGCCTCGGTCTACAAATCCGCGCTGCTGATGCGCCCAGTGTTCCAGGCGGCGGCAACGGCAGCCCGGCGCATTGTCTTTGCCGAGGGCGAGGACGAGCGCGTGCTGCGCGCCGCGCAGGCCATCCTTGAGGAAACCACCGAAACACCGATTCTCATCGGCCGGCCCGAAGTGATCCAGACCCGCTGCGAACGGCTGGGGCTGGAGATCCGGCCTGAGCGCGATTTCAACATCGTGAACCCGGAAAACGACCCCCGGTACCGGGACTATTGGGGCACTTATCACCAGCTGATGGCGCGTCGCGGCGTCACGCCGGACATTGCACGGGCCATCATGCGCACGAACACGACAGCCATCGGCGCCATCATGGTGCACCGCGACGAGGCTGACAGCCTGATCTGCGGCACCTTTGGCGAGTTCCGCTGGCATCTGAACTACATCCGGCAGGTGCTGGGCACACCGCAGCACCATCCGCAGGGCGCGCTGTCGCTGATGATCCTCGAAGACGGGCCGCTGTTCATTGCCGACACCCATGTGCGCCAACGCCCCTCGCCCGAAGAACTTGCGGAAACCGCGATTGGCGCCGCGCGCCATGTGCGCCGCTTTGGTCTGGAACCCAACATCGCCTTCTGTTCCCAAAGCTCCTTTGGAAACGAGGCCGAAGGGTCCGGCAAACGGCTGCGCGAGGCGCTCGCACTGCTGGACGAGAAGGAACGCGACTTCTGTTACGAGGGCGAGATGAACGTCGATGCCGCCCTCGACCCGGAGCTGCGCGAACGGCTGTTTCCCGGCAACCGGATGAAGGGTGCCGCCAACGTGCTGATCTTTGGCCATGCGGACGCGGCCTCTGCGACGCGCAACATCCTGAAAGTAAAGGCGGGCGGGCTCGAAGTCGGACCTGTTCTCATGGGAATGGGCAACCGCGCGCACATCGTCACCCCATCCATTTCGGCCCGTGGATTGCTGAATATGGCGGCTATCGCGGGCACGCCGGTGCAGGCCTATAGCTAGTCTGGCGCGCGCGGATCCCCTGCGGCAAGCGCTATTCGGGCGGCGCGGGCACCAGGGTGTCGTCGTCGAGAACGTAGACCCGCTCGCAGGGCGGCGCGTTGCGGCGTCCACAAAGTGACCCCTGCAGGGAAAGGCGCACGGCCCCCGCGGCCTCCGGCGTCACGTCCCTGACGGCGTTCTGAAAGACCCGCAGGTAGCCGCCTTCCGGCAGCGCCTGCCAGAGCGATGTCAGGCACCCGGCCGGACCGCACACCATGTCTTCGGCGGTGGAACAGGCCAGCAAGCCGTGGTTCACCCGAAGGTCCAGCGGCGCCGCGCCATCAAGGTCAATGGACTCGGCATACCCCTCGACCTCGGCAACTTGACCGTCCAACGCCGCGCAGGCCTCGACCATGTCGCCAAGTATCTCGCTTGCGGGGTCCTGAGACAGGCGTTCGGAACGCTCCTGTCCTGCGAAATCCGGCAGGTCGCAGACAGCTTCCAGCGCCTCGATGGAGACGCGCGACCCGGTCAAGCTGAACCGCCAACGCACCGGAGGTTGTTCATCGTTTTCCCAATAGCGCAGGTCCATGCGGGCACCCGCCTTGAGACGGTCCAATCCAGCCAGATGCGCTTTGGTCACCGGCGCCGCGAAGCCACTGTCCGTCGCAGAAAACTGCATCGGGGACAAGACACGCGCGCCGACGAACACCTGCACTTCGAAATCGGGACCCGGCAGGGACAGCCCCTCGCCTTCGGCTTGCAAGGTAAACTGCATGGGTGTCCCTGCTGTGCAAGCCATTCCAAAACAAAGCGTCTGACCATTTCGGGACCGCTGTCCGTCTGTACAGACCTGCACGCTTTGCGCTGTGTCTTCTGGCGCGACATCTGCCTGCCATTCAGCCTGCGCAAGGCCCGGCCCCAAGATTGCGATCAGCGCCAGCACACATGTCCGCATCTGCGTTTCCTTTTTTCTGCTCGTCCCGGCAGGACGCCACGCGGCGCGCGGGAGGTCAAGCATCCTTGCCGCGACCACTGCACACGTCAGCGTGACCCTGCCCTGCAAACCGGTCCGGCGCGCGCGCTGAACGGGGCCCAAAGGGCGTGACAACAGCGAGTCGCGGCCTCTGCGCCCCTCGCCAAGGATGATCCGCAAATATGCGAACCAAGTTTGCAAACTCTGATCGTCATCAAATATCGCTGCAACATTCCGGCGGGTTTGCAAATCTTTGCAGGCCATGACGGGCTGCATTCGCAAACCCGCTGCGGTAACTTGTCCTGACAAGCGCCAACAGGCTTGCCTGCCCCACCAGCGCACGCCTAAGCCCTGTCCCCAAGGACAAGAGAGGAGATCATCATGGGCTACAACGATGTTTACGAGGCGTGGCAAGCGGACCCGGAAGCATTCTGGATGCAGGCCGCAGAGGCGATCGACTGGACGCGGAAACCCACGAAGGCGCTCTCTGACCTCGGCGATGACATGTATGAATGGTTCGCCGATGGCATGACGAACACCTGCTGGAACGCCGTGGACCGCCACGTCGAGGCCGGCCGTGGCGAGCAGACCGCAATCATCTACGACAGCCCGATCACCCAGACCAAGCGGGAGATATCCTACGTCGAACTGCGCAACCGCGTTGCAAGCCTCGCCGGGGCGCTGCGTGCCAAGGGCATCGAGAAGGGCGACCGCGTCATTATCTACATGCCGATGATCCCCGAAGCGCTGGAGGCCATGCTGGCCTGTACTCGCCTCGGTGCTGTACATTCGGTGGTTTTTGGCGGTTTTGCCTCCAGCGAGTTGGCCGTGCGGATCGACGACGCCAAACCCAAGGCGATCATTGCCGCCTCCTGCGGCGTGGAACCGGGGCGCGTGGTCCACTACAAACCCTTGCTCGACGGCGCTGTCGAGATGTCAGAGCACAAGCCTGACTTCTGCGTGATCTTTCAGCGGGAGCAGGAAGTGGCTGAGCTGATCCCGGGCCGCGACGTGAACTGGCATGGGTTTCAGTATGGTGTGCAGCCCGCGGACTGCGTGCCGGTAGAAGGCAACCACCCGGCCTACATTCTTTACACTTCGGGCACGACGGGCCAACCCAAGGGCGTTATTCGCCCCACGGGCGGCCACATGGTCGCACTGAATTGGACGATGAAGAACCTCTACAACGTGGATCCCGGAGAGGTCTTCTGGGCCGCATCCGATGTGGGCTGGGTTGTGGGCCATTCCTACATCACCTACGGGCCGCTGATTCACGGCAACACGACCGTTGTCTTTGAGGGCAAGCCCGTCGGGACGCCGGACGCGGGCACCTTCTGGCGGGTGATTTCCGAGCATGACGTCAAGTGTTTCTTCACCGCCCCCACTGCGTTTCGTGCAGTGAAGCGCGAGGATTCAAAGGGCGAATACATCGGCAAGTATGATCTGAGCGGCCTGCGCTCGGTGTTCCTCGCGGGGGAGCGGGCCGATCCGGACACCATCAAATGGGCGCAGGACATGCTGAAGGTTCCCGTGGTCGACCATTGGTGGCAGACCGAGACCGGCTTTTGCATCGCCGGAAACCCGCTTGGGATCGAGGAACTCCCGACAAAGCTGGGTTCTCCGGCAAAGCCCATGCCGGGCTATGACGTGCAGATCCTTGATGAAGGTGGCAACCCGGTTGGCCCTGACACGCTGGGCGCCATCGCGATCAAGCTGCCGCTGCCACCCGGCACCTTGCCGACCCTGTGGAACGCAGAAGCGCGATTCAAGAAGAGCTACCTGACCACTTTCCCGGGCTGGTACGAAACCGGCGATGCGGGCATGAAGGATGCGGATGGCTATCTCTACATCATGGCGCGCACCGATGACGTGATCAACGTGGCGGGCCACCGGCTGTCCACGGGCGGCATGGAAGAGGTGCTGGCCGGACACCCGGATGTCGCGGAATGCGCCGTGATCGGCGTGACAGACCAGCTCAAGGGACAGTTGCCGCTGGGGTTCGTCTGCCTGAACGCTGGCACCAACCGTCCGCACGACGAGATCGTCCAGGAATGCGTCAAGCTGGTCCGGGAAAAGATCGGCCCGGTGGCCGCCTTCAAACTGGCCTGCGTGGTGGATCGTCTGCCCAAGACCCGTTCCGGCAAGATCCTGCGCGCCACGATGGTGAAGATTGCGGACAGCGAAAGCTTCAAGATGCCCGCGACCATCGATGATCCCGCCATCCTGGATGAGATCAAGAACGCATTGCAGCAGCTCGGCTACGCCAAGGACTGACACCCCGCGCCGGGATCAAAGGGCGCGGGGGCGGCAAGGCAGCGACCACGTCCTGACTGTCACAGGATGCGCGCCATGACGGGCGACCCGCCGCGCGCAAACACGAACAACAGGTGTAGCGCGGGGCTTGCCCCGCGTTCCTTTTGTCAGGCCTGAACGCTCGTCTCGCGCCCTTGGCCGTCGCGCGCAGTGACGAGCGGCTGCCCGCTGCGAATGCTGCGCGTGACCAGCCGCTCTGCCTTGCGCAGGCTCAGGATCGGACGCGCGGGCGCGATCTGACCCCAGGTGGCATTCGTCCAGCCCAGATCTTCCGCCAGGGCGATGCGTTGTGCGGGGGACATGGCCTCTATCGCGGGCGGGCCGGGCAGCAGGCTTTCTACCGCCAGCCCTTCCACCAGCAAGAGCACATGGCTCGCGCAGGCCAGATGCACATAGTCCAGTCCCGGCAAAGAGGGCATAAGCCGCACTTGTGGCAGTTCGGTCAGGGCCATCGCGGGCACCAGCGCCTCTTCCGCGCCTGAAAGGCGGGCCGTCTGGCTGGACCGGCAAAGCACGCGGTGGTGCGGGGAGACCATGAAAGCCCGCTCCGGCGTGCCAGCGCCCAGCGCATCCGTACCGATTCGGACTGGGCGCTTGCGCGGACTTGCCATCTGTTCGGCCCAGGTGATCCGCGACCGCCCGACCCAGACCAGCCGCTCGGCCCCGCCGTCCGCCGTCAGCACCACGTCACCCGTTACCAACTTGTCCACCGGCCTCGGCCCCGCCGGTGTTTCAATCA
The DNA here is from genome assembly GCA_042088665.1 of Sagittula sp. GTDB lineage: Bacteria > Pseudomonadota > Alphaproteobacteria > Rhodobacterales > Rhodobacteraceae > JBELMB01. The sequence goes on from JBELMB010000011.1 coordinate 9,800, forward strand.
GACAGCCAGCCACAAAGCACATATTGCCCTCCCCATCGCCCGGATCCTCGGGCCATGCGGCACAGCGTCGACGGCGAGGCACCCAGCGCCTCAACCCATCAAACCACTTTCGCGAACAGCCCCTGTTGATCCGGTCACTATCGGGCAATCTTGTAAAGCAAGGGTTCACAGCCATGGCTGGTCACATCGGATCGCGACACTATTTCAAGGAAAATGAGAAATCTGCTTTTTACCTTGGCGCTCTGCCTGACAAACGCCGCGGCTGCTGACACGATGATGATTGCCGACCTTTCCGACACCCGCGAACAAGGACAGTGGCGGTTCTTTACCGATCAGGTCATGGGTGGTCAGTCCACGGGCGACGCCAGGTTCGCGACAGGCGCTCTGACCCTTGCGGGGAACGTGTCGACCGTCAACCGCGGCGGCTTTATCCAGGTGCGTCGGGATCTGGATGCCCCCTTGCCCAAAGAGACAGGCGGGTTGCAGATCACGGTGCGCGGCGACGGGCAGGACTATTTCATCCATTTGCGCACCGCGGCCACGCGTCTGCCCTGGCAATACTACCAGGCGCGCTTCACTGCGCCGACAGATTGGACAGAGATCTCATTGCCTTTCGACACCTTTGCGCCGTCCGGTGCGCTGCTGCCGGCGCGACCGAATCCCGCCAGCCTGCGCTCCGTCGCGCTCGTGGCTTATGGACGGGATCACAAGGCGCAGGTCGCAATTGCCCGCATCTCGACCCTGCCCAAAGAGGCCGCAGTGGGCAACTGAACGCGCAGCCCGTCAGACGAACTGCTCCCGGATCAGACGCTCTTCGAGGCCATGCCCGGGGTCAAACAACACCCTGTGTTGCACCTGTGGCTCCGACCGGATGTGGACCTGCACGACGTGGCGCACCGAATTGTTGTCTGCCTCGGCCATGACCGGGCGCTTGTCGCTTTCGAGCACATCAAAGGTCACCTCTGCCGATTTGGGCAAAAGCGCCCCGCGCCAGCGTCTGGGCCGAAAAGCCGCAACCGCCGTGAGCGCAAGCACGTCGGCGCCAATCGGCAGGATCGGCCCATGCGCCGAGTAGTTGTAGGCCGTCGACCCGGCAGGCGTCGCCAGCAGCGCCCCGTCACAGGCCAGTTCCGGCATGCGCACCTTGCCATCCACACTGATCCGCAGCTTTGCCGCCTGCGGCCCCGTGCGCAGCAGCGACACCTCGTTGATCGCCAATGCCCGATGCTCTTGCCCGTCCTCGCAGACCGCCCGCATGGCGAGCGGGTTGATCACCGCTTCTTCCGCAGCCTCCAGCCGGTCAGGCAGGCCGTGTTCTGAATAGGCGTTCATCAGAAAGCCCACGGTCCCGCGGTTCATGCCATAGACCGGCGCGGGGTTGGCTTGTGTCCGGTGCAGGGTCTGCAGCATGAACCCGTCGCCACCAAGGGCCACGATCACGTCTGCATAATCTTCGTTGTGGTCGCCGTAGCGACGTGTCAGCGTCGCCTGTGCCGCCTGCGCGATGGGTGCGCTGGAGGCGCAAAAGGCTATTCTCAGCGACATCTTTATCGTTTCCTGAAGTCCGGGTTTGGTGCCGATGGAACCACATGTTCCACGATTGAACCAGAGAGGACGCAAGAATATTACACAAGACCGCTTTCCATTCTTTGCGAATGGACCAGTTTCCGATACGAAACACGCCATTCGAATCCCCAGACAGGAGTCCTGGTCATGAACGCCCCACACCGCGAAGACGGCTTTTTTACCGAAGACATCGCCTCCCGCGATCCAGAACTCTTTGCCTCGATCAGTGGGGAACTGGGCCGTCAGCGCGACGAAATCGAATTGATCGCATCGGAAAACATCGTCAGCCGCGCCGTGATGCAGGCGCAGGGCTCGGTGATGACCAACAAATACGCCGAAGGGTATCCGGGCCGCCGCTACTACGGTGGATGCCAGTTTGTCGACGTCGCCGAAGAGCTGGCGATTGCACGCGCCAAGGAATTGTTTGGCTGCGACTTCGCCAATGTGCAGCCGAATTCCGGCAGTCAGGCCAACCAGGGTGTGTTCCAGGCGCTGCTGCAGCCGGGCGACACCATTCTTGGCATGTCGCTGGATGCGGGCGGCCACCTGACCCACGGCGCACGCCCGAACCAGTCCGGCAAATGGTTCAACGCGGTGCAATACGGTGTGCGTCAGCAAGACAACCTGCTCGACTACGATCAGGTCGCGGCATTGGCCAAGGAGCACCAGCCCAAGATGATCATCGCGGGTGGGTCGGCCATCCCGCGCCAGCTGGACTTTGCAAAGTTCCGTGAGATTGCCGACAGCGTCGGCGCCTACCTGCTTGCGGATGTGGCGCATTTCGCCGGTCTGATCGCGGCGGGCCTGTATCCCTCGCCCTTCCCGCACTGTCATGCGGTCACCACAACCACGCACAAGACGCTGCGCGGCCCCCGCGGTGGCATGATCCTGACCAATGACGAAGCGCTGGCAAAGAAGTTCAACTCCGCCATCTTCCCCGGCATCCAGGGCGGCCCCCTGATGCATGTGATCGCCGCCAAGGCCGTGGCCTTTGGCGAAGCATTGCGCCCCGGGTTCAAGACCTACCAGGAGCAGGTGATCAAGAACGCCCAGGCGCTGTCGGATCAACTGATCAAGGGCGGGCTGGACACCGTCACCCATGGCACGGACACCCATGTTCTGCTGGTCGATCTGCGTCCAAAGGGCGTAAAGGGCAACGGCACCGAAAAGGCGCTGGGCCGCGCCCATATCACCTGCAACAAGAACGGTGTGCCATTTGATCCGGAGAAGCCCACCGTGACCTCCGGCATTCGTCTTGGCACACCCGCGGGCACCACGCGCGGCTTTGGCGAGCAGGAGTTCCGCCAGATCGCCGACTGGATCATCGAAGTGGTCGATGGCCTCGCCGCCAATGGCGAAGAGGGCAACGCCGAGGTCGAAACCAAGGTCAAAGGCGAAGTGGCAGAGCTGTGCGCACGCTTCCCGCTTTACGACGGGCTCTAAACCCTCGACTGCCTCTATCAGGCATGCACCCCGCGATCTGACGTCAGGTCGCGGGGTTTTTTCTTTTGATACAAAATCTTGGCCCATCCTCTTGTCAGACTGCGCAAACCCGGGATTGCCAAATCCTCTGTCCTTGCCCCGCAATTCCACGCCGGAGGCGTCGCTATGTGTGACGCCTCACAGACGCCCAGCGCCCGGCGGCTAGGATCACCGCTGTCCGGTCCTTTCACCGGAACATCGCAATCGGTCTTCCCGGGCTGTGCAAAGCCCCGGGTTTCGAAACAGATCCGCCACGGGTCTCATTGGGCAATACGAGGCATCTCATGCAAACCACGACACAGACAGGATTCCGCCGCTTATCCACCGCGCTTCTGGGCCGCTGTCAGGGCCCCGGCGGATGTTACAACCTTGGCAACCTGATCGGCCTCGCCTCTGGTGTCGGCTTTTCGATCTGGGGTGCTCGGCAATTGGGGGGCAGTTCGCTGGCGTCGGTCTGGCAGTATTTCCTCGGCGATCCCGGCGCCACGGCGCTTACCCTTGCGGTGATCCTGTTCCTGATCGGCGGAGAGCTTTATCACCGCGCCTTTGTCACGGCCCCATCCCCGCAGGAAAGCGACCGTCTTCTGCGCATGGCCGATTTCACCTCCGGGGTCGCGGGGCTTTTGCTGTCGATCGCGCTGATCTGGTTCGGGGACTATGTCATGGCGCTGCTGTCAACGGTGCTGCTGGCTGGCGGCAAGTTTGGCAATGCCCTGTCCCGAAACGGACAATGGCAGGTGCGGCTTGAGACCGTCGGAATTTCCGGGACGCCTGTCCGCCTTGGGTTCGATGCGTTCCGCGTGGCGGTCCCGCTCAGCCGGTTGCCTGCCATTGCCGGGTTGGCGGCAGAGATCCTGCGCGCCTTGTCCGAACCCGCCTTTTCCAGCGGCACCGGGCAGAGCCTCATCCTGCTGGTCTGCTACTTGCTCTGGCTGCGCGCCGACAGTCTGCTGCTCTTGAACAGTGCAGATCCCGCACCCGAAGAGATGGCGGAACCTGCCTGAGCCGGCCCGGATCGTCGCAAGGAAACGTGCCACAGGCGCGACGGAAATGGTGGGCTGCTCCGTAGAACCCTGAACAAGGATCAAGGAGGCCCAGAGATGCGGACACCGTTCAAAAGCACGCTTTTTCCCACCGCAGTGGTCATCGCCTTTGGCCTGATTGCCGTGTCCGCGCAAGCGGCAGAGATCAAGACAAGGGGTGATTTGACCTGCATCTCTTCGGACGGGTTGCCCGACCATGCCACGGGACGGTTTCCCAACCGCGGCAACCCACACAGCATTCAGGCGCAAAACACCCAGATCTGTGTCACGGCGGCGCCCGTCAAGGCAAAGCAGCCACGAGATGTCCGGGTCACCGGGATTGCGCTGAACGGGGTGATCATCCGACCCGGCACAGCGGATTACTATGACGCGGGCAGTCCGCGCGGCCATTCCCGAAACCGGGCGTCAGGCTGGAACCTCGATGGCATGGGCGCACGGGAGACGCTGGGTCTGGATGCGCAAAACGCGCATGTGGATCGTCGTGGTCTGTACCACTACCATGGAATGCCGCCTGCGCTGGTCTCTGTCGATGGCGGCACCCTGATGGGCTATGCTGCGGACGGGTTTGAAATTCACTACGTCGGCGGCAATGCCCGCTCGTCCTACATGCTCAAACAGGGCACGCGGCCCAGCGCCCCCGGCGGTGCCCATGATGGCACATACAACGAGGACTTTGAATTCGTTCGAGGATCCGGCAACCTCGACGCCTGCAATGGCGCGATGGTAGACGGCAAGTATCATTACTTCGCCACCGACACCTATCCGTTCTTCCCCCGCTGCCTCTTTGGCACCGAGATCACCCGCCTGCGCTGACAGGGTGCGGCGCATCCGGCGACGTCAGAACAGGGCGAGGCATCCTCTGCCCCGCCCCATGCGCCTGTCGGACCGGGCTCAGTTGTCGTCCTTCAGCGCCTCCTCCAGCATCTTTTCGTTGCGGGCTTCTTCGATGCGGCGCAGGCGGTCTTCGGACAGACGGAAGTCAAAGCGGTATTTGACCACGTTTATCAGGCTGATGGTCAACATCAGGGTCCCCATGCCCCAATAGCCTTTGGTGGCCAACGGCACATCAGCAGAGAGCCAGAGCGACGCCCCGAGCAGCAAGTAGGCAAGCGCGACGCCCGCACCGTTGATGAAGAGGATCAGGCCGTTTTCGTTACGATCAGTGTGCATGTCGAATACTCCGGTAGGGTGTTGGAAGGATCAATAGAAAGGGGTTTGGGGATCAGTTTGCCGGTTTCAGGCGGGCCATGACATCGGCGGCTGTGCTCTTGGTGGCGGGGCCAAATCCGGCCTCAGCGAGGCGATCGGCGACGTCACCTTGAGCCAGGCCGGTGTCGATTTCGCGCAGGATCTGGGTTTGCTCGAACGGATCATCGCGGTTCAGTACGCGTGCGATCAGCGCCTCGGCCTCTTCAAAGGCTGTGTCTTGGGCCACATGAGCGCCCAGACGTTTCTGGATGTCCCGTTCCCGCTTTGCGGCCCGGGCCGCGATGGCGCCTTGCTTGAGATCCAGAAGCCTGCGGTTCGCGGCCTCCACCGACTGTCGCAATTGCAGGACCCTGCTTTCGAGGCGCGCCACGGTTTCCTTCCGCTGGGCCAATTCGTTTTCCATGCAGGCCACGGCCTGCGCGGCATCCTGGGCGAGGTCATCGCGACCGGCGGTCAACGCGTCGCCTGCGCGGGTCATCAGATCCGTGATGCGGGCGGTCAGGGCGCTGACCTGCCGTGTTTCTGCGCGCTCGCGCTGGATCAGACCGGCCAATGAGACCTTGGCGTGTTTCAGAGAAGCGTCGGCCTCCCGGATCTTCTGGTCGATCAACTCGATGCAAAAGCGGTCACGCATCTGCTCTTCGGCTTGGGCATTGGCGCCGGAAATCAGTGCCTTGAGGGTTTCGAACATTTGGCTCTCCGTTTCCTGAACATCGTTCATGAGTGGATGTAGCCAAGTTCCTGAACACCGTTCAAGACATTTTTTGAACGGTGTTCACAAAAGTCGGGAATTCCCGACCCGAGTCACCACAAGTGCGATCATATTCTCGATATCCCCGACCGGAACCGCCGAGAGACGGCGCTCCAGCCCCAACAGAACAATGCCGTGGACGGAGGAAAACAGCCCCCGCGTCAGCAGATCCAGCTGGTCAGAGGACATCTCGGGATAGATTTCGGACAGCGGCTCAGCAATATGAACAAACAGCCCCTGCAGCGCGCCGCGATACCAGTCCGGCACGGGCCCATCAGCAGACATCTCGACGTCAAAGAGCGCCCGCCAAAGGGCAGTGTGCTGGTCGGCGAACCGCAGATACGCCAGCGACATGGCAATCAAGCGGTCCACCGGGGCCCCGGACGGATCTGTCACCGCCTCCGACACCACAGCGCCCAGACGCTGAAACGTGCGTCCGTTCACCGCAAGGACGACGGCGTTCAGGTCATCGAAATGCGAATAAATCGCCCCGACGGCACAGCCCGCCTCTTTGGCGAGGTCCCGCGCCTTTAATGCGCTGAGCCCACCTGCCGCAATTCTGGCCTCTGCCAGTGCGATCAGCTTTTCCTTCAGCGCCGCTTTGCGCTCTGCCACTTGACCCGCCACCTGCGCCTCCGCATTGAACGCCGTTCACCGGATTATCAGCCACGTCCCCCTGTCACAAGTGTCGGCTTTCGCTAGACTGCGGTCAGACATGTTGCACAAGGACCTCACCGATGGACATTACCCGCGTGGGCGCGCGCCCCTCGATCACCGCCAATCCTGCGTATTTCACCGGCACGGTGCGTTTCGACCCCGTTGTCGCGGCGCCCGACCCCTCGCGCGTGAATGCGATCATTGTGACGTTCGAACCCGGAGCGCGAACAGCCTGGCACACCCATCCGCTGGGGCAAACCCTGCGGGTTCTCTCGGGCCTCTGTCTCGCGCAAAGCGAAGGCCAGCCGGTTCAGGAAGTGCGGCCCGGCGACACGGTCTGGTTTGCACCGGGTGAAAAGCATTGGCACGGGGCGGCCCCGGACGTGGCCATGTCTCATCTCGCGATCCAGGAGACCGTGAATGACAGCGCCGCCGATTGGATGGAGAAAGTCGCTGACGCAGACTATCTCGGCCCCCGGGAATAACCCAAGCGGCGCCCTTGTCCCAAACCTGTTCAAGGGCTTGGGCGCCACGCCGGGCGGCCTGTGGTGGCCTGTGGTGGCGCGCCAGGAGACGCCAAAAACAGAGGCTTCGCCAAAAATGGTCCGTCGGGTTTCACTATTTCTTATCCGAATCGCCCCAACATAAAGGGCGGTAGGGAGAGGGATGCGGCCGATTTGCCGCTTTGTGCGTCAATCGGCGTGCCTGTCAGGTTGCCGCAACCAGCAACAGGATCGACACCGTCAAAACGCCAATGCCCAAAAGCTCCCGACGGTTCACCTTTTCTTTGAAAAAGAACACGCTGGCTGCCAGCGACAGGATCAGTTCGACTTGCCCAAGAGCATAAGCATAGGCCGCTGTCTGCAAGGTGAAGGCCGTGAACCACCCGAGCGAGCCTGCCATGGACGTCACCCCCAGCCAGACCGCCGTACGCCGCGCTGCCCAGACCTGCGCCAATGCGCCCGGCTCCCGCCAGCGCAGCCAGAACGCCATGCCAACCGCCTGCCCGAATGTCACAATGACCAGCGCAACTCCGGCCCGCATGAGGGGGTCGTCACTCTCGACCGACAGCGTTGTGGCGCGATAGCCCACACCCGCAAGCGCAAAAAAGAACCCCGCCCCAAGGCCCAGCACCACGGCCCGGCTCTTGAGTTGTTGCCAGATCCCTGTCTCAAGACCCGGTGTCTTGGACAACAACAGCACGCCCACAAGGCCAACGCCGATCCCAAGCCACCCCAGAAAGGACACCGCCTCTCCGAGCAACACGAGACCCAGAAGGGCAGTCTGGATGACTTCTGTCTTCTTCAGCGTGATCCCGACGGCAAAGTTGCGCTCCCGGAAGGCCAGAACCACGAGGATGGTTGCGAGGATCTGTCCCATTCCGCCCAGCAGACCCCAGAACCAGAATCCAACGGACAAGCCTGGCAGCTCCTGCCCCAAGGCCAGACAGTAGCCCCCCACAACCAGAGCGGCCACCGGACAGGCATAGGCAAAGCGCGCGAAAGTGCTGCTCGTGGCACTCAGCGTCCCGTTGGCCAGCACTTTGTGCAGCATGAACCGCACGGTCTGAAAACAGGCAGCGGCAAGCGTGGCGAGGACCCAGATTTCCATTTCGGATCTTGTGACGCGTCAGGCGCGGGCCGTCCACCCCCGGCGGTGTCTTCAATCCGGACGGGTGCGGCTACCGCGGCCAGAGCGGATGCGGCACCGGGTCCTTCGCCCGCCAGAGATAGCGGCGAAAGATCTCGGCATAAGAGGCATAGCAGTACCCCGCGTTGCGGCTGAGATAGCGCTGTCTGTTCCCCCAATATAGACCCGGCAGACGGTACCAGGGCACCGCCGCATGCACATGATGCACGACATGCAGGTTGTTGTTGAGAAAGATCAGCGACAGGATCCCCCGATCCTCGATCACCACGGTCCGGCCCCGGGCATCATCATGGGCGCGGTGTTCCAGAAACGTGCGGATCTTCAGAACCGAGAGCGCAAGATAAACGCTCGCCCCCCAGGCCCAGATCGGCATCTGAGCAACCAGCAGCATCCACCAAAGCACCACGCCAACCGCCGGCAGATGCAGCAGCCAGCCGAGTGCCACCCGCCTCTCTCCGGCACGGATGCGCCGCATGTCCTCACTGACAAAGGCCAGCGTGCCGACCGCAGGGCCGACCAGCAACCGCCCCGCCAGGGTGTTGTTGAACCGCAGCACAGATTGCATCCAGATCGGCAATCCGCCCCAGACCTTCGGATCCAGATAATTGCTTTCAGGATCGTCGTAGGGATCCGTCAGGATCGAATCCCGGTGATGCGCCAGATGCGTATCCTTGAACCGCAGGTAAGGCACCGCGACGGAGAGTGCGGGAAACACCAGAACTGCGTTCCAGAAAGGCGACCGAAAGGGATGCCCGTGCAACATCTCATGTGTCAGGGACGAATGCAGCGCCGTGGCCAACACGACGGTGATCAGTCCAAGAGGCAACCAGATCCCCGCAAGCCAGGTCGTGCCCAGCGCCCATGCAAGATAGCACAGGATGAGCAGCCCCAATGTCGGCCATTCCACAGCGCGCAGTCGGCGCAGGACATCAGACACGCCGGCCCCACCGGATGCCGGACCAGACCCGCTCGTAGATCAGATAGCACAGGAACCCCAGCAGGGCGTTGATCACGGCCATGCTGCCCCCCAAGGCAAGCGACCCTGTAAAGATCAGGCCAACAACGGCCATCGAGACGACGCCGATCAACGTCCAAACCAATGATTTCACCAACGTGCGGGCGCGCGTCTCCATCTGTTTTCCTTTTGCTGAACTCCGATCACATTATTGCGAGCCGATGCGAGCGCCTATTCCGAGTCTGGTTCACAAAACCCATGATCCGTGATTTTAGTCACCGGATGACGGAAAAAATCGACAAGCGCGCGCGCGCCGCCCTGCTCCGAACACGCCTCATCGAGGCCATGACCACGGCAGGCAGCAACCAGACCGCGCTCGCTCGGGCGGTCGGGGTAGATCGCTCCACCATTTCGCAACTGTTGAAGAACGAAGGGGCCCGCCTGCCCAATGCGCATCTCGTGGGGGCCTGCGCACAGGAATTGGGGGTCTCCACGGATTGGCTGTTGGGTCTGTCGGAACGGCCCGAGAGCGCCGCAGACCTGCTCGCCAATTCCCTGACCCTTACGGCCGCGCCTCGCGCCCTTGTGGACGAGACGATCTTTGCCTGGCACCGGGAGGCGGAGGGCTACAAGATCCGCTACGTGCCGCCCTCCCTGCCCGACATGCTCAAGACGCGGGCCGTGCTCACATGGGAATACGCGCCGCATCTGGGCAAGACCACGGAACAGGCGATCAACGCCTCGGAGGACCGGTTGAACTGGATGCGGCGGTCTCAATCAGACTACGAGGTCGCGCTGCCGCTGCATGAACTCGAAACCTTTGCCCAGGCGACGGGCTATTACAGCGGGCTTTGCCCGGACATCCGGCGTGCGCAGTTGGACTCGCTGATCATGCTGACAGAAAGCCTGTATCCCAGACTGCGTGTCACGCTTTTCGATGCGCGGCGCATCTATTCCGCGCCGATCACGGTCTTTGGCCCGCTGCTGGCGGTGCTGTACCTTGGGCGCAATTACCTGGCGTTTCGCGATGTGGACCGGATTGCCGTGATGACCGCGCATTTCGATCAACTGGTCAAGGAAGCCACGGTCACCTCGCGTGACCTGCCCAGACATCTGGCCGACCTGCACAGGCGGATCGCGTGATATGCGTTTGCGCCCGCCACCCTCGAAACCCACGGGGGTGGCGCGCTGTCAAGGCTGCCTCAATAAGGCATCGGATGCGCCTTGTGCGCGGCATCAAGCGCGTCCAGCAGCTCCGGGCTGAGGGTGAGATCCGCGGCGGGCAGAAGGTTTTCCAACTGCGCCAGCGTGGTCGCCCCAAAGATCGACGACGCGACAAAGGACCGCCGCGCCGACCATGCCAGCGCCATCTGCGCGGGGTCCAGATCGAAATCGGCGGCCACTTTCAGGTAAGCCTCGACCGCCGGCAGCACCCGATCCGTCATGCGACCGCCCATACGTTCGTTGAGGCTCATGCGGGAGCCTTCCGGCTTGGCGCCACCCTGGTATTTGCCGGTCAGGAAACCAGCGCCCAGCGGCGAGAACGGCAAGAGCCCGACCTCTTCGTGCACCAGCACTTCTGCAAGGTCGGTGTCGGCGAGACGGCACAGCAACGAGTATTCGTTCTGGGTAGACGCGACGCGTGGCCCGCCAACGCGCTCCGCCGCGGCCAGCCAGTGCTGCGTGCCCCAGGCGCTTTCGTTGGACAGACCAAAGGCGCGGATGGTGCCGCGCGCGACCTCAGCTTGCAGCGCGCCAAGGCACTCTTCCATGTTGGCGATGATTTCTGCACGGGTCATGCCAGAGCCGCTGGGATCATAAGACCAGTTTTGCCGGAACATATAGCTGCCGCGGTTCGGCCAGTGAAACTGGTACAGGTCGATATGGTCGCATTTCAACCGCTTGAGCGAAGTCTCAATGGCCTTTGGGATGCTTTGTGCGGTGATCGGGGCACCCTCACGGGCATGGCTGCCGGCGCCGGAGTGTTTCGTCGCCACGATCCAGTCGTTGCGTCGCCCGGAGGCGGCAAACCAGTCGCCAAGGATCTCTTCGGTTCCGCCAACGGTCTCTTTCCGGACGGGGTTGACCGGGTACATCTCCGCCGTGTCCATAAAGTTGATGCCCGCATCATGGGCGCATTCGATCTGGGCAAAGGCGTCTTCGGGCTGGGTCTGGGTGCCGTAGGTCATGGTGCCCAGGCACAATTCGGAGACCATCAGGCCAGAGCGGCCCAGCGGGTTCATCTTCATCGGGGGGATCCTGTTGGTTGCGCGATTGTCACCAGCATGCCGGGGGGCTGCACGGATGACAAGAGCAGGTCGGATATTGAGAACGTATGGCGAACATGATAGGATGGGATATGACCGTTTCCGCCCTGCTCTCCCGCCGCCCCCATGCACCGCCTGCCTGCCTGACGCTCTGGTCAGAGATCACGCTGGCCCAGGCGCGGGTGCACGAAATCTGCGGACGCGCGCGCCGGACGCTGGCGTTGCGGCTGGCCGCGGTGGCCCATGGGCCTGTGATCTGGATTGCGCCGGACTGGGGCACGGCCCCGCTGAACCCCTGTGGAATGACGGAACTGCTCTGCCCTGGGCAGGTGCTGTTTGTTCAGGCCTCCCGTGAGGTTGAGATGCTCTGGGCGATGGAAGAAGCCCTCAAGAGCGGCGCCGCCCCGGTGGTCGTTGCGGATATGACCGCCCCGCCAGAGATGACCCCCGTCCGCCGCCTGCATCTGGCCGCAGAAGCGGGCCAGAGCACGGGGCTGGTCACCGGAGCGCGCATGGAGGCGGGGACAAAGCCAGCCACGGGGGCGCACACGGGCTTGGCAGCGCCCCTTGGCCTGCTCCTGACCCCCGGCGAAGGCGGTGCGCCGGGGATAGAGACACGCTGGTCCTGCGATCCGGCCCATTCGCCCGGACGGGCATCATGGCGGTTGGCCCGGCTGCGGGCACGGATGCTGCCTCCCAAGGTCTGGCGGCTGGAGAACGAGACGCTTACCCCCTGGGCAGAGCCAGCACGCCCCAGAACCGACACCTCACAGGAAGGGCCCACCTCCACCGGGCGCGGGGTCAACCCCGCGCTACAAGCCGTGGCACCTCTGGCGGGTGACCCGGTGCCCCGCCCACCTGCGCCGCAGATGTAGCGCGGGGTTCACCCCGCGTTGCGCGCCACTTGCAGAGCGAAGCTGCTGTAAGGCCAGTCCTTCGCATCCTTGACCAGACCCGCGCGCCACGGCGCCTCGAAACAGAACCGCATATGCGTGGCAAAATCCTCTGGCTCTGCGAGGTGGTGTTCCCAGAACCGCTTTTGCCACAGCCCGACCTCGCCCCGCGCAGGTCGCGCCCCAAAGCGTCGATCCGGAGCGCGCCCGGCCTCTGCCAACCCACGCGAAAACCGGCCCTTGATCGCCGACCACCGGCGCGCATAGGCGCTGTCTCCCGGCGGCAACCGCCAAATTGCGTGCATCTCGTCCGGCAGCACCACCCAGGCGAGCACATCCACCGGGCGCTCCCGCAATGTCATCCCAACGCACCAGCGCAGCAAGGTGATCTCCTGCAACAGCAGGTCAGAGCCTTTCTCCGCAAGGCATTGCGTAAAGAAAACCGTGCCGCCCGCCACGCGTTTGCGACGATGCCCTGCACCGCGCCAAGGCGGCATCCTGCGTTCGTGAAAACCCGTGTGCGTGTCCGCAGGCCCATGATCTGACTGTTCCATAGCCGAACAATGGCCCAATCCTGGTTAATCCCGTCTAAACGCCCCTCCCGAAAATGGCGGTTTGCGGCCCGCAGATTTCGCATCGAAAGGTTCAAAACGACACGCAAGGTCGACTCCCTGCCAGCCCGGCGCGCGCAGTCATGCTTTATCAGCCACCATGCGCATGATGCTGTCCTTTGCTGCTCTCTTTCTGTCTGTCGCCCTGCTGCAATTGTCCTCCGGAGGCGTCGGGCCTCTGGATGCGTTGTCTGGTCTCGTGCTGGGCTTCACCACCACCCAGATCGGCCTGCTGGGCTCTGCGCATTTCGCGGGATTCTTCCTTGGATGCTGGTGGGCGCCCCGTCTGATGGGCGCAGTGGGACATTCGCGATCCTTTGCGGCCTTCACGGCGCTGGGCACGATGGGCATTCTTGGTCACATCCTCGTCGAAGATCCCTACGCCTGGGCCGCCCTGCGCGTCGCCCAAGGCCTGTGCATCGCCGGATCCTACACCGTCGTCGAGGCCTGGCTGCAAGCCAAGGTCACCAATGAGAACCGCGGCAAGACGATGGGCGCCTACCGTCTGGCGGATCTTGGCGCCTCGCTGGGCGCGCAGTTGATCATCTCCGTGCTGCCCCCGGCCCACTACATCAGCTACACGCTGCTCGCGATGCTCTGCACCGCGGCGCTTGTCCCGCTGACGCTGACCCGCCTGAAACAACCCGAAATCCCCGAGGCGCCTCGGCTGATCCCCAGACTTGCCTGGTCGCGGTCACCGCTGGCCGTCGCCGGGGTGCTGGTGGCGGCGCTCTCCGGCGCATCTTTCCGGATGGTTGGTCCGCTTTACGGCACGGGCGTCGGCCTGCAAACATCCGAGATCGCGCTCTTTCTGGCAGCCTTCGTCGCCGGCGGGGCGGCCGCGCAATACCCGGTGGGCTGGCTGGCCGACCGCTATGATCGGCGCAAGGTGCTGATCTGGCTCTCTGTTGCAGCCATCGCAAGCTGCGTGATCACTGCCACGGCACAGGGTCTGCCCACTTGGGGGATCCTCGCCACCGCAGCGCTGTTTGGCCTGACAACCTTTCCCATCTTCTCGGTCGCGACAGCGCACGCGCATGACTTTGCCACCAGCGCCGAACGAGTCGAGTTATCCGCAGCCCTGATGTTCTGGTTCGCCTGCGGGGCCATCGCCGCGCCCTGGGTCGCCTCTGCGCTGATCGCGCTTTATGGGCCACCTGCGCTCTTTGTGATGATCGCGATGGGGCACGCCTTGCTGGTGATCTATGGACTCGTGCGGATGCGCGCCCGCCCGGTGTCCGACACCAAGACCCCCTATGTCTACGCCCCACGCACCACATTTGCCGTGGGCCGCCTTCTGGGCCGCTTCCGTGACGGGCGAGACGGGCGCGATGGGCGCGACAAACCCTGACATCGGGCGCAACTGCGCGATGCCCCTAGCCTATGCCCGCGCGCTCCGTTAAACCCGGCGCTGCTGCGACAGCGAAGGAAGACAGCAATGGCCCGTCATCTCATCACCTCTGCCATTCCCTACATCAATGGGATCAAACACCTGGGCAACCTGGTGGGCTCTCAGTTGCCCGCAGATCTCTATGCACGGTACATGCGGGCGCGCGGTCACGAAGTGATGTTTCTCTGTGCCACCGACGAACATGGCACCCCGGCAGAACTGGCCGCGGCAAAAGCTGGCAAACCCGTGGATGCCTATTGCGCGGAGATGTGGGAAACACAGGCGACGCTAGCAGAGGGGTTTCGGCTTTCGTTCGACCACTTTGGCCGTTCTTCAAGCCCGCAGAACCACAGGCTGACACAGCACTTTGCCAAGGTTCTGGATGACGCCGGACTGATCCGCGAAGTATCCGAGACACAGATGTATTCTCATGCCGACGGGCGTTTCCTGCCGGACCGCTATATCGAGGGCACCTGCCCCAACTGCGGCTTCGAAGGCGCGCGCGGCGACCAATGCGACAATTGCACCAAGCAACTCGACCCGGTTGACCTGATAAAACCCTATTCGACGATCTCCGGCTCCACCGACCTCGAGATGCGCCAGACCAAGCACCTGTACCTGCGCCAATCAGAGATGAAGGACCAGCTGGAGACCTGGATCGACAGCAAGACCGACTGGCCGGTCCTCACCACCTCCATTGCTAAGAAATGGCTGTTGGACGGGGATGGGCTGCAGGACCGTGGCATCACCCGCGACCTCGACTGGGGTGTGCCGGTGCAGAAGGGCGACGCGCCATGGCCGGGTATGGAAGGCAAGGTCTTCTACGTCTGGTTCGACGCCCCGATCGAATACATTGCCTGTTCGCAGGAATGGGTCGACGCGGGCAAGGGCAGCGACTGGGCCCGCTGGTGGCGCACCGACAAGGGCGCCGAGGATGTGACCTATACCCAGTTCATGGGCAAGGACAACGTGCCGTTCCACACGCTCAGCTTTCCGGTCACAATCCTTGGCAGCGGCGAGCCATGGAAGCTGGTCGACTACATCAAGTCGTTCAACTACCTCAACTATGACGGTGGGCAGTTCTCGACGTCGCGGGGGCGCGGCGTCTTCATGGACCAGGCACTGGATATCCTGCCCGCGGACTACTGGCGCTGGTGGCTGTTGTCGCATGCGCCGGAAACCTCGGACAGCGAATTCACATGGACGGCGTTCCAGACCGACGTGAACAAGGACCTCGCTGACGTGCTGGGCAATTTTGCCTCGCGGGTCACGAAATTCTGCCGGTCCAAGTTTTCCGAGTCGGTGCCGGACGGTGGCACGCCAACGGACCGCGAGGCCCAACTGGTCACCGACCTGACCACCAGGCTGCGCGAGTACGAATCGCACATGGAGGCCATCGAAGTGCGCAAGGCCGCCGCCGCTTTGCGCGCGGCCTGGGTGCTGGGCAATGAGTACCTGCAAGAGGTCGCGCCCTGGACGGTCTTCAAGACCGATCCGGAGCAGGCCGCGATGCAGATCCGCACTGCGCTGAACCTGATCCGGATCTACGCAGTGGTTTCTTCGCCGTTCATCCCTGACGCCTGCGCCGATCTCATGAAGGCACTGCACAGCGATGACCAGACCTGGCCCGAGGACGTCGCCGCGGCGCTGCAGGTCTTGCCTGTGGGTCATGCGTTCACCGTGCCGGAAGTAACCTTCCGCAAAGTGACGGACGAAGAGCGGGAAACCTGGCAAGACCGCTTCGCGGGCGCACGCTGACCCGGGCGCGGGGATCTCTCCGCGCCTGACCTCCAACGCGGATGTTCGGGTGGCCTCCTTGCGCGGCCCCCATGTTGCAACGCGTTCCCCTCCGCTGAAACCCGCTGCGACAGGCGGATCCTGTGGCCTCTTTGCCCCGGGTGACCTCATGGAGGCCAATCCGTCAGGGAAGATCTGAGCCGGATTTATGACAAATTCGCACCTCTGGCCTTTCGGCGCGCGTTGACAGGCCATGCTGGGCTTGCTACCCGACCGCTTCTCCCACATTCGAGGCTCCCATGGCACGCAAGCGCAAAGGCCGCGCAATCTCCGGCTGGGTCATCATCGACAAACCAGCTGGCATCACGTCCACCGCCGTCGTCAACAAGGTCCGCTGGGCGTTCGAGGCGCAAAAGGCCGGGCACGCGGGCACGCTGGACCCGGACGCCACGGGGCTGCTGGCCGTGGCCCTCGGCGAGGCGACCAAGACGGTGCCTTTCATCACCGATGCGTTAAAGGCCTATGCCTTCACCATGCGCATGGGTCAGGCCACCAACACCGATGATGCCGAGGGAGAAGTGATCGCGCAGTCCGATCTGCGCCCCGAAGACAGCCAGATCACCGAAGCGCTGCACGGCTTCGTCGGGGACATCATGCAGGTTCCGCCACAGTTCTCAGCCGTCAAGATCGATGGGGAACGCGCCTACAAACGCGCGCGTGACGGCGAAGACATGGACTTGGCGGCGCGTCCGCTCTGGGTCGACGAACTGGTGCTGACGGACCGGCCCTCGCCAGATCTGGCCATGCTGCACATGGTCTGCGGCAAGGGCGGCTATGTGCGGTCCATCGCCCGGGATCTGGGCGCAGCGCTGGGATGTCACGCCCATGTCACGACGCTGCGCCGCCTGTGGTCCGGGCCCTTCGACCTCGACGGCGCGCTCACTGGCGACCAGCTCGAAGCACTCGCCCGCACACCCGAATTGGACAGCTACCTCCAACCGATAGAACGTGGGCTCGCGGACCTGCCCGAACTGGCGACTACCCCTGACGGCGCCACCCGTCTGCGCAACGGCAATCCCGGCATGGTGATCGCCACCGACGTGGACTACGGCGACTGGGCCTGGGCGTCACTCTCCGGCGCGCCGGTGGCCGTGGGCCGCTACAAGGCAGGTGAATTACACCCCAACCGGGTGTTCAACCTGCCCTGACGCTGCGGAACAGGCGCTGCGGCTGGCGGGTGGGCCGGTGCAGAGCCCCAACGCGCGCTGGTCCATCCACCCGACGCCGTCGCGGCTCTGCACTCGGGGCGCCTGTCAGACCAGCGCAGGAAGGTTTGCGGGCAGGCTTTTGAGCCAGCCCCAAGCAGGCAGAACCGCCATCCCCCGGCGCAGCATCGCGCCGGCCACCTACCCAAGCATCTTGAGCCAACGAGTCAGGGCATCCAGCGATTCAGGCTCGTCAAGGAACGGGATGTGCCCCCGGTCGGCCACTTCGGTGGCAATCATGTCCGGGCGACGCGCCTGCATTTCCGCAAAGGTCGCCGCGCTCAACAGGTCCGAGTTTGCGCCGCGCAAGGCGCACAGCGGCAAACCCTTCAGGGCATCGAACAACGGCCAGAGATCCGGCGCGGGCTGCGCTCCGGCGCCCAGCACCGCCTCACGCAGCTTTGGGTCATAGCCCAGCGCCAGCCCGTCGTCGGTCTGAACGAACAACCGCTCCGCCTCTTCGCGCCAGCGTTGTTCGGGCACGTTGCGAAACCCGGTCATGACTTCGGCCCGGCGCAGGGCCACTTCGGCAAGGGTCTTTTGCGGCGGGACACGACCAAGATAGCCCTTGATGACCTCCAGCCCGGCCTCTGCGATCTCTGGCCCGATGTCGTTCAGCGCCACGCCAATCAGCCGCGCCTTTGCGCTTGCAGCCAGAACCATGGCGATCAACCCACCGCGCGAAGTGCCCAGAACCGCCGCTTGCGGCAGTTCGAGATGATCCATCAGTTCCACCACATCCCGCGCCTCGACCGGGATGGTATAGCTCTCCCAAGGGGCGTGATCCGACTGCCCACGTCCGCGATAATCCAGCCGGATCAGCCGCACCCCGTCCAGATGTGGCGCGACGAAATCGAAATCCCGCCCGTCCCGCGTCAGCCCGGCAAGGCAAACCAGCGGCAATCCCGAACCTTCGTCGCGGTAAAACAGCGATACGCCATCGGAGGTGGTAAACCGTCCCATCACGTCATCTCCGGCAACGGCGTCAGATCGCCAAGGATATGGGTCGGCGCAGCCATCAGCCGGTCCTGCGGCTGTCCCGCGCGGTTTACCCAGACCGTCTCGAATCCATAGGCGGCAGCCCCTGCCGCATCCCATCCGTTCGAAGAAACAAACAGCACCTCGGCGGCAGCGACGTCGAACCTTTGCCCGACGAGGTCATAGACCGCGCGCGCCGGTTTGAAGATGCCCACGTCTTCAACGGACAGCACCGCCTCGAGATACTCTCCGATCCGGGCAGAATCGACCGCCCCCTCCAGCATGTCCTTGCTGCCATTGGACAGGATCGCCGTAGCGATGCCCTTGGCGCGCAGTTTTGCCAACATGAAGGGGACCTCCCTGTAGGCCGGCAACTCCCAGTACAGCGCCAGCAAACGTTCTCGCAGTTCGAGATCCTCCAGCCCGGCGCGTTCCATCGCCCAGTCCAGACCATCCTTGGTGACCTGCCAGAACGGCACATAATCCCCGGTCACCGCGCGCAGCCAACTGTATTCCAACTGCTTGCGCCGCCAGTCCTCCGCCAGTTGTGGCCAGACCTCTGCCAGAGCCGCACGACCCGGCTCCTCTGCGGCGACCCGCGCCGCTGCGGCCACGTCGAACAACGTGCCATACGCGTCGAACACACAGACCTTTGCCATGTCTCGCTCCCTTGTCCTGCTGTACCCGCAGGTTTTACACATCCCCGGGCGTTGCGCGGCACCCTGCCACGAGCTTCCCCGCGGGAAAAGCCGCTTGTGCAAGGTGAAAGCGTCAAGAAAAGTTTACAGGTTGACGCCCTCCTCATTACCCTGTTGAGGTTTGTGCAGCCCCCCGGAGGTCCCGGCCTCTCTCTTCTTTTCGACACCAGGAGGTCTTATGACGCAGGTCAAGAACGGCGACACGGTGCGCCTGCACTACACGGGCACATTGATCGATGGCTCCACGTTTGATTCCAGCCAGGGCCGTGACCCTCTCGAAGTGACAGTCGGCTCCGGTCAGATCATTCCCGGCCTCGAAGCCGCGCTGCCCGGCATGCTGGTCGGGGAACAAAAGCGCGTCGCCATCCCCGCGGACAAGGCTTACGGCGAGGCCAAACCAGAGGCCCGCCAATCCGTGCCACGCGAGGAGATCCCCGCAGAGATCCCGCTCGAAGTTGGGCTGCAACTGCAAGTCCAGACGCCCACCGGACAGGTGATGCCCGTCATGGTGGTGGAGATTGAAGAAGACAGCGTGACACTGGATGCCAACCATCCGCTGGCAGGTCAGGACCTGACGTTTGACATCGAACTGGTCGAGATTGCCTGAACCAGCGGCCGGGGCGAGCAACCCCGGCAACTGGCCGGGTCGATTGACCCACAAGACAACAGCGCGCCGGCTTCACTGATCCGTTGACGGCAGGCGCAACGCAGGGTCCAAGGAGGACAGAACATGCAAATGGCACGCCTGGGCGATCTGCGGATCCACTACAGCCTGACCGGTCCGGAAGACGGAACCAAAGTGGTCTTTGCCAATTCCTTAGGCACGGATTTCCGGCTGTGGGACCAGATCCTGCCACTGCTTCCTGCGGGTCTGCGCATCCTGCGCTATGACAAGCGCGGGCATGGTCTGACCGACGCCCCCAAAGGCCCCTACAGCATGGGCGCCCTGGTCACCGACGTCGAACGGCTGATGGATCACACCGGGTTTCACGGTGCGATCTTTGTCGGCTTGTCCATCGGCGGCATGATCGCACAGGGCCTCGCGGCGAAGCGCATGGATCTCGTTCGCGCGATGGTGCTGTCGAACACCGGCGCCAAGATCGGCACCCGCGACATGTGGGAAGAGCGCATCGCCGCCGTGAAAGCCGGCGGGCTTGAGGCCATCGTGGATCCGACCATGGCGCGCTGGTTCTCCGGCCCGTTCCACGAAACAGAGAGCTTTCACGCCTGGCGCAACCTCTTTCTGCGCACACCTGCCGAGGGCTGGACGGGCTGCGGCGCGGCCATCGCCGGAACGGATTTCATGTCCTCCACCAGCGGCCTGCGGCTGCCGACGCTGGCAATTGCCGGGTCGGACGATGGCTCCACGCCGCCGGATCTGGTGTTCGAGACGGCCGATCTGATCCCCGGCGCACAAAAGACGCTGATCCGCAACGCAGGCCACTTGCCCTGTGTCGAGCAGCCAGAGGCCTATGCCGAGGCGCTCAACGGCTTTCTGGCCGCGCAGGGTCACGAGGCAGGCTGAGCATGGCGCGGTTCCTTCTGGTCCACGGCGCAAGCCACGGCGCCTGGTGCTGGCGGGACGTGTTGCCGGACCTGCGCGCGCTGGGTCACACAGCCCGCGCCATCGACCTGCCCGGGCATGGCGATGACCCGACCCCGCCGCAGGACGTGACCCTGGCCGCATATGGTCACGCCATTGCGCGGGCGCTGGCCGAGGATGGCCCTTGCATCGTCGTGGGCCATTCGATGGGCGGCTATGCCATCACCGAAGCGGCGGAGATGGCCCCGGACAACATCTCCCGGCTGGTTTATCTTTGCGCCTATACGCCCTGGCCCGGTCTGACGCTGTCCGAGATGCGCAAGCTGTCGGCAGAGCAGCCCCTGCTGCCAGCGATCCGCATGGCCGGGGACAAGCGCAGCTTTGCCTTTGACCCGGAAATGGCACAGCGGCTCTTTTACCACGATTGCAGCCCCGCCGCAGTGGCCTATGCGCTGGACCGCCTGACACCACAGGCCACTGCGCCTTCGCAAACGCCGGTCACGGTGACCGCGCGCTCCGCCGATCTGCCGCGCAGTTACATCATTTGCGCACAGGACGGCGCAATTCCGCCCGATCTGCAACGGCAGATGGCGGCCCGCTTTGCGACGCGGGACGTCATCACGCTCGACAGTTCGCATTCCCCGTTTTTCTCCATGCCGGGGGGCCTCGCCGCCTGCCTGCATGACATTGCAACCCAGGACCACGGCCATGCCCGCCACGCCATTTGACAGCGCCCTTCTGGGCGATCTCTTTCCCGCCGGAGAAACCGCCCGCCTCTTTGGCGACAGCGCCGAAGTGCGGGCCATGATGCTGGTCGAAGGGGGATTGGCGCTGGTGCAAGGCGCCGCCGGTGTCATCCCTGAAACTGCCGCAGAAGCGATCCACCGCGCCAGTCTGGAACTGGCCATCGATCCCGGCGCGCTGGGGTCTGCCACGGCCTTGAACGGGGTCAGCACGCCTGCGCTCGTTGCGGCCTTTCGCACCGCCATGGCCGCGCCAGAGCACGCACAATTCCTGCATTGGGGCGCCACCTCGCAGGATATTCAGGACAGCGGGCTGATGCTGCGCCTGCGTCAGGCCCTCGTACAACAGGAGACGCGCCTGCGCGCCTGCCTCTCGGCCCTCGCCTTGCAGGCCAGCGCCTATGCCGAAACCCCGATGGCCGGGCGCACCTATGGCCAGCACGCCACGCCCACCAGCTATGGTGCCATGGTGGCCAGCTGGGGCTGGCCCCTGATCGCCGCGCTGGACGACCTGCCCCGCGCGCAAGACAACCTTTGGGTGTCGCTGTCGGGCGCGGCTGGCACGTCTTCGGCCCTTGGGCCCAATCCCGCCGAACTGCGTGCCGAACTGGCGCAGGCCCTTGGCCTGCATGACCCGGGCCGCAGCTGGCACAGCGACCGCACGCCCCTGCTGACGATCGCAGACTGGTTTGCACAGGGCACCCGTGCCGCAGGCATGATCGGCGTAGACCTGATCCTCGCCGTGCAGTCAGGCCAGGGCGAGGTCCGGCTTGGCACGGCCGGGTCTTCATCGACGATGCCGCACAAGCAGAACCCCGTTGCCCCTTCTGTCCTCGTGGCGCTGGCCCGGCACAGCCAGGGGCTCTTGGCGACCCTGCAGGGCGCTGCGCTGCATCGCCAGCAGCGGGATGGCTCCGCCTGGTTCACGGAATGGCTGGTTCTGCCGCAACTCGTGCTGACCAGCGCCGCCGCGCTGACCCATGTGCAGGCGCTGGCAGAGGCCATCTCTCCGGATCCTGCCGCCATGCGCGCCGGGCTTGAGGCCAATGGCGGCTTTATCCTGTCCGAAGCCCTGAGTTTCGAGCTTGCCCGCAAGATGCCCCGCCCCGAGGCGCAGGCAGAGGTCAAGGCCCTGTGCAAGACCGCCCGAGACGAAGCCCGAACCCTCGAAGACGTGACCCGCGCGGCCCATCCTGAGATGGACGCCCGGTTCTTTGACCCGGCCGCGCACACGGGCCATGCCCCTCAGGAGGCGCGCGCATTTGCCAGCGCTGTCGCCACGCGCGAGGTCTGAGGCATGCGTCTGCCAATGCTGTTTCTCATGCTGACGGTGATGATCGATTCCATGGGAATCGGGCTGATCGTGCCGGTCATGCCGGACCTGCTGAAAGAGGTCTCGGGCGAAGGGATCTCCGGCGCGGCGCTCTGGGGCGGGGTGCTGAGTTCGCTCTTTGCGGTGATGCAGTTTCTTTGCGCGCCCTTTCTGGGCGCGCTTTCCGACACCTATGGGCGGCGGCCAATCCTGCTGGGCACGCTGGTGATCATCGTGATCGACTATGTGGTGATGGCCACCACCATGAGCCTCCTTGTGCTGATCCTTGCGCGCATGGCCGGTGGCATGGCCTCGGCCACGCAATCGGCGGCCAGTGCGGCCATGGCGGACCTGACCACACCGGAAAAGCGCGCGCAGGGCTTTGGCCTGATCGGCGCGGCCTTTGGTCTGGGCTTTGTCCTCGGGCCGCTGATGGGCGGCTTTCTCGGGGAATGGGGCAGCCGTGCGCCATTCTGGGCCGCCGCGGGGCTGGCCGCGCTGAACATCTTGCTGGGCCTTCTGGTGTTTCCGGAAACCACCACGAAGGAGACCCGCAGACCCTTTCGATGGTCTGAGGCGAACCCCTTTGGCGCGTTTCGCGCGCTGTCACAATTGCCCGGTGTCGGACGAGGGCTGGCGATCTACTTTCTCTACAACCTTGCCTTTGCGGTCTATCCGTCGATCTGGTCCTTCTTTGGCGAGGCGCGGTTTGGCTGGGGGCCGTCGATGATCGGGCTGTCGCTGGGGCTGTTCGGCCTGTCGATGGCGGTGGTTCAAGGGGCGTTGATCCAGCCCATGATCCAGCGGTTGGGCCAGCCCGGGACGGTCGTCTTTGGGCTGAGCTTTGCGGCGCTGGCCTTTTTCGCGATCCCGCTGGTGCCATGGAGCGTGGCCGTGCTGGTGCTGACACCGCTGGCGGCGGTAGGCGGTGCCTTTGCTCCGGCGCTGACGGCCTTGATGAGCGAGACCTTCGGCCCACAGCGACAAGGCGCGTTGCAAGGGCTGCTGACCTCCACCGCCGCCATTGCGATGGTGATCTCTCCGCTGCTGATGACCCGGGTCTTTGCGAGCTTTACCGCAGCAGAGCGGGCCGTGCCCTTCCCCGGCGCCCCGTTCATCTTGTCCTTTGCATTGGCCATGGCGGCACTGGTGCTGTTTCTGACCCGCGAGCGCGAAACCGCCGTCGCGTAACGACACGGAAAAACGTCGCTTTCGTGGTTGCCAGCGCGGTGGCTTCCGGACAAGCCTCGGACACGTGCCAAGGGGGTCCCATGCCAGATATTCGCGCCGCGGTCTGCACCGCGTTTCATGCTCCGCTCGAGATCGAAACACTGACCTTGCGTCCCCCCGAGGATGGGGAAATCGAAGTGACACTGGAGGCGGTCGCGGTCTGCCACTCGGACATTTCCTTTGGCGAAGGCGCCTGGGGTGGGGATCTGCCCATGGTGCTGGGCCATGAGGCAGCAGGTCGGGTCACGGCCATCGGTGCCGGGGTGCGCGGGCTCTCGCTGGGGGATCGCGTGGTGGTGACGCTGATCAAGACCTGCGGCACCTGTGTGCCCTGTGGCACCGGACGGCCTACGGTTTGCGAGAACCAGACCACCGCGCCCACAAAGCTGCGTCGGGCCGATGGCACAGAGGTCGTGGCGGGAATGCACTGCGGTGCCTTTGCCGAGCGCGTGGTCGTGGACCAGAGCCAGGTCGTCGTTCTGCCGGACAGCCTGCCCGCCAAAAGCGTCAGCCTGCTGGCCTGCGGTGTGATCACAGGTATCGGCGCAGTGGTGCACGCCGGAGGATTGCGGCCCGGTGAGGATGTCGTGGTGATTGGTGCCGGTGGCGTCGGTCTGAACGCGATCCAGGGCGCGCGCATCGCCGGTGCCCGGCGCATCGTGGCCGTGGACATGAGCGAAGCAAAGCTGGACGCCGCAAAGGAGTTCGGGGCCACTCATGGCGTGCTCGCCACAAGCAAGGCACCATGGAAACAGGCGATGAAGGCGATGGGCCGCGGCGCGGACGTCGTGGCCGTCACCGTCGGCGCGATCCCGGCCTATGAACAGGCGCTGCGCTACCTTGGATGGGGCGGGCGCATGGTCATGGTCGGGATGCCGCACTCTGGCCAGATGGCAGAATATGAACCCGTCGTTCAGGCGTTTATGGGCCAAAAGATGGTTGGGTCAAAGATGGGCGACGTGGTGATCCGCCGCGACATCCCGTGGATGGCGGATCTGTATGCGCAGGGGCGGCTGAAGCTTGATGAGCTGATCTCGGGCACTTGGCGGCTGGACCAGATCAACGAGGCGATTGCAGACACGAAAACCGGCGGCGCGCGGCGCAATGTCATCGTGTTCTGAACGGCCGTTCGGTTGCGATAGCCCAAGGGCTGGATGGCTGTTGCGGGCGGGCAAGACTGCCTCTCGCTGGCCATGGCCTTGAGTCTCGAAACCTTGGGACGTCCTCCCCTCCGCCGGGTCTCGCCAGTGAAGACCAGCGGCGGCTCACCAGTCCTTGAGCGGACCGCCCAGAGATTGAAGGCGATAGGAACACCGCAAACCGGGGCAAAGACACCTTTGTACGGGTCCGGCCATCTGCGACATGCCTTTCACCCCGGATCCCCACTTTCGCCCGCGGGCCGCCCCGATCAGGTGTTGCTTGCAAGCCCCCAACCCGCTTCCACCACTTGACAGGGACCGGCGCTTTGGCCCGATGTGAGCACAACGGGCGCCCGCCAACCGCCCCACCGGGAGACAGACATGAAGCTGACCGACCTCGATATCATCGTGACCGCCCCACCTGCGCCGGGCTGGGGGGGCCGCTACTGGATCCTCGTCAAGCTGACCACGCAGGACGGGATCATCGGCTGGGGGGAATGTTATGCCTCCTCGATCGGGCCAGACGCGATGCGGGCCGTCATCGAGGACGTCTTTCAACGCTATATGGAAGGCGAGTCCCCCGAAAACATCGAACGCATGTTCCGCCGGGTCTATTCCTCGGGGTTCACGCAACGGCCCGACCTGACCGTCATGGGGGCGTTTTCGGGTCTTGAAATGGCCTGCTGGGACATTCTGGGAAAGGCGCGCGACCGTCCTGTCTGGGCCCTGCTCGGCGGCATGATGAATGAGCGCGTGCGCACGTATACATACCTCTATCCCCTGCCCCATCACGATCTGAACCGGTTCTGGACCTCGCCGGACATGGCCGCCGAAACCGCTGCGGACTGCGTGGCGCGCGGCTATACGGCGGTCAAGTTCGACCCTGCCGGTCCTTACACCATGCGCGGTGGGCACCAGCCGGCCATGTCGGACATCACCCAGTCGGTGGCCTTCTGCAAAGCGATCCGCGAGGCAGTGGGAGACCGCACCGATCTGCTCTTTGGCACCCATGGCCAATTCACCACCGCGGGCGCTATCCGTCTTGGCCAGGCGATCGAGCCTTACCTGCCGCTTTGGTACGAAGAGCCGATCCCCCCGGACAACCTGCTGGAATTTCAGCAGGTCGCGCAGGCCGTGCGCATTCCCATCGCCACCGGAGAGCGCCTGACCACCCGCAGCGAATTTGCCACGATCCTGCGCACCGGTGGTGCAAAGATCCTGCAACCGGCACTGGGCCGCGCCGGGGGCATCTGGGAAATGCGCAAGCTCGCCGCATTGGCAGAGCCGTTCAACGCGGAAATGGCCCCGCATCTCTACGCCGGGCCGGTGGAATGGGCGGCCAATATCCAGCTTGCCGTCTCCATTCCGAATCTCCTGCTGGCAGAAACGATCGAGACCCCGTTTCACGATGCCCTGATCAAGGGCAGCATCCGTGTCGAGAACGGTTTTGTCCCGGCGCCCAGCGCCCCCGGCCTTGGCATCGACGTGGACGAGGATCTCGCCCGCGCCCATCCTTTCACCGGCACCGGGCTGCACCTGCAAATGCAGGACGCGCCGTGTAATTATGCCGATGGCAATGCCTTTCTGGGCGGTGCCCCCGCCGAGATCCCGGCGGTTGAAACGTGATCTCGCCAAGCCGCAAAGGCATGTCTATAGTCCCGTCAAACTGACCGAGACACCCGATGGACACCAAACCGCTCCCCGCACCTCCCGAAGACATGCAAAGCAATGCCCAGAATGCGGCAGCGTTCCTGAAGACGCTGGCGCACGAGGGCCGATTGATGATCCTGTGCCATCTCGGAACGGGTGAGAAATCCGTTGGTGCCCTCGAGGAATTGTTAGGCATCCGTCAGGCCGCCGTGAGCCAGATGCTGGCCCGCTTGCGCGAAGAGGGGCTTGTGAGCACCCGGCGCGAAGGCAAGACGATCTACTACGCCCTCGCGGATGAGAACACCCGAAGGATGATAAACCTGTTGTACGACCTATTTTGCGAGACGCCCAATGGCCGCTGACAAGACCCCTGACTACACCGGCCCCGAATTGTGCCGGAAAACCGCGCGCGACGTTGTGGCGCTTTTGAAATCCGGTGAGATTTCCCCGTCCGATCTGGTCGAAGCCAGCCTCGAACGGATTGCCCAGACCTCCCCCGCGGTGAACGCGATGGTCACCCCCGTGCCAGAGCGCGCCCGGGCCGCCGCCGCTGCGGCCTCGTCCGACAGCCTGCTGGCGGGACTGCCCATCGGCATCAAGGACCTTGTGATGGTCGCAGGCGTGCGCTCCACCTGCGGGACACCGGCGCTGAAGGATCACGTGCCCGAGGTCTCTGATCCCCTGGTGCTGCGTCTCGAAGAGCGCGGCGGCATCGTCATGGGCAAGACCAACACGCCCGAGATGGGCGCAGGCGCCAATACCTTCAATCCGATCTTTGGCGCCACGCGCAATCCGTGGAACACAGCGATGAACCCGGCGGGATCTTCGGGCGGGGCTGCCGTGGGCCTCGCGGTGGGAGAGGTCTGGCTCAGCCATGGCTCTGACCTTGGCGGCTCCCTGCGCTCGCCTGCCTGTTACTGCGGCATCGTCGGCCTGCGCCCCTCGCCGGGTATCGCCGGGGGCGCGACCGGCCCAGACAGCTTTGACGCTTTCGGCGTCGAAGGACCGATGGCCCGTAACGTGGCGGATTGCGCGCTGATGCTGGATGCGATGGCCGGGTACGACCCGGTCTGGCCGGTGTCCTATCCTGCGCCCGAAACCAGCTATCTGACGCAATGCCTGTCTGATCCCGGGCAGATCCGCATCGCCTTTTCCCCGGACCTTGGCGGGCTCTCCCCCGTGGAACCGGAGGTGGCGGCCATGCTGCAAACGGCGATGCAGACGGTTGAGGCACCAGATGTCTCTGTCACCGAGGAAACACCGCCGCTCGACGGGGTCGAGAGTTGCTTTCGCACGCTGCGCGCGATCGACAAATGGATGGGGTACAAGACCACGCCCAAAGAGATCTCGGATCTGTTCAAACCGACACTGCGCGGCAATATCGACGAAGGCGCGGTGCTCAGCGGAACCGATATCGTGGATGCCCGTATCATCCGGATGCGTCTCTACGCCGAAATGCAAAGCCTGCTGAGCCGCTATGACGTATTGGCCTGTCCGGTGGTGGGGCTGGCTCCCTTGCCGGTGGAGATCGAATACCCGACCGAAGTCAACGGCGTGCCCTGCAAGGACTATCTGGATTGGCTGCGATTTGCCTTTCTGGCGTCGCTGTGCGGCCTGCCCGCGCTGTCGCTGCCCATCGGGCGCACGGCCGAGGGCCTGCCCATGGGGATCCAACTGATCGGACCGCCGCGGGGCGAAGGCCGCCTGTTGCAAGTCGCGAGACGTCTGGAACAAGCCCTGAACGCGCCAGCCACACCCATCGACCCCATGGCGCCCTGACTCCATTGCCCCTTGGGCAGATGGGTATCGCCGCCCGGCAGGGCATGATGCTCCTACAACGCTCCATGAACAAAGGCGCCTTGAACGAGAAGGCGCCTTTGGCAGTTGGCTGTTTTCGTGTGGTTTTCCATTGATGACCAAAGGGCGACGCGCCCCAGAGCGACGGCGAACCCTTGTCTGCATCGCTCAGGGGGAGAGAGTGGCAGGACGGGGCACAGCCCTGCCCTTGCCAACCTGCGGCAGCATTCCCTGCCGGGCAGGCTCGTCAGGCAGCCCCACCCCAGTCAGCCCCACCCCAGTCAGGCAGCCCCGTCTTCCGCGGCCCATTCCCAAGGCCGCGTAAATCCACCCAGCACTTGGCTGACAGCGGCATCCGGCGTGTCATTCGATACCACCTGCGCCACCAGCCCGCGCGATTTGTCATCGACCACGGCCACCACGCGCGCCGCAAGCCCCGCCTCTTCCAGCGCCGAGTTGTAAACCCGGGTGATCGCCTGCTTGCGCAGATCCGGCTTGAACACCTTGCCGACGGCTGTTTTCGGCAATTCCTCAAGGATGGTCAGGTGCTTGGGGCGCGCCGCGCGCTGGTGCACATGGATATCGGCATGATCCATAAGCTCCGCCTCGGTGACCGTCGCACCGTCAACCAGTTCGACAAAGGCACAGGGCAGCTCGCCGGCATAGGAATCCGGCTGACCAATCGCCCCGGCAAAGGCGACCGCCGGGTGGGTGAGCAGGGCTTCTTCGATCTCGGCGGGGTCGATGTTATGGCCGCTGCGGATGATCAGGTCCTTGGCGCGCCCGGTGATCCACAGATAGCCGTCCGCGTCCAGCCGACCCAGATCACCGGTGCGCAGATGCGTGCTCCAGTGGTACAGATCCACGTTCTTGGCGACCTCGGTATAGGTGTGGCCCGCGATCACGCCGGGGTTGGACACGCAGATCTCTCCGATCTCGTCCACGCCACATTCCTGCGGCACACCATCCACCAGCGTGACGATCTTAAGATCCGTGTAGGGGAACGGGATCCCGACCGATCCCACCTTCTTTTCGCCGTCCACCGGGTTCACCGCAACAAGGCAGGTCGCTTCAGTCAGGCCGTAGCCTTCGCAGATGGTCACGCCACAGGCGCTTTCGAACCGTTTGAACAGTTCCAGTGGCATCGGCGCCGATCCGGAAAAGGCCGTCTTGACCGTCGAGATATCCGCATCCACAGGTCGCTGCATGAGCGCAGAGACCGCCGTGGGCACGGTGATGACAAAGGTGATTTTCCAGCGTTCACAGAGCTTCCAGAAGTTGTCCATCACCCCGTCCCCGCGATAGCCCGCGGGCGTGGGAAAGACCGCATGCGCGCCAGAGCAGAGCATGCCCATCAGCACTGGGTAGCAGGCAAACACGTGAAACAGCGGCAGCGGACACATCACTGCATCGGTTTCCGAATACAGCAACTCGTGCCCCAGCCAGCCGTTGTGCAGCATGCCTGAGTAACGATGTTGCGCCACCTTGGGCATCCCGGTGGTGCCGCCGGTGTGGAAATAGGCCGCAGTCCGATCCCGCCCGCCATCCTCAAACCCGAGCGTCCGCGGGTGTTTTGCCAATTCGGTGGAAAAGTCGAGGCAATCCGCGTGGCGCGGACCGTCCAGCTTGGGCCGCATCAGCGGCACCAGCCAGCTTTTGGGCGGGGTCAGGTAGCGGTTGAGATCCACTTCCAGCACGGTCTGGACCTTTGGCGCGTGGCGGACCGCCTCATGCACCTTTTGCGGCACATCTGTCTTTGGGAATGGCTTCAGCGTGACCACCACCTTGGCCTCTGTTTCGCGCAGGATCGATGCGATCTGTTCAGGCTCCAGCAGAGGATTTATCGGGCTCACGATGCCCGCCACCGCGCCGCCCAACAGGGTCAGGATCGTCTCGTTGGCATTGGGCATCACGTAGGCGACGACATCGGTTTCACCGATGCCAAGGCTGCGAAAGAGGTTGGCGGCCTGCGCCGTCTGATCCCGAAGCGCCTCCCAGGTCAGCGTCTCGGCCTTGTCCTTCGGTCCCGACAGCAACTGAAAGCTGACCGCGGGCCGGGTCGGAAACCGTTGTGCCGTCTGGGACAATTGCTGCCAGATTGTGGCTGGTATATCGCGCTGCTCCCAGGGTGCTTGCGCTTCGATGGCGTTCCTGTCCTCCATACCCGTATAGGTCATGGCGCGTTTTCCTCCCCGATGTTTCGCCCAATCTGGGCTGCATTGGCGATGCAGGCAAGGGCCGAGAACGTCAGGGAAAAACCCATGTGACGTAACGTTGCCCCACCCACTGGACCGCAGGCGCGCTCTGCGCTGCCGGATCTGCGCCAAGCCACTGGTGCGGCACGGATTTGCAGGTGTGCTTTTCAGGCGGGTGCCAGTGTGGCACACTCGGGCGATGGACCACCCGCTGATCGATCTCATCAACGCCCGGATAGCGACGGCCGAAAGAGACGGCGCCTTTGACAATCTCGAAGGGGCCGGAGCACCTCTGCCGCGCTGCGATGATCCCGACGCCGCCTTCATCACCCGCATACTGAAGGAAAACGGCGCCGTGCCAGAGGCGGTCGCCTTGCACAAGGACATCGCCCGCCTGCGCGAGACACTGCTGGACACCGACGACCGCACGCGGCGTAAATCCCTGCTGGCAGAGATCGCCTTGCTGGAAACCCGGCTGGAGATGGCGCGCAAAGGCTGACCCCGACGACCGCAATCTGTCGGGGACTCAGGGCCCGGCATCCGGCGACCAACGGGCCACCGCCATGGCAATGCGCGCACCAAAACGGCGTGCTGTCTCAAGATCGTCGGCGCGCACAAGCTGGTCCTTGTCGCGGCTGGCCGTGGCCATGAGGCCGAGATGACTGCCATCGGCATTGATGCCAGGCTGCGTCTTGTCGACCGGGGCGCCGATTTCTTGCTGGCCGACCCAGATCATCCCCTGCTGCGCGGCATAGACCGCCAGCTGCTGCAGGGTCATCAGCTTGTCTCCCGACGGATAGGTGGCCACCGTGGCCCCTGCCGCGATCTTGTCCGCCCAAAGCTGATCGGGCCATCGGTCAGACGCCGCTTCGAGAAACTGCGCATAGCTGGCAGAGGTGGACCCCATGTAGGTCGGGCAGGCAAAGATGATCCCGGGGGCGGCGTCCAACGCGGCCCAGTCCCCCGCCCCGATCTGTGCCACCTCGATCATGCGCGCCGCGGGCATGCCGGACGCGATTGCCTCAACGAGGCGGCGGGTATGGCCATTGCCGGTGTGATAAGGCAGACAGATGGGGGCAGTCATGGTCCCATGGGTGCCGAATTCCCCCGCGTTTGACAAGGTGAGAGCGCATGGTCACGGTTCAGCAACAGTACGAAACCTATCCTTACCCGGCCCGCGATCCCGCTGATGAACGCAAGCGCCTGATCACCGGATCACCCTCCCGCCCCGAAGAGATGGACCACTTTCTGTTTGAAGGGGCCCGGGACTGGTCCGTCCCGCTGCGGGTTCTGGTCGCCGGGGGAGGCACGGGGGACGCGCTCATCCAACTGGCGCAACGCATGACCAGCGCGGGCGCGCCTTACGAGGTGACTTACCTCGATCTGTCCACCGCATCGCGCGCAATCGCAGAGGCCCGCGCAGCCGAACGCGGCCTGAAAGACATCCGGTTTGTCACCGGCAGCCTGCTGGAGGCCGCGCAGCTTGGCCCGTTTGACTACATCGACTGTTGCGGCGTTCTACACCACTTGCCCGACCCCACGGCGGGATTCGCCGCGTTGCGGGCCGCGCTTGCCCCCGGCGGCGGGTTGGGGTTCATGGTCTATGCCCCCTATGGGCGGTCCGGCGTCTATCCCCTGCAAGAGGCCTTTGGCGCGGTTCTCGCGGGCCTGCCCCCGACCGAACGGCTGGAACGGGCGCGACGGATCGTGGCGGATCTGCCCGCGGGCCATCCCTTTGCGACAAACCCGGTTCTGATGGACCACGAACAAAGCGATGCGGGGTTCTACGACCTGCTGCTGCACAGTCAGGACACGCCGTTCGATGTGCCGCGGCTGCTGGACACCTGCGCCCGGACCGGGTGGCGGCTGCAAGGTTTTTGCCATCCCGGTCTGTATGACCTCGCCCGGATCACCCCCGTGCCCAAGGACATGTCCTCCGAAGAGGCCATGGCGCAGGCAGAACGGTTGCGCGGCACGATCCGCAAACACGTGGGATACCTTGTGCCCGCCGATGAGGACCGGCCCCTGCCAAGGCCCTCCCGCTCCGGTCTTGTGCCACAGCTCATGGGGGTCACGCCGAACAAACTGGCGGATGCCGTCGCGCGGGGAAAGCCGCTGCCCGTGACATTGCCGGAACTCAAGACCACGATCACCCTGCCAAGGCAGAGCGCGGCGCTGCTGGCGGCCATCGACGGGCGTCGCAGCCTCGCCCAGATCGGGACACAGGCAAAGCTGGACCCGTTGCGGTTTGGCGCGCTCTGGGGGCAAGTGGACAAGGCGCTGCGGCCCTGGGGTCTGCTGCTGTACAGCGCGTTCGGACAACGCTGATGTGTGGCCGGTTTGCTGTCACCCTGCCCGCGGACGCCATGGCCCAGCTTTTTGACGCGATGCCCGCCAATGATCTGCCGGATGTGCCAAACTACAACATCTGCCCGACCAACCGGGTGCACGTTGTGGTGCAGGAAGACGGGCGCCGTTTGCAGGCACTGCGCTGGGGGTTTCTGCCCCATTGGTACAAGACCCCGACGGGCGGGCCACTGCTGATCAATGCGCGCTCGGAAACCATCGCCGAGAAACCGGCGTTCAAGGCAGCCTGCCGCGCCCGGCGCTGCCTGATCCCGACCACGGGTTTCTACGAATGGACCAAGGATGAAGAGGGCAAGCGCCTGCCCTGGTACATCACCCGCAGCGACGGCACGCCACTGGTCTTTGCCGGGGTCTGGCAGGATTGGGCGCAGGACGACCTGGCCCTGCGCACCTGTGCCATCGTCACTTGTGCGGCCAATCCGACCATGGGGCAGATACACGCCCGGATGCCCGTGGTGCTGGAGCCGGATTCCTGGGCCAAGTGGCTGGGCGAAGACGGGCACGGCGCCGCCACCCTTATGACCGCCGCCCCAGAGGACGCCCTGCGCTTTCACCGGGTGGATACGGCGGTCAATTCCAACCGCGCATCGGGTGCAGCCCTTACGCTGCCGCTGGAAGGCTAACCCTTGGCCGCATCAGCCGCTTAGCCAAGGAAGAACAACAGCGGCAGCAGGCCAAGCGCCCAACTGAGGCCGCCAAGGTCGCTGCCATCGCTGTCCTCGACCTCGATGTCTTCGTCGTCATCTTCGTCTCCGGGCGCGCGGTCAACCTCCGCCCCGTTTCCAAGCGCAGCCATCAACTCTGCCCCATCCGGGATCTCTGCGGCGGCGACCTGCGGTGCCGCCTCGGATCCCGTTTCCGCAAAGGCCGGAGCAAAATCAGAGGTCGGCACAACATCCGTCAGGCGCACCTGCATGATTTCCCCCGGCGCAAGCACCGTCTCAAGCAGGCCCGACACGTACAGATCGTCCGGATCTGGCTGCTCCAGCACAGGGGGGGAGGTGTTGTCACCGGGTGCCGCCCCCCGTGCAACGCCAAGCGTCGTGATCTCGATCCCGTCAAATCCATCCACGAGGTTGGAGATGTCCACCTCGCTCTGGACCACCCCGTCGCGCAGGTTGGACGTGAAGTAGAACAGCAGGTCACGCCCGTCGCCAAAGGCATGCACATCCATTTCGGGCGTTTCAAATTCCGTGTCCCGGCCTTCACCGGGGGAGAAGTCGAGCATCGTCATGCCGGGCAGGTTCTCCGACATCATGGCGAACATCTCTCCCGGAACGGTGGTCTCGTCAAACTCGCGCCCGAGCGCCAGCGCCGACGGGGTGTTCTGGATCAGGGGCCAGACCTGCGCGGCCTCCACATCGAGGCGCATGAACTCCTCGACCTGTTCGAGCATCTCCTGCGCCTGGTAGAGACCGTAGTCCTCTGTGTCCTCAAAGGCGGCGGTGTTGGCTTTCTGGTTCCATTCGGTGACATGGATCTCCAGCTCCGGATCGCGGGACAGCCAACTTTGCTCGATCTGTTCGAGCTGGAACCAGCGCGAGTGTTCGACCACCGGTGCACGGGAATAGAGATGCGCGATCACGCCATCCGTGGCCTGCAGCCCCTCGGCGTCGAACTGGGAAATCAGGATTTCATTGTTGATTTCCGTCCAGTCGAGCCCGCCGTTGGGAAACAGCACGGTGTCCGGCAGGGTTATCCCATGGGTGGCGTTTATGTCGGCGATGACCTCCGTTTCGGGCACGCCCTCATATGTGGCCTCAAGGTCGGAACTGCCGAAATTGGTGCCGACCTGCACGAGGATGTCGATCTCTGCTGCCCCGGGGTGCGTCTGCGCCAGATCTGCCAGCGTGCGGTCAATGATCTGCGCCATGTCAGAGGCCAGACGCCCGTATTCTGCGGCATTCATCTGGCCCGAACCCCAGTATTCATTGCCGATCTCGACCGCGGCCACTTCACCGTCGCCATACTCTCCCTCGACAAGATCGCGCAGGAACTCTGTCAGGACCTCCCGGTCGATGGCGGGCAGGCGGTCACCGTTGTTGTCCAGCATCG
The DNA here is from genome assembly GCA_042088665.1 of Sagittula sp. Taxonomy (GTDB): domain Bacteria; phylum Pseudomonadota; class Alphaproteobacteria; order Rhodobacterales; family Rhodobacteraceae; genus JBELMB01. The sequence continues at coordinate 44,983 of JBELMB010000011.1, forward strand.
TGTCGGACAGCTGGTCGCGCGTGGGCAGGACAATGGTGACCGGTCGCCCGCTTTCTGCGGAATAGGCCATCACCTCGGAGAGCGGGATAAACGTCTCTTCGAGGCCGGTGTCAGGGTCGATGACCAGCGTGGCATCCGGATCGCGCAGATCAAAGTAGTCCTCTGTCAGGGATCCGCCCGGGTAGCGCAAGGTGGTCACGCCAAGCGCCTCGACCGCTTCGGCATAGCTGCCCTCGCCGGTCATGGAGGCGCGCGGCGCCAGTATGTTTCCACCAAACAGCCCGCCATGGGCCGCAGCGCCAAGCGCAGCATAGGGGATCGATAAGCTGGGCATTGTCGTTCACTCCACCATCCACATTGGCGGCAGATTGGAGCGAAAGAAGAAACAATCCCTCTACAGAGAATTGGAATGTGTATAGATTACAATATATTAACCAAGACGCTTGTGAAACAATCCCATCACGTAGGGGGTTAGATACATCGGAATCTGGTAGCAGCCGATGAACAGCATCAGGGGGGCGGCGGCCTCTGGCGAAAGCGCCACCAGAAAGAGCGCAATGTTGCGGTTACCAGCCACGATCGAAAACGGCACGCGGATCCTCGCGAAACGCGGGGCACGCAGGGCAAGGGCGGTCAGGACCTGCAGCCCGAGGTTGACGAGGCAGGCGTAACCCAGCCAAAGCGCAAAGGCGCGTGGCGCATTGCGCAGAGCATCGGCAGAGGCTGTCATCAGGCCGACCACAACCACCGCCATCAACACGGCGGACAGGCCGTCAACGGCGTCCACCGCACCCGGTCGTGCCATGACCCGACCGTGCAGCAGACTCGCCAGCCCCGCCGCACAGACGATCAGCAACAGCAGGTTCAGCGCAGCACGCCACAGCCCGTCAGCATCCTCCAGAATTCCGGTCAGGGCAAAGACCGGCAGGACGGTCAGTGGCAGCAAAGCCGTGCCCACGACCAGAAGACGCAGCGCGGGCCCCGGGTCTCCGCCGGTCATGAGCGTCAGGTTTGGACTGCCCGCAAGAGGCGCCCCTGTGACAACCAGAACCAGCGCGATGACAAATGGCATGTGCAACAGGCCCAAGCCCCAGAAGATCAGGGCCAGAACCAGCGGCAAGACACATTGCAGCACGCCAACGCCCTGCAGTGTCTCGACAAGGTTGGCGCGCCCGGCCGCGAGGCCTTTGGGCCCGATCCGGAGCGCCGCCAGAAACAACAGCACCCCGATTATTTGCGGCAACCATGGGGCCAGCGCGTCTCCGGCGGCGGGCCAGCCCAACCCAGCCACGAGACCCGCAATCAACATCAGCCGCCCTTGCCGGGCAAAGGCGGCCAGAAAAGATATCACCGCTAACCGCCAGGTCGTCCGCGGATGTTGTCCGGCAACCATGTGGCCAGTTCAGGAAACACGATCAGGATAAAGACCATAAGCACCATGATCAGGAACATCGGGAAAGCCGCTTTCGCGATAAAGCCCATCTCGTGCTTTGTCATGCCCTGCAGCACAAAGAGGTTGAACCCGATGGGCGGCGTGATCTGCGCCATCTCCACAACGACCACGATGAAGATGCCGAACCAGATCAGATCGATGCCTGCCTCGCGCACCATCGGCTCGACCACGGCCATTGTCAGCACCACCGACGAAATCCCGTCAAGGAACATGCCAAGGATGATGTAGAACACCAGCAACACCATCAGCAACTCAAAGCGCGTCAGCTCCCAGCCCGCGATCAGGTCGGCGAGGGCACGTGGCAAACCGGTAAAGCCCATGGACAGCGACAGAAAGGCCGCCCCGGCAAGGATCAGCGCGATCATCGCCGATGTGCGCGTGGCGCCCATCAGGCTCTCGGTAAAGGTTTTCCACGACAAGGACCCCTGGCTTGCTGCCAGCACCAGCCCGCCGATAACCCCAAAGGCCGCGGCCTCTGTCGCCGTGGCAAAGCCAAGGTACATCGACCCGATGACAAGCGTGATCAGGCAGATCACTGGCAGCAGAAAGCGCGAATTGGCGACACGCTCGCCAAAGGTCATCGGCGGCTCCGGTGTCGGCGACCAGTCCCGGGAGAGTTTGCTCATGATGGCCACGTAGGCCATGAACAACCCGGCCAGAACGAGACCCGGCAGGATGCCTGCAAAGAAAAGCTTTGAGATCGATTCATTGATCGTCACACCGTAAACGATCAACGTCAGCGACGGCGGGATCATCAGGCCCAGCGTCGCCGCGCCAGCAAGCGTGCCAATGACCATGGTCTCTGGATAGTTTCGGCGGCGCAATTCGGGAATGGACATCTTGCCCACCGTGGTCAGCGTCGCCGCCGAGGACCCGGACACCGCGGCAAAGACCGTGCAGCCAACGATGTTCGTGTGCACCAACCCGCCCGGCAAGCTTTTCATCCATGGGCTGAGGCCGCGGAACATATCCTCGGACAAGCGCGTTCGATAGAGGATCTCACCCATCCATATGAACAGCGGCAAGGCCGTCAGCGTCCAGCTGGACGAGGAAGACCAGATCGTCGTCAGCATGGTGTCGCCCACGGGGCGCGTGGTGAACAGTTCCATCCCGACCCAGGCTACGCCCATCAGCGCCAGCCCGACCCAGACGCCTGACCCCAGAAGGGTGAACAGAACGAACAGAAACAGGATTATGATCGATATGTCTTCCATGTCACTCTCCGAGACTCTGTTCCATTGTGTCCTGCGTGATCCGGTTCTCGCCCTTGAAAATCAGGTGCAGCAGGTTGTCAGTCAGCGCTATGGCAAAGATCACTGCCCCCAGCAGGACAAAGCTTTGGGGGATCCACAGCTGGGTCTTGTCCTGCCCCTGACTGATGTCGTTGAACTTCCACGACCAATAGACAAAGCGTTGCGCGTAGTAGACAAAATACCACGCAACCGCCGCGCCCACGGCAAAACACCAGACGTCCAGCCAGCGTTTCGGACCTGGTGGCAGGGCATTCAGCACGATCGACACCCGAATGTGGCTGCCGCGGTTCAGCGCGTTGCCAAAGGCCAGGAACGACGCCGCGGCCATGAAATAGCCCGCGTATTCCGGCACGCCCGGAAAGACTTCGCCGGTCCAGCGCGCCAGCATCTGCAAGACGATCAGGGACAGGATGGTGATCAGGCACAACGCGGCCAGCACACCCGAAATCTGGTACAAAAGGTCAAGCGCTCGGCGCAAAGGGGACATGGCGATCTCTTGGCAAATCAAAGGCCTCTGTGCTGCGCAGACCCGGTTTGGGACCCTCGCGACGCATCCAGCCATCTTCATGAAATCTCAAGCGAATCGCTTGAAAGTAAAGGGCGGTAGGGAGGGGGCAAACCTGTTCACGGGATGTAAACGCGGCGTGCCCCGCACGCCCCGGGTCCCCCCGAGGCGTATCTGTTTACGCGTCCGCGTTACTGCATGGCCTTGAAGGCATCGACGATGGCCGCGCCGCCGTCACCGGAGGCCGCCAGCCATTCGGAGGTCATCGTGGCACCGATTTCACGCAGTTCGCCCTTGAGCATGTCGGACGCCGGGCCCACGGTCATGCCGCCTTCGGCCAGACCATCCAGCGTGAACTGGGTGTAGTCCTTGGACCGCTCCAGGCCGACTTCGGCGGCCGTGTCGGCACAACCCATGATCACGGCCTTGTTGTCGTCGGACACACCGGACCAGCTGTCGCCGTTCACCATGATGTAGTTGCGCGGCAACCAGGCATCCACAGCGTAGAAATAGTTCAGGCTTTCCCAGACCTTGCGGTCATAGCCAGTGGCCCCCGACGACACCATGGAATCGGCCACGCCGGTGGCAAATGCCTGGCTGATTTCAGCCGCTTCGATGGTCACGGGCAGCATGCCGGTCAGCTCTGCCAGACGTGACGTGGCATTGTTGTAGGAGCGGAACTTGACGCCTTCCATATCGGCAACCGAGGTCACCTCGTCACGGAAGTACAGACCCTGCGGCGGCCACGGCACCGAGTAGAGCAGAACCAGGTTCTGTTCTTCCAGAACGGATGTCAGAGGTGCCTTGGCGGCTTCCCACAGCTTTTCGGCATCGTCGAAGGACGTCGCCAGGAAAGGCACGGAGTCAAAGCCAAAGATGGCGTTTTCGTTCTGGTGGCCGGACAGAAGGCGCTCGCCGATCGGCACCTGGCCGGTCTGGATGGCGCGCTTGATCTGGGCGCCGGGGAACAGCGAACCCGACGGATGGGTGACAACCTCGATCGCGCCGCCGGTGCCTTCGGTCACGCAAGCGCCGAACTCGGCTGCGGTCACGGAGTGAAAGTTGGACGCGGAATAAGCCAGCGGCATATCCCATGTTTCTGCCATGGCGCCGGTTGCAGCCACGGCGCCCACGGCGCTGGCGGCGAGGAATGATGTCAGTTTGGTCATGGAAGTCTCCCTGAAATTTTGTTGTGGGGTCATTGAAACCGCGCCGGAGCGTAGGGCGCAAGGTCAATGTTGGGCCTCTGGCCAGAGATAAGCTGCGCAAGCAGTCGGCCGGTCTTTGGTCCGCCAGTCAAACCGACATGGTCATGCCCAAAGCCCGCAAAAGCACCGTCAACGCCGGGAAAAGCGCCGATCACGGGAATCGAATCACTCATCGAGGGGCGATGGCCCATCCATTCCACGCGTTCTTTCCAGCTGATGCCGGGAATCGCCTTTCGGATGTTCTTTTCGAGCAATGCAAAAGGCGCGCGCGAGGGCGGCGCGTCCAGCCCGCCAAACTCGACCATCCCGGCGAGACGCAGACGCCCGTCCATCGGCGTCGCGACAAATTTGCCCGACGCGACCATCACCGGCGAACGCGGCATCACCGAAGGTTCCCAAAGCTCAAGATGGTAGCCGCGCTCGCTTTCCAACGGCACTTTCACGCCGAGTTTCGCAGCCATGGGCGCAGACCAAGCGCCCGCCGACAGGACAACCGCATCGCAGGGCAGCGTCTCGCCCTTCAGCCGCAAGCCGGTGACACGCCCGTTCTCCCGCACGACATCCTCGGCATCTGCCAGCATCACGCGGCCTCCGCTGGCCTCCACGTGCCGGGCGAGATCCTTGACGTAGCGGCCCGGGTCAGCGATGCGCCCGTGGTTGTGCATCTTTGCGGCAAAGCCCAGTTCCGGCCCGAAACTGGGATCATAGGCCTGAAAAGCGGCCTGATCCAGTTCTTCGGGCTCGAACCCATTGGCCCGAAAGACATCCCACATAAAGGCGCTTTGCTCGAAATGCGCGCGGTCGTTGTAGAGGTACAGGTAGTCCGAGGGGACAATCCACTTTTCCGCTCCGGTGCCCGTTGCAAGCGCCTGATGATCAGCGAGGCTGTCACCGATGATCTGCGTCATCAAATTGGCGCGGCGGCGGACCTTTTCCGGTGTGGCGGTCCGCATGTAGCGCCAGAGCCAGGGCAGGAGCTTTGGCAGATATCCCCATTTCAGATAAAGCGGCTGGCCCGGATCCAGCAGCATCCCGGGCGCCTTCTTCCAGAGCCCCGGAACCGGCACAGGCACCACGGAGCAGGCTGCCAGAACGCCACCATTGCCATGGCTGGTGCCCTCTCCGGGCCCCTTGCGATCCACCAGCACAACATTGTGCCCGGCCCGCTGCAGCCAGATCGCCGTGGACACCCCCACAATGCCTGCACCCACGATCGCCACTGTTTTCGTCATTCGCCTGCTCCCCTGCTGACCCCCGCGACCAACCGGTCGAACTTGCGCAGCCCCATGGCACATGTCAACGAAGGGGACGACCCAACGGAGGAGAAACCATGGCAGAGGTTCGGGGAGGACAACCGCTCTACGGTGCTGCAATCGGTATCCTGATGCTCGACTCCCGTTTTCCGCGCATCCCCGGCGATATGGGCAATGCGCTCAGCTGGCCGTTTCCGGTGCACTACCGTGTGGTGCGCGGTGCCACGCCGGCGCGGGTTGTAGCCCCCGACGATCCCGACCTGCTGGCCCCCTTCCTCGAAGCCGCGCGAGACCTCGTCGCCGATGGTGTTTCAGGTATCACCACGACCTGCGGCTTTCTCACGCTCTACCAGCGCGCCCTGTCAGAGGCCCTGCCGGTGCCAGTGGTCACTTCGTCGTTGATGCAGGTCGAGATGGTCAATCGTACGCTGCCCGGCGGACGGCGGGCCGGTGTTCTGACCATCGCGGCCTCCGCCCTGACAAATGCGCATCTGGACGCCGCCCATGTGCCGCCCGGCACCCCCATCGGAACCACCGAAGGTGGCGCGACGTTTACACAGGCGATCCTGTCAGGCGGCACGACATTGGACGTGGAAGGCGCGCGCCGGGATGTGGTCGAGGGGGCTCTGGCGCTGCAGGCCGTCAATGCCGATCTTGGCGCCATCGTGCTGGAATGCACAAACATGGTGCCCTATGCGCCCGACGTCGCTGCGGCAACGGGCCTGCCGACCTACTCGATTCACACGCTGATCAACTGGTTCCACAACAGTCTCGTGCCACCTCGGTTTGAGCAGGCGCGCTGACGGCTCTGATCAGGCCGCCCCGACACCGGCTTCGGCAAGCAAACCGCTGACCAGCGTGTCAGCGGCGGACGGGCTGAGCGCAAGCGGCGTGTCATGGATGATCGCAAGGCGGGTGAGCGCCTGCAGATCCACATCCGCCACATGTTGATCGGACGGGTCGGCAAAGAAGATCACCGCATCCAGCTCCCCCGTGGCGATCAGGGCGCCCAACTGCTGATCACCGCCAAGGGCGCCGCGTTGCAGGCGCTGAACATTGAGAGCAGGCGCGGCCTCCTGCACCATGCGCCCTGTGCCGCCGGTACAGATGACGCGGTGGCCGCTCAACTCCTTGTGATGGCGCAGAACCCATGCGCGCAGGTGCGCCTTGCGATTGTCATGCGCCACCAGCGCCAGTCGCCGCGGCGCACGCGACAGGCGACGCGCCCGCGACGTGATCTCGAGGATGGCGCGGACCTGCGCGGCAAACCCGGGCGCCTCGGCCGGGAAAGCGCCATCCAGTGCGGCGGTGCCCACGGTAAACCCCGCCGCGCCCGCCTCTGCCACCGCATTCACGCGCGTTTCGCTGTCGATGCTGCCAGCCATGATCACCGGTTTTTCCACTGCCGCGCAGACCTTGCGCATCAGGTCAGGCACATCGCCACCAAAGCGGTAGGCCAGCAGATCAAGCCCGTGCACATGCTCCAGATCCGCGAGCCGCCGGGCAGAGCCAACGATCTCGGACGCGGGGCCGTCCAGCACGCTGGGATGGCCGGTGATATGTCCGGGAAAAGGATAGTAGCGCAGCGGATGCTGACGCGTGACCTTGGTCACCACCTGCGCCCGCGTGCCGCCCAGCAGGCAATCCACATCCAGCGCCACCGCAGCCTTGGCAGAGGCAAGTTCCGTTTCCGCATCAAGGCTGACCACTTCGAGATAGGAGCGTCCCCCGGCCGCGCGGATCGCATTGGCCAGCGACTTCAGGTCCGCCAAAGGCAGGCCGACATCCTTGAATCCGATGTGGCGCACGCCGCCTTCGAGGGCCTCATCCAGACGTCGCGCCGCATCTGTGATTGTGCGGTCATTGGAGGTCAGCATGAGGATGAAATCAAAGGCCATCTGCGCCCTCCGGATCTGTTGCGGTGATGGGCGCGGCTGCGCGCCAGGTCTCTGCCGCCTCGGCAATCCGCAAATGCGCGGCCCCTCGGCTCGATGCGATCAGCGCTTGCAAGTGCCCCAGCGCCTGTCCCACCTCCAGCCCGCCAGCGAGGCAGCCCGCAAAGACATCGCCGACACCCTTTGGCACATCCGTCAAAAGGCGCGTGCGGTAAAGGCGCACGGAATGCGGTGCGACTTCCAGAACTCCGGTCTGATCGGCGGGCATCGGCGGCGAGGTCACGCAGACCTTTGGGCCAAGCTGCCGCGCCGCGGACAGTGTTTCATCCAATGTTGTAACGGGCCGCCCCGTCAGCCAGCCCAACTCAAAAGCATTGGGCGTCAGCAGATCTGCGAGCGGGGCCAGCCTGTCGCGGATCCACTGGGCCGGTTCCTCGGCAATATAAAGTCCCTTGTCGCTGTCGCCCATCACCGGGTCGACCACCACGCGCAGATCTGGCCGCAAGGCGCGCATCCGCGCAATCAGCTGTGCCGCGAAATCCACATGCGCCGCGCTGGGCAGATAGCCGGTCAGCACTGTGTCATGCCCCGCCAGAAAGCCATTCTGGTCCAACGCCGCCACCATCTTTTCCAGCGTTTCGACAGGGATGGGCTGCCCCGCAGCATGCGGCCAGCCCGGGTGATTGGACAGCAGGATTGTGGGAAGCGCGGTCACGGCGTGCCCCAACGCCTGCAGGGCTGGCGCAGCCGCGGAGGCGCCCACGTGACCAAAGCTCACGAAGCTCGACAACACCAGAACCGTGCTCACGTTTCACGTCCTCACAGGGTCCCGCGCGGGGACGTCGTACCATGGTTTCACGCGGCAAAGGATTTGCCAAGGCGCCTGCGCCTGACCGCGGTCACATGCGGTCATCGAGGGACCTCAGGCCCTGCCTTGCGGCACCGCCGGGAGGCGGTCGCGCACAAGGGCCGTCCAGAAAGACACGCCAACAGGCAAAAGCGCGTCATTGAAATCATACGTGTCAGAATGAAGTGGCTGCCCATGCGGACCGGTCTCGCCATTGCCCAGCAACAAAAAGCAACCGGGCACCGCCGCGGTGAAATGGGCGAAATCCTCTGAAAAGCTCATCGGTTCGCGATCGGGCACACAGGACAGACCGGCGGCACCGGCGGCACGCGCCACGGCTGCCGTCGGGATGGGCGCGTTGATCGTCTCGATGAATTCGGTGCGAAAACTGACATTTGCGCGGACGCCATGCGCTGCTGCGACACCCTCGGCAATCTGGCGCATCTGGACCTCGATCAGGTCCCGGTCAGCGGGCAGACGCGCGCGCGTGTCGCCCTTCAGCACGGCGTGGCCGGGCAAGACGTTGCGTTGGCCGTCGGTCAGAAATTCAGTGACCGAAACGACGGCCCCTGCCCCCGGCGCCAGCCTGCGAGAGACGATGCTTTGCAGGGCCAGAACCAGTTCCGCACCGACGGTGATCGCGTCGCGACCCACCTGCGGCATGGAGGCATGGCCGCCCTGACCGATGATCTCGATCTCGAACAGGCTTTCAGAGGCACAGATCTGCCCCTCTCGCGTCGACACCTGTCCAGCCGGAGCACCAGGCAGATTGTGGATGGCATAGACCTCTTCGATGGGAAAGCGGTCGAGCACGCCCTCTTCGATCATGGCCTGCGCACCGAGGCCCAACTCTTCGTTCGGTTGGAACAAGAAGACCACGGTGCCGCTGAAATCGGGATCCTTGGAAAGCGCCTGCGCAGCGCCCAGCAGCATGGTCATATGGCCGTCATGGCCACAGGCGTGCATGACGCCGGGGATCTCGGAGCGATGGTCATGGGCGCTGGCCTCCTGAATGGGCAACGCGTCCATATCGGCCCGCAGCCCGATGGCGCGGTTTCCGCTGCCTGCGCGCAACACGCCAACGACGCCGCGTCCCTCGTGCACGTCGAGCCCGAGATCCCGCAAGACCTGCGCCACGCGCGCCTTTGTGCGGACTTCGTCAAACCCCAGTTCCGGTTGGCGGTGAAAGGCATGGCGCAGCGCGCGCAAATCAGAATTGTTGGTGTCCACCTGTGCGTCCCCTGTTGCTGCATCCCGTTGGTGCAGGCTTGCACACAGTCTGGTGCATGAACAGCCACCTGTCGGGGCATCATCGCTCGGCAAACCGGGTCAGATAAGGCCGCACAGCCGTTTCATGTGCCACGCCAGCGCAGCGTTGGAACTGAGCACCGGCATGCCGAGCGTCTCTGACAGAGGCTCAAGGATGTTTGCGGTCCGCAGGTTCGTACAGGACAAAAAGACGCCATCCAGTGCTGAGCGCGCCGCGAGGGTCCGCGCCGCATCACAGATCACCTCAGAGGGAATTCGCGCGACCTTGGCCTCCTCGCTTTCGTCGAGGGAGAGCGTGTCGACCACCGGCACACCTCGTTCGGCGAAGGCGGCGCAAAGCCCCGCAGCCACCGACCCCACGTAGGGCGAGACGATCCCGACCCGCGACAGGCCCAAATCCTCGATTTGTGCGACGGCGGCTGTCAACGGATTGGTGACCGCGCGCGTGGGCACGCCGCGCATCACGAGATCGCGCAGGTTTGCTTCGCCAAGAAACGCAGTCCCCGAGGTGCAGGCATAGGCGACAACGTCAAAATCTGCCGCCGCCGGCAACAGCGCCGCGGCGGATGTCAGGCCGCTTTCCATGGCCGCGATGCTCTCCGGTGTGAGATCATCCCCTGAGTCGAGCCGCGTGACATGGAGCCGTGCCAGATCCACGGGCAAACTGGCGCGGAACTCTTCCTCGATGGTTTCATCAACGCGTAGGACGATCAGCCCCATGGCGGGACGCGCGGTCATACCGGGATCTCCATCGGCGTTCTGGGCGCACGGGGCGACAGCAACTCTGGCCCATCTTCGCGCAAAACAATGTTTTCCTCGTGCACGAGAAAGCGATTGCCGGAAACGATGGCAGAGGGTTCGAGCGTCAGAACCATGCCGGTCCGTAACGGCGTGGTATCGAGCGGCGTGAACGAGGGCCATTCCGTCAGCGTCACCCCAAGGCCATGGCCCAGACGGCCGGCGCAGACATCCGCCCCGCGCCGCGTCACACCTTCTGCCAACAAACGGTGGGCATCGCAGGCCCGCATACCCGGGCGCAGCGCCGCCAGCGTGTCTTCCGTGGCCTGCCAAAGCGCGTCCTGCGTCCGCCGCACGGCGTCAGAGGGCGGGCCGATCAGCACATTGCGGTCGAAGTCGCAGAAATAGCCGTCTTTCACGGCGCCGGTGTCCAGCATGAGGACATCCCCTGCGACCAGCGGCTCCGATCGTGCGGGAGAGATCACATCCTCATATCCGCCCTGCCCGGCCGCGCCAGCAAGGTAGCTGACCCAATCGGCCCCCTCCTGCAGGAGCAAACCCTGAAAATCGCGAAACACGGCATCCAGCGGGCGTCCCGGCTTGGCAATTTCAGGCACGCGGTCAAAGGCCTTGCCTGCAATGGTGCAGATCGCACGGATCTTTTCGATTTCCGCGGGGCACTTTATCTCGCGCGTGCGCTGTATCGCTTCGGTGCCATCGACAAACCGGCGCGGCTGAATCCTGTCAGACACGCGCTGGAAATCGGCCAGAGGCATGCGCAAATGCGTCTCCAATCCCATGGGCACACCGATTGCACCTGGCGTCGGGACCAGTTGCCGGAGCGTATCCGACAGCAGTGTGACCCCATCATCGAGTGGATCCGGCGCATCCCAGGTCCGGACATCCGTGATCCAGGTCTGATCCATCAGATGTGCGCCAATGGCCGGGATGACAGCCACCGGGTCGCCAGAGATTGGAACAACGAGGAACCATGGACGCGCCGGACTTTCCCAGAAACGGGTCAGAAAACCGGTCATGTAAAAGAGGTCGGCGGGCGTGGTCAGCAAAAGCGCGTCAAGCTCTTGCCGTGCCATCTGTGCCTGCAGTCGCATCAGGCGCGTGCGAAAAACTGTCTTTGGAAAGACCAGTGACGCGTCAGCCATCTTCTGGTCCTTCGCTGAGGATTGTCAGAACGCGGGCCTCGGCCCCCAGCGACAATCCCGCCAACAAGGCCGCGAGGCCTGCGGCGCCTGAGGGCGTGCTGTGCAGATCGTGAGCGGCGAGCTTGTCCACACCGTCTTGCGCCTCTTGTTCGGTAATCGTGACAAAACTATCGGCGTCATGCGAAAGACCTGCGAGAGCAACCAGCGATGGGGTCTTGCAGTCGAGCCGCCCCATAGCGGACGAAGGCCCATCGGCTGTGACCAACGCGCCTGCGCGGATGCTTTCCTGCAAGGCGGGGGCCGCGGCGGGTTCCACAACAATGATCCGGGGCTTTGTGCCCCAGGCTGCGCGTGCGTGGGCCGCTATTGCAGCGGCCATGCCGCCGACGCCGGCTTGCAAGAGGATGTGCGTGGGTATGTCGGGGACTTGTCGAACGGCTTCAGCAGCGAGTTGAAGATAGCCTTCCATCACGCGCATAGCCGGTTCCGTGTAGCCTGGCCAACTGCTGTCGGACAACAGCGTCCAGCCATTGTCTTCGGCGGCTTGAGCGGCGGCTTCCATGCTGGCTTCGTATTGCGCACCTTCTCGCATGACGTCTGCGCCAAAGGAGGCAAGGCGTTGCGCAAAAGCTTCGGGTACCGTGTCAGCAATGTAGATCACGGCACGGGCACCAAATACGCGGGCACCCGCAGCGACGGAAAGACCATGGTTGCCTGCGCTGGCTGTCACATAGGTTTGACCGGTGAGAGCGGAGTGCCAGTCGGCGGTTTGCCTTGCAGCTGCGGCTTCGGCGATGGCAAATGCAGCGCCAAGAGCCTTGAAGCTGCCCAACCCCATGCGGGATCTTTCGTCTTTGATCCAGAGATGCGAGATTCCGGACGACGCGGCCAGATCGGGAACACTGCGGAGCGGAGTTTCATGATGTGATGGGCATTGGCCCAACAACTGAGCCACTCGTGTGGCATCGTTCAATGGGTGCGGCGTATCGGGCAAAAGACCCGTTCCGCGCCAGGGGTTGTCCAGAGAGATCGGCATGAGTCCTCCACAGTGAGCCACTTGGTTATAGGGCGTCTTTGGAGTTTATGCTTTTGTATTATTTTTGTTATTTTGTTGTTGTTTTAGT
>JBELMB010000130.1:0-14333 GCA_042088665.1 Sagittula sp.
CAGCACAGCGACGACGTGGATGATCTGTACCACGCCGTGCATGACCTCGTTGCTGTCGCTGAGTTCGGGCTATACCGCCCGTTCCCTGACCCGGAACGCGCGGAACGCATGGCCCTGCTCTGACCAGAGCCCGCGCTACAAGCCGTAGAGTGCGCCGAACTTTTCTTCGAGATAGTCCAAAAGCGGGCCTTCGGACGGGGTATCGCCACTGGCCCGCGTGATCAGGTCACGCGGTGTATAGAGCCCGCCGTGCTGTTGCAGCGCCTCGCCCAGCCATTGGGTCGCGGCACCTGTTTCTCCGCGGGAGAGGTCGTTTTCGAGCCCGGGCAAGGCCGCGCTCAGCGCCTTGTACAGACAGCCTGCGTAGACATTGCCCAGCGAATAGGTCGGGAAGTACCCGAACAGCCCCGCCGACCAATGCACGTCCTGCAACACCCCGTTCGAGGCCTTGTCGACGGCAAAGCCGAAATCCGCCTTGAACCGGTCATTCCATGCGGTTTCCAGATCGCCGACCGCAAGGTCCCCGGATATCAGCGCGCGCTCCAGGTCGAACCGCAGCAGCACGTGCAGATTGTACTGCAATTCATCTGCTTCGGTGCGGATATAGCCGTTCCTGACCCGGTTCACGGCCCCGTAAAAGCTGTCCTCGTCAGGGATCCCGAAGTCGCCGAAGGTGTCGCGCATCTGGCCGTAAAGCCAGCCGCAAAAGGCGCGCGACCGGCCCAACTGGTTTTCATAGATCCGGCTTTGGCTTTCGTGGACCCCCATGGAGGCGCCATTGCCCAATGGGGTCAGCCGGTAGGCGGCGTCGATGTTCTGTTCGTAACAGGCGTGCCCGACCTCGTGGATCGTGGAATAGATGCAGTTGAACGGATCCCGCTCCACCGTGCGCGTGGTGATGCGCACATCGTCGCCGCTGCCGGAACTGAACGGATGCACGGCCTTGTCGACCCGGCCCCGGTTCAGATCATATCCAAACCGCTTTGCCAGCAACCGCGCGATGCGCATCTGCCCCTTTTCGTCAAAACAGGTGGTCAGCCCCGGCAATTCGGGTTTGGACAGCACCGCTTCGCGCAGTGCGACAAGACGCGGGCGCAAGGCGCTGAACATGGCTTCGAGATCGGCGGATTTTGCGCCCGGTTCGAAATCGTCAAGCAAGGCATCGTAAAGGTCGCCGCCATCGGCCAAGGCGGCGCCCTCTTCGCGGCGCAGCGCAAGGACCTCTTCGAGAATCGGCGCAAACGCCACAAAGTTGTCATCGGCGCGGGCCTCGGCCCAGACCACATGCGCGCGGCTGACGGTGCGCGCGATCTCGGAGGCCAGCCGCTCTGGCACCCGGCTGGCCCGCGTGTGGCTGCGCCGGATGTGACGCACTTGCGCCTGCCCGGCGGCATCCAGCGTCTCTGACGCAGTTTGCTCAAGCCAATCCGCGATGCGGGGGTCCGTGCGGCGCTGGTGCAACACCGCCTCCATCGCCGCGCGCTCGTCGCTGCGCTGGTCTGCCGCCCCGCGGGGCATCATCGTTTCCTGGTCCCAGCTCAACCGTCCCGCGATCTGGCCAAGGGCCTCTGTCTCGCGCTGGAAGGCCATCAATGCGTCAAATGCCGTCGTCATCTGCCCGCCCCTCTGATCGTTTCTTGTACGGGGTAGCGCGCCGCGAAGCGCGCTCTCAAAATCAACGCCCACAAAACAACTGCGCCGAACTGATGCATGATCGCAATCTGCCAGGGCGCCATATACACAACCGTAGCGATACCAATCACCACCTGAAGTAGCAATACCGAAAAAACAGCATTGTACCGAAAGCGCGTGTCGCGATGCGCGGAGCGCCGCCCGCGCAGCCAGACCACCACACCGAAGAGCAGCAGAAGATAGCCCGCCATGCGGTGCATGAACTGCACAAGTCCCGCGTTTTCAAAGAAGTTCCGCCAGATCGGTGTGATGTCAAACGGGAATGGCGGCAGGAATGCTCCGGCCATCAGGGGCCAGTCATTATAGGTGCGCCCGGCGTCGATGCCCGCCACCAACGCGCCCAGCAGGATCTGCAGAAACGACAGATGCAAGAGGCCCGTGGTCATGCCAAAGAGCGCCGGTTCGTTGTTGCGGCGCGCCTGCATCAGATCGCGCTCGTCCCGGCCAAGGCTGTAGATATGCCAAGCGATCAGACCGAGGATCACGAAGGCCAGACCAAGGTGCGTCGCCAGTCGGTAAGACGCGACATCCAGCATCTCACCCTCGAGACCGCTGGAGACCATCCACCAGCCCACAGCCCCTTGCAGCCCGCCCAGCAGACCAAGAAACAGCAGGCGCGCCGTCCAGTCTGAAGCCGGGGCGCGCAGATAGCCAACAAAGAAAACGGCTCCGGCGGCCAGCGCCCCGGCGGCGATGCCCTCAAGATGGATCGAGGTCAGGCCCAATTGCACCACCGCTGCGGGCGGGTTTCCGGCCAGTCCCGCCGCAAGCGCCGCAAGGATGATCCCCATCCAGGCGCCCAACACGGGGTAAAGCCCGGCGCGTCCGCGCGGCAAGCCACCGGCAATCAGAAGGCCGGCAAAGCCCAGAAACCAGACAAGGCCAATCACCCGGCCCAACTGTCTGTGGCCCCATTCCCACCAATAGATGAACTGGAACTCGGTCAGGCTCATGCCCTTGTTCTGAAGCTGGTATTCCGGAATGGCGCGGTATTTGTCGAACGCGACGGCCCAAGCCTCGGCGCTCATCGGCGGCAAGGCCCCGGTGAGAGGCGCCCATTCGGTGATCGACAGGCCCGAATCCGTCAGCCGCGTCAGACCGCCCACGGCGATCATCACGACCACCAGCAAGAACAACAGCATCAGCCAAAGCCGGATCGCACCGCGCGCGCCGCGGCGGTCGGCATCGATCATGCCACCCTTGGCCACCGGTTTCGGCGTCTGCGCGCCAACGTCTTCAAACAGTTTGCGGGTCTTGGCCATCGGCCCTCTCCTCATCGTGGCGCCACAATAGTCCGCCGTTCTGCGGCTACAAGGCGAGGACGCGCGCTTCGGCGGTTTATGGCAAGCGCGCGTCCCCGCCCCGGTGGCATTCGGTCCATTCGTTTCCGGTCGTGTTTCATGTCTTCGCAGGGCAGGTCAGGAAAACCTCAGTCAGGCATTCCAGACTACCGCGCGGCATGCCTGAAACATAGATTGGTGTCATCGGAACACGGCGGGACAGAGCGCCGCAGCCCCACAGAAAACCATTTAGGAACACTGGATAGTCTCATGAAAACATTTCTTCTTTCCGCCGTGATCGCCGCCGCCGCCCTGACCGCCGGCACCGCGTCTGCAACGCAGGCCTGGGTTGGCCATTCGGCCCTGAACGCCCGCTCCGGCCCGGGCACGAACTACCACAAGGTCGGCACCTTTCAGCCCTGCACACCGGTGCATGTGATCGGCCATTCGCATGGCTGGGCCAAGGTCGCCTACAACCACAGCCACTACTGGGTGTCGGCCAAGTATCTGCGCGGCTCGTCCTGCCACGCCCAGACCTACACCCCCAAGCCGAAGCACAACACCTACGCCCCGCAACCCAAGCATTACTGACCCTTTCCCGACCGAGGCCGGTTCCCTCCCTGTCCGGCCCGGCAGACTGGCAGGCTGATCCCCACAAGGATCAGTCTGTTTTTTTGTCTTTCCAACGGACCACCTGGCGCATCATGCCGTGCAGCATCTGCACATCCGCCCGGGTCAACGGCAGGCGCGACCACATGTTGCGCAGGTTCAGTTTCATTCCCTCGGCCTTTGTCTCGGGAAAGAAGAACCCGGCCTCGTCCAGCCGGTCCTCGTAATGCTTTGCCAGATGCGCGATTTCATGGGTTTCGGCAGGAACGGTGCCGGCGAGCGCCTCTTCCTGCGCGGTGATCTCCTGCGTGGCGCGTTGCCATTCGTAGGCGCACAGCAGCACGCATTGCGCGAGGTTGAGCGAATAGAATTCCGGGTTTACGGGGACAGAGATGATCGCATTGGCCTGCGCGATGTCTTCGTTCTCAAGGCCTGCGCGTTCGGGACCGAACATCACGGCCACCTTCTGACCCGCCGAAATGCGCCGCGCGGCCTCTTGCATGGCGGCGCGCGGCTCATAGACCGTCTTTGTCAGATCGCGTGAGCGCGCCGTGGTCGCGAGAACAAAGTGGCAGTCGCTGATCGCCTGCGCCACGTCCCCGGACAGCTGCGCCTCGTCCAGCAGCCGCCCCGCGCCAGAGGCCAGCGCGGTCGCCTTGGGGTTGGGCCAGCCGTCGCGCGGTGCGACGATGCGCATCCGGTCGAGGCCAAAGTTCCACATCGCCCGCGCCGCCGCGCCGATGTTCTCGCCCATCTGGGGGCGCACCAAAACGATTGCCGGTTGCGGCTGTCCCGTGGCCATCTGTGTTGTCCTGCACTGCAGCGCACGTCGCGCCCGGCCTGTCGCCTAGCCTCAGACGGGCGGCGGGGCAAGCCCAAGGCGTGTTTTGCGGGGCAAGGCGTTGAAATCGCGATGGTCAAACGGGGGATCTGCGGCTAAACCCTGCTTCCGACACAGGAGAGCCAGATGAGCCAGCCAGAGGCCCCACAGATTTACCTCGTCACCCCACCCGAAGTGGAACTGGGCAGCTTTCCCGCGGCACTGGCCCGCGTGCTGGACGGGACCGAGATTGGCTGCCTGCGGCTCAGCCTTGCGACCCGCGACGAGGATCGGCTGACCCGCGTTGCCGACGCGCTGCGCGAGATCGCACATGCGCGTGATGTGGCGCTGGTGATCGACACCCATGTGGTGCTGGCAGACCGTTTGGGATTGGACGGGGTGCACTTGCTGGACGGCGCGCGCTCGGTGCGCAGCGCGCGTGAGACGCTGGGGCCGGATGGCATCGTGGGCGCGTACTGCGGTCAATCCCGGCACGACGGCATGACCGCAGGCGAGGCGGGCGCAGATTACGTGGGCTTTGGCCCGATCTCCGGTGGTCTGGGGGACGGGGCACATGCGGAGACAGCCCTGTTTGAGTGGTGGTCGCAGATGATCGAAGTGCCGGTCGTCGCCGAGGGCGGCCTGACCCTGGAAAACGCCGCCGAACTGGCCCCCGTCACCGATTTTTTCGCCATCGGCGAAGAGATCTGGCAGCAGGACGACCCACTGGCCGCGCTCATGGCGTTTCGGGCGGCAATGTCCTGACCCTGCGCGAGGGCTTGTGCCCGTCGCGCACCTGCTCTTCGAGCGCCTGGGCGAGGCTCTTTCGGTTGGCGTAATCATCCACCCGCAGCGGCGGATGAAACACCACATGCACGCGCCCCTGAGGCCGCTGGGCCAACACCTGCAACAGCCCCGGCGCAAACGCCATATCCCCCCACCAGCCGTAGAACCGTGCCGACTCGCCCTTGGGTGCGCGGTAGCTCACGCTCCAGCTTTGGATTTCGAGGGCATGCAGCAACCGCGCATCGAAAAAGGCGGCAAAAAGCGTGGTCTTGAACGGCAACACGCGCTGTCCGTCGGTCGACGTGCCTTCGGGAAAGAACAACAGCCGGTGCCCGTGCAGCAAACGGTCTTGCAGCATTTCGGTCTGTTCCGCCGCGGCGCGCCGGTCGCGGCTGATGAAAAGCGTGCCTGTGACCTTCGCCAGAAGACCGATCCCGGGCCAGCCCGCCACTTCGGCCTTGGAGACAAAATAGAGCCCGGACAGGCTGTTGAGGACGAAAATATCCAGCCAGGACGTGTGGTTGGCCACCAGCGCGCCGCGGCCGGTCAGCAGTCTTCCTTCGGTGGTGACGGGCAGTGCCATCACCCGAAGGACCAGCCGACAGACCGCCACGGTGATTGCCGGAGAGAGCGGCCTGTGCGTCCTGAAGAGCGGCCGTTCCACGAGGCGGATCAGCGCCTTGACCAGCAGGCCCAGCCCGATGATCAGCACGATGAGGCTTCCGCGCCAAAGAACCCGCCAGCGCGCGCCGATGGTCAGCGGCTTGGGGGGCGGTGGCGGGGCGTCGTTCCAGGTCACGCTCATCGGGTTGGCCCCTTGCGTCGGTTTTTCCCGCAGTGCGCCGCGGGATCTGGCCTTGCCTTGGGGCGCAACGTCTCATGCGGCGTCATCACGGCTTGCGCTCTTCGGTATAGCGCGCCCGGGTCTGGGCGCTCATGCGCGCGGTGTCCATGACAAGGCAGACATCGGTGGTGTTGAAGGCATGGTCGACAAAGGCCCCCTCCCCCACGAAGCCACCCAGTCGCAGGTAGGCCTTTATCAGGGCAGGCACTTGCAGGATCGCTTCGCGGCGGTCCAGCCGTTCCGGTGGCAACAGGTCCATGCTCTGAAACACGCGGGCGCGCACCCGCAGGTCCTCGGGCGCGAGGTGACGCTGGTGCAAAAGGCTGAGCGGCTGAGCCATTTCTGCCACATCGGTGCCATGGAAACTGGCGACACCAAAGAGCACTTCGATGCCGTGTTCCTGAACATAGGCGGCAAGCCCTTGCCAGAGGTGAAACATCGCCGCGCCCCCGCGGTACTCTGGATGCAGGCAGGACCGCCCCAGTTCCAGCAGCCGCCGTCCGCTGGATCGCAAAGGTGTCAGGTCATATTCGTCTTCGGAGTAGAATTGACCGGCGGCTTCGGCCTGGTCGTCCCGCAAGAGACGGTAGACCCCCACGACCCGGTCCCCCTGCGCGCTGTCGCGCACCAGAAGGTGGTCGAAAAACGGATCAAAGCGGTCTCTTTCCAACTGGTTGTCATGATCGACAAGCGCGCCATCCCCACCCAGTTCCGTGACAAAGACATCATAGCGCAGGCGTTGGGCGGCCATGAGATCTGCCTCGCTCCGCGCAAGATGTACTGAAAAGGGGGACTCTTGTGTCGTCATTTCACTTGTTTGACCGTGCCTGCCACCATGGGATCCAGGCCTTCTTGACGCCACGACGCCCGTCGCGCGGCATATTTCAGAGGCATGCAGATATAGACAGGCTGAGGGCGCAGTGCAACGCGCGTAAAGGTTCGGTTGATTGATTAACCTTTTGCTAACCTGTCTCCACCTAGCTTAACCTTCGAACACCGGGATAAGCGCGACTTGCGCACCGTCTAGTACAACTTTACCTTGTTCCCGGAAGTTGACTGTGATGCGTCCGCCAATGTTGGATTGCACCTGACCGGTGCCCCAATCTGGCTGGGTCGGGTGCTTTACCAACTGTCCGGGTTCGAGTGTCGCGTTAAGATCGTTCATGTTTGGGGATCCAACTGGGAGGGTATCATGTCCAATTCCAATGCCGACTTGGCTGCTTTGGTCGGTTCACGTCTGTGCCATGACCTGATCAGCCCCATCGGGGCTATTCAGAATGGCCTTGAATTGCTGGCCCTGTCCGGCTCGACAGAGGTTAGTCCGGAAATGGCGCTGATCCAGGACAGCTGCGAATGTGCGACCGCCCGTATCCGGTTCTTCCGCGTCGCCTTTGGCCTCGCCAACGGCTCGCAGATGATGTCGGCGCGCGAAATCGTCTCGACCCTGGAGGAATTGGGCAAGGGCGGACGTTTGCGGACGGATTGGGTCGAGCCCGCCGACCTGCCGCGCCCGGACGTGCAACTGGCTTTTCTCGCCTACCTGTGTTGCGAAAGCGCTCTGCCCTATGGCGGCACGGTGCGGTTCGAAAGGGATGCGGCGGGCTGGAGCATCGAGGCGCGCGGTGCACGACTGAATGTCACTCAATCGCTCTGGGACCATCTTAACGGTGCGAACACGGTGGAAACCCCCGCGGCAGACCGGGTGCATTTCGCCATGTTGCCGATCATGGCCGAGGCACAGGGTCGCAAGGTGCTCGCGACGCTCAACCACGACGTCATCACCATCAAGATCGCCTGACGCACCCGCCTTGGCGCCGCCGCTCCGGCTTGTCCCGTGCGGGCGAGACAAGAGGCCGGTGAAGGGGACAACCGGGGCCATGACGCGGCCCCGGCGCCTCAAGGTCATCGGCGCGATCAGCCGCGCACCGTGCCATCGCCCCGCACGAGGTATTTGAAGCTCGTCAGTTGCTCCGCCCCGACGGGACCGCGCGCGTGCATCTTGCCTGTCGCGATACCGATCTCGGCCCCCATGCCGAACTCTCCGCCGTCAGCGAATTGCGTCGATGCATTGCGCATCAGGATCGCCGAATCGAGCCGTTCAAAGAAACGGTCCGCAACGGCGTCGTCCTCCGTCAGCACGCAATCCGTGTGGTTCGAGCCAAAGTTGCGGATGTGGGTAATGGCCGCGTCCACGTCATCAACAACCCGCGCAGCGATGATCTTGTCGAGATACTCGCGCCCCCAGTCATCTTCGCCCGCCGGGACCGTGCCTTCGATCTTCGTGATGGCGGCATCGCCGCGCACTTCGACACCGGCGTCCAGAAGCGCCTTGATCACGCCACGGCCCAGCGTATCGACCACATCCTTGTGGATCAGCAGGCATTCCGCGGCTCCGCAGATGCCCGTGCGCCGGGTCTTGGCGTTCAGCACGACCTTCAGCGATTTGATCGGATCCGCCGCGGCGTCGATAAAGATGTGCACGATGCCTTCGAGGTGGGCAAAGACCGGCACGCGCGCCTCGCGTTGCACCAGCCCCACCAGCCCCTTGCCGCCACGGGGCACGATCACGTCGATATGGTCTGTCATGGCCAGCATCTCCGAGACCGCGGCACGGTCGCGGGTCGGGACAAGCTGGATTGCGTCCAGCGGCAACCCGGCCGCGCGCAGACCTTCCTTGAGGCAGGCGTGGATCGCGATGGAGGAATTCAGACTTTCCGATCCGCCGCGCAGGATCACCGCATTCCCGGCCTTCAGGCACAAGGCACCGGCATCCGCGGTCACATTCGGGCGGGATTCGTAGATCACGCCGACCACGCCCAAAGGTGTGCGCACGCGCTGGATGTTCAGGCCCGAAGGTTGCTCCCATTCGGCCATGACGGCGCCCACCGGATCGGATTGCCCCGCAACGGAAAGCAGGCCGTCGCGGATGCCTCTTATGCGCGCCTCATCCAGCGTCAAGCGATCCATCATCGCATCGGACAGCCCCTTTTCGCGGCCAAATTCAAGGTCCTTGGCATTGGCGGCGATGATATGGTGCCGCGCGGTCCAGACCTCGTTTGCGGCCACTTCGAGCGCGCGGGACTTCTGTTCTGGTGGGGCAAAGGCGAGCTCCGCAGCAGCCGATCGGGCCCGCGCGCCCATGTCGCGCATCAAAACGGGGATGTCGGTGAAGTCTTTCATGAGCCAAGTCGCCTTTTGACTGTCAAACAGTGGAGAGGTTGTATCAAACACGCGGCCCCTGGGCCAGCGTTGTGCGGCTGCGCGGATCAGGCGCGTCCCGGTCCGGCCCGACATGGGCGCAGATCAGCTGGCGTCAGGCAGGCTGGTCGGGGTGCAGCCGGACGCTGGCAGGCTGGTGGAGCGCCAGCCGGACGCTGGCAGGCTGGGTGCCGAACACCCAGTTCCAGCAGATACGCGGTAACCAAAGGCGACACAGACATCACAGCGCCATGTCATCGCGGTGGATCAGCACGGCGCGACCGGGATAGCCGAGGATCGCCTCGATGTCAGAGCTGTGACGGCCCGCGATGGCGCGTGCCTCGACAGCCGTGTAGCCAGCCAGCCCTTGACCCAAGGTGGTGCCATCCGGTCCTTTCAGCGTGACCGGTTCGCCACGGCCAAAGCCCCCCTCGACCGCCGCCAGCCCCGCGGGCAGCAGGCTCTTGCCACGCGACAGGGCCGCGACGGCCCCTGCGTCGATGCTGAGCACACCTTGCGGTTTCATCGCCGCAATCCAGCGTTTGCGCGCCGCGTGCGGGTCGAGGGTCGGGGCAAAGCGCGTGTGCGACGCCCCCTCGGTCAAGCGCGTCAACGGGTGCGCCGCAGCGCCATGCATGATGATCATGGCACACCCCGAGGCCGTGGCCGTCTTGGCCGCCATGACCTTTGTCTTCATCCCGCCCTTTGACAGGCCTGACCCGGCGTCGCCCGCCATGGCTTCGATCTCGGGCGTGATCCGGGTGACGGTGTCCAACCGGCGCGCCTGCGGATCCTCTGCCGGGTTGGCGGTGTAGAGGCCGTCCACATCGGACAGCAACACAAGCAGGTCGGCCCCGACGGTCGCTGCGACCTGCGCCGCGAGACGGTCGTTGTCGCCGTAGCGGATCTCATCCGTGGCGACGGTGTCGTTTTCGTTCACGATCGGCACAGCCCCGAATCCAAGCAATGTGCCCAGCGTGGCGCGGGTGTTCAGATATCGACGCCGGTCGGCGGAATCCTCAAGCGTGACAAGGATTTGCGCGGTGGTCAGCCCATGCGGGGCCAGAGCCTCCTGCCAGGCGCGCGCGAGGCGGATCTGGCCTACGGCGGCGGCGGCCTGGCTTTGCTCCAGCGGCAAGACGCCCTGCGGCAGTTTCAGGATCTGGCGACCAAGCGCGATGGACCCGGAAGAGACCAGCACCACGTCCTGACCTGCTGCACGGGCCTGCGCAATATCGGCTGCCATCGCATCGAGCCAATCGGCACGCAGATCGCCGCTATGGCGGTCCACCAGCAGGGCAGAGCCGATCTTGACCACGATCCGCCGTGCCGCCGACAGCGCGAAACGCGCGCCGGTCTCGGCCGTCAGGGTGTCCATGTCCCGCCCCCGCCGCCGTCCTCGTCAGCCTCGCTCTGTGCCCTTGGCCGGTCCGCAAGGCGGCGGGCATCCACATGCGGACGCAGCGTGCGCAGCACCTCCGTGACGCCCTCGCGCGTAGCACCGGACATCAACATGACGTTTTGCGCGCCTGCGGCTTCCAGTTCGTCCTTGAGGAACGCGCGTTCTTCGTCGTCCAGCGCATCGATCTTGTTCAGCACGGTGACCCGCTGCTTTTCCGCCAACCCGCTGCCATAAGCCTCGAGTTCGTCGCAGATCGTCTGGTGATCCTCGATCAAGGTGCCGGAGGTGCCGTCCACCAGATGCAACAGCACCGCGCACCGTTCGATATGGCCAAGAAAGAGATCCCCCAGCCCGCGCCCCTCATGCGCGCCTTCGATCAGGCCGGGGATATCGGCCACGGTGAATTCCGTATTGTCGACGCCCACCACCCCAAGGTTCGGGTGCAGCGTGGTGAAAGGATAATCGGCGATCTTCGGGCGCGCATTCGATGTGGCGGCAAGAAAGGTCGATTTGCCCGCATTGGGCAATCCCACCAGCCCGACATCGGCGATCAGCTTCAGCCGCAGCCAAAGCGTGCGTTCCACGCCCTCCTGACCCGGGTTCGCGCGGCGCGGCGCCTGGTTGGTAGAGGTCTTGAAATGCAGGTTGCCCCAGCCGCCATTGCCGCCCTTGGCCAACAACACGCGGTCGCCCAGCGTCGCGAGGTCGGCCAGCACCTGATCCTCGTCCTCGTCAAGGATCTCTGTGCCCACCGGCACCTTGAGCAGGATGTCATCGCCATCCTTGCCAGAGCGCGCGCGGCCCATGCCGCCCTGCCCGTTCTTGGCAAACCAGTGCTGTTGATAGCGAAAATCGATGAGCGTGTTCAGCCCGTCGACCGCTTCGGCCCAGACCGCGCCGCCCTTGCCGCCGTCGCCGCCATCGGGCCCACCATATTCCACGAATTTCTCGCGGCGAAAGGAGATACAGCCGTTCCCCCCGCTGCCAGAGCGGATGTAGACCTTGCAGAGATCGAGAAATTTCATGGGGTGCGGGCTTTCAAGCGTTTGGTTGCGGGTTTAGCGGGGTTTGGTCCCGGTCTCAAGGTGATCCGGGCGCCGTTCAGAGTTGGTCGCCGGGGCGGTTCGGGGCCGCCATGAGATCCGACCAGAGCGATCCGGGTGATGTCGCGGGCCAGTATGTTGCGGGCCAGTGTGTCGGCGGCCAGTGTGGCGCGAGGCTGTGGCGCTTTGGCCGCGCTGTGCGCCGATCACACTCGTTGCGAACCGCGGGTTGCAAGGGGCAGGTCATGACCCCTTGTCGCTCTGCGCATGAAACCGGTCCGCGGTGAGCGTCGCACCTTGCAGGGTCACGTCCTTGCCGTAAAAATTGCTGAACGCCTGTGTCTGATCAGCGATCTCGAACCCCAGTTTGCGGTGCACGCGTTCGGATGCCACGTTGCCAAGGATCCAGCTGGACCGGACCGATTGCGCACCCGCCGCGAAATGCCTCTCCAGCATGGTGTGCACGGCCTGCGTCATCACACCCTGTCCCCAGGCGCTGCGATCTAGCCAGAAGCCAAGCACGCTTTGCGGTCCGGGTCGCAGCGAGACGACGCCCACCGGGCGATCCAGTACGATTGTGCAGAATTCCGGTGAGCCTGCGTTGAGACGCAGGAAATGCTCTGCATCCCCGCGCGCGTAGGGCCAAGGCGGCTGGATCAACCAGCGTATGACCTCGGGATCCGCGATCCCCTTTGTGATCCAGTCCGCATCCTGCAGCCCCAACGGCCGGAGGAGGACCAGCCGCTCGGTACGATGCATGACGTATCCTCAGCTGAACTTGTGAAGGTAGGTCCAGGTCGGGACCTTGGCGGCGCGCGCCACAGAGAAGGCTTCGGCGTCGCCGATGTATTCAAAGCCGCAGTTGACCAGCACCCGTGCCGAGGCCGGGTTGTCCTGAAAGACGGAGGCAAACATCGTGGCGTTCTGCATCGGGTTGGCCTCAACCAGGGCGCGCACGGCGTCAGAGGCCAGACCGGTGTTCCAGAAGGCAGGCGCGACCCAGTAGCTGACCTCGGACTGGTTGCGGTCCATGCGTTCCAGCATGATCACGCCCATCAATTCCGAGCCACCGGATTTCGTGCCGTCCATCGCCCAGACATCCGCCTCACGGGTGGGGGACGTGGCCCGGGTGACAAAGCCCTCTGCCGCGCCGGGGGGCAGCGGGTGCGGAATGGACGGCGTCATGCCAGCGACCCGCTGGTCGGCGGCGTAATGTGCCCAGAGGCCCTGATCCGACATCCGCAAGGGACGCAGGTCAAAGCGGTCGGTTTCGACCGTCGGTTGTTCAATGATCGTATCAAGACCCATCTGCACTCTCCTCTTGTGCATGGCGCTGTGCAGGCGCCGGTGGGTGACAGTTCGTGCCCGGGGTATGAGTGCCCCCCGGCACCCGCTCCGCGCCGCTTTGGTGGACGCTTTGACGGATCGCTGAATCGCGTCGGGGGACCGGTTTTTCCAACCGATCCCCCGTAATCTCTGTGCCAGAGTGATCGGTTGGCTTACTCGGCGGCCTCGGCCATCGGCAGCACGGAGATGAAAGTTCGGCCTTTCAGCCCCTTGTGGAAGGTCACGGCGCCCTCGACGGTGGCAAAGATGGTGTGATCCTTGCCGATGCCCACGCCTTCGCCCGGCCAGAACTTCGTGCCGCGCTGGCGCACGATGATGTTGCCCGGGATCGCAGCTTGTCCGCCGTAAAGCTTCACGCCAAGGCGACGCCCGATGGAGTCGCGACCGTTGCGGGAGGAACCGCCTGCTTTCTTGTGTGCCATGGAATGTTACTCCTGTGTCTCGGCGGCCAGCTTGCCGGCCTGTTCGATCCAGTTGTCGCGCTCGATGCGGCCTTTGAACGACAGCTTGTCATCCATATAGGTAATCTCGGCTGCGGTCCAAGCGGCGACCTGATCAAAGTGAAAGACGCCGATCTCGTGCAGCAAACCTTCGAGCTTGGGTCCCACGCCGGAGATCTTCTTGAGATCATCGGCCTGACCGCCGCGTGCTTCGGTCAGAAGGTTTTCGGGGCGGGTGCCATCGTCGGCGGGCGCCGCCTCGGCCACGGGGGCCGGTGCTGCTGCTTCGGCGGGGGCCGCTGCGGCGACCATGGCCGCGACAGAGCTCGCGCCAACGGCTGCCTTGATGCCAGTGGCATCGCCACCCTCTGCCAGGATCTCGGTGATCTTGAGCAGGGTCAAATGCTGGCGGTGGCCTTTGGTACGCTGCGAGCCGTGCTTGCGGCGACGCTTCACGAAGTGAATGAGCTTCTCACCCTTGACCTGGTCGACGACCTCGGCCTGCACCGCGGCACCAGCCACAGTCGGCGTGCCGATGACAGTGCTGTCACCACCAAGCATCAGAATTTCGTTGAATTGCACGGTTTCACCCGCGTCGGCGGCCAGTTTTTCCACCCGGAGCGTATCACCCGACTGGACCCTGTACTGCTTGCCGCCCGTCTTCAGGACTGCGAACATCGCGTCTCTTCCTTCATGTTTCGCGTCGTGTGGCCCCGGGATCAGGTCCCGATGTTGCTTGCCGCCGGACAGCGCGTCCCCGGCAAAAGGGACTGTGTGACGAAAAAAGCGCCGATCAAGCGGCGCAGACCCGCCTGATGCAAGCTTTGCCCTTCAAAGTCAAGCGTGATTGTCATGTGATCCTGTCAGGATCC
>JBELMB010000131.1:0-14345 GCA_042088665.1 Sagittula sp.
GCCCCGCCGCCGGGGAAATACCCTTTTGTGTGGTATTTCGGGGCGGTTTGGTGGGGGGGGGCTTACTGTTGTGGTTTGGGGCCGGTTTGGCGCCCCGACCCGCCGGGGGAGGCGATGCCTCCCCCGGACCCCCTCCTGAGTATTTCTGGAAAGATGAAAGGTCTGTCTCATGACCCTGCGCATCGCCATTGTCGCTGACATCCACCACGGCGCGCCCTCCCACACCAAGCGGGGCGATGCGGCCCTTGGCCTGATGGCGCGTTTTGCCGATTGGGTGAGGGTCGAGGCGCCTGACCTCGTACTCGATCTGGGCGACCGGATCTCGGACGTGGACGAACAAACGGATCTGCGGCTGGAGCGCGAGGTGGCCGAGGCCTTTCAGGCCATCGAAGCGCCGGTCCATCACATCTGCGGAAACCACGATCGCGATCATCTCAGTGTGGCGCAGAACGAAGAGATCCTTGGCCAGTCCTTGCAGAGCGAGGTGCTGGATCTGGGACAGTGGCAGATCGCGCTTTGGCGGGCCGATGCCAAGATCGCGCGCGAGCCGGAGCGGCGCGGCTTCAACCTGCCGGAGCCGGATCTGCTCTGGCTGTCCCGCACCCTTCAGGCCGCTGACAAGCCCACGCTGGTGGTCAGCCATGTGCCTGTTTCGGGCCATGACCAAACCGGCAACTACTACTTCCAGCGCAGCCCGCAGTTTTCCCGCTACCCCGAAAGCGAGCGCGCGCGGCAGGCGCTGGCGCAGGCCCGCGTGCCGGTGGTCTGTCTGGCCGGGCACGTGCATTGGAACACCGTCACCACGGTCGACGGCATCCCCCATCTGACGCAACAAAGCCTGACCGAAAGCTTCACCACCCAAGGCGCACCTGCCGAGGCTTGGGGCATGCTGACCCTGACCGACACCGCCCATTGGCAAGTGCTGGGCAAAGACCCGTTCGAGGCGCGCGTGACCCCACAAAGCGGCCGTTGGACGCCTCCGTTGGCGCCGTTCTGAGCGATGTCCGTAACCCGCCGCTTTCACCTGTGAGGATGCCATGATCGACGCGCCGATGCTTTCGGTGAAACACCTCTCGGTTGCCTTTGGCAGCCATGTCGCCGTGCGCGATCTGTCCTTTGACATCCACGCGGGCGAGACGCTGGCGCTGGTGGGCGAGAGCGGCTCGGGCAAATCGGCTACGGCGCTCTCGGTGCTGCGGCTGATCGAACGCGAGGGCGGGCGGATCGCGGGCGGGCAGATCCGGCTGGGAGCCACCGATCCGGTGGATCTGGCGGTGCTGGATGACCGCCAGATGCAGGCCTATCGCGGCAACCGCATCTCGATGGTCTTTCAGGAGCCGATGACCTCGCTCAACCCGGTGATGCGCATCGGTGAGCAACTGGGCGAGGTGTTGCGCCGCCATCAGGGTTTGCCCCGCGCCGAGGCGCAGGTGGCGGCGGCAGAGGCCTTGGCGCAGGTGCAGATCCCCGAACCCGCCCGCCGCCTCCGGCAATATCCCCACGAATTGTCCGGCGGCTTGCGCCAGCGCGTGATGATCGCCATCGCGTTGGCCTGTCGCCCCGACGTGCTGATCGCCGACGAGCCGACCACCGCGCTGGATGTGACCACGCAGGCCGAGGTCCTGAGACTGCTCAAGAGGTTGCAGGCCGAGATCGGCATGGCGATCCTGTTCATCACCCATGACATGGGTGTGGTGGCCGAGGTGGCGCAACGCGTGGTGGTGTTGCGGCACGGGGTGACCGAAGAGGTCGCGCGCGTGGATGACCTGTTCGAGGCACCTCGGTCGCGCTACGCCCGGGAGCTGATGGCGGCTACGCCCAAGCTGGGCCAGTCGCCCCTGCGCGCCCCGGTGCCAGAGGCTGCTCCGGTGCTCAAGGTGGCGGGCCTGTCGAAAAGCTTTGTGCAGGGCGTTGGCTTCTTGAAACCCAAGACGGTCACCCAGGCCGTGCGCGATGTGTCCTTCGAGATCCGCCCCGGCGAGACGCTGGGGCTGGTGGGGGAATCCGGCTGCGGCAAGTCCACGCTGTCACGCGCGCTGATGCGTCTGATCGAACCGGATACCGGGTCGGTCACGCTGGCCGGGCAAGAAATCACCGGGTTGGACCCGGCCGCGCTCCGGCAGGCGCGCAGCCACATCCAGATGGTGTTTCAGGACCCCTATGCCAGCCTCAACCCGCGCATGAAAGTGCGCGACCTGATCACCGAACCGGCCTTTCTGCACGCAGGGCTCGGCCCGCAAGAGCGCGCGGCCCTGGCGGGAGACCTTCTGGAGAAGGTCACGCTGGAGCGCGACGCGGCGGATCGCTATCCGCACCAGTTTTCCGGCGGGCAACGCCAGCGGCTGTGCATTGCGCGCGCGCTGAGCGTCTCGCCCAAGTTGATCGTGGCCGATGAGGCGGTCTCGGCGCTGGATGTGTCGACGGCGGCGCGGGTCACGCAATTGATGCAGGATCTGCAAGACGATCTTGGCATCGCCTTTCTGTTCATCAGCCACGACATCGCCGTGGTCGAACGCGTCAGCCACCGCATCGCGGTGATGTACCAAGGCGAGATCGTCGAGATCGGCCCGACCGATCAGGTGTTGCGCCACCCGCAGCACGACTACACGCGCACACTGCTGTCCGCGGTGCCCGTCCCGCGCCCGGGCGGGCGTCAACCGCGCCGTGTCCCGGAGCCAGCCGCATGATGGATGACGTGACCCATTGGTCGGCGGTGGCCGAAGACTGGATCCGCTGGGCGCGGACCGAGGATCACGATTCATTCTGGGCCTATCGCCCGGCTTTTGAACGGTTCATCAGCGCAGGGCAGGGGCCTGCACTTGAGATCGGCTGTGGCGAGGGGCGGGTTGCGCGTGCGCTGCAGGGACTGGGCTATACCGTGACGGCCGTTGAGCCTGCGCCCGCGCTTCTGGAGGCTGCCCGCGCGGCGCAAAGCGCCACCACCTATCACCGCGCCCCTGCGCAAAGACTGCCCTTGGCAGACAACAGCTTTGATCTTGTGGTCTGTCACAACGTTCTGATGGATGTGGACGATCTGCAGGTATCCGTTGCGGAGGCCGCGCGCGTCCTGGCGCCGGGGGGGCGGTTGTTTGTCGGGGTCGTTCACCCGATGGCCGACCATCATTTCCTGAAAACCCAAGGCCGGGAGCCCGGGTCCTATTTCGAGACGCATTTCATGGAAACACCCGTCGAAACCCGCGGGGTGCCCATGCATTTCCGCGCTTGGCGCAGGCCCTTGTCGGCCTATTTCGGCGCGCTCACCGAGGCCGGTCTGTTGGTTGGACGCGTGGCGGAGCCGCTTCCTGACCCGGACCATCCCTGGACCCGAAACGCCACCCGCTGGCACGGGCTGCCGCTGTTCTTCTGGATCGAAGCCCGCAAGCCCGCAGGAGAGGCCGCATGATGGATGCACCCCTCAAACCCGATCGTTTCGACAATGCCGTCGACCATTACGTCGCGGCACGGTTGCAATATGACCAAAGGCTGCTGGACTGGCTGGTGCGCGACACCGGCGCACAGGGCAAGCGCGTGTTGGATCTGGGCTGTGGGCCGGGCTTTATTGCCAACGCGGTGGCCGCGCATGTGGCAGAGGTTCTGGGGTTGGACCCAAGCCCGAACATGATCGCCGCCGCCCGCGCCCATGCCGCACCCAATGCGCAGTTCGAGGTCGGCAGCTCCGAAAACCTGAGCGCCGTGCAGGCGCCGGTGCAGCTGGTGACCATCGGGCGCGCCTTTCACTGGATGGACCGGCCAGGGACACTGGCCGACCTTGATCCGCTGATCGCTCCGGGCGGGGCCATCGCCCTGCTGAACGACCGGCCTGTCGATGCGCCGATGAACCAATGGTGGCGCGATTTCAACGCGGTGGCCAAGAGCTTTGCCGTGATGGACGACTATAACCAGCACCGTGCCTCGGACGATTGGGTGCCGCATGACGAGGTGCTGATCGCCTCGCGCTTTGACGATCTGCGCAGCATCACCGTGTATCAGACCCATGACTGGACCTTCGAGCGGCTCTTGCGCAACACGCTGTCGCGCTCCGCCACGACCGAGGCGCTTTTGGGTGACACCCGCCCCGCCATGGAGGCGGCCCTGCGCGAGGCCCTCGCGCCCTTTGGTCCCGAACCATGGACCAGCCTCAACCAGCACATCGCGCTGATCGCCCGGCGATCGGCGGATGACCCATCGGGCGGAGGCCATGATGGCTGACACCCGAAACACCACCACCAAACCGAACCTCTGGGGGAAACCACCATGCTGAGAAGCATCACCAAGGCCCTTGCGGTCGCTGCTGTCGCCCTGACAGCCGCACCCGCGCTGGCCCAGGACGACACCCGGCCCGATCTGGTCGTTGCCGTCAACAACCTGCCCGGCAGTCTTGAAGGCATCGAAGAGATGGGCAACGTCGCCGTGCGCATCACCTATTCGATGTATGACAGCCTGATCCGCCGCGATTTTCTGGCCGATGGCTCGGGCACGGCGTCCGAACTGGTGCCGGGCCTTGCCGAAAGCTGGGAGCGCGTCGACGACCGCACGCTGGATCTCAAGCTGCGCGAAGGCGTGCTGTTCCACGACGGGTCGGAACTGACCTCCGATGACGTGGTCTTTTCCATGACCTCGACCCGGGGCCAGGGCCACAACCCGGTGATCGGCGCCGCAAAGCGCTACATGGATACGATCAGCCATGTGATCCCCATGGACAAATACAATGTCCGCGTCGTCTCGAAAGAGCCGGACGTGCTGCTTGAACAGCGGCTGGCGGGCTATGCCTTCTGGATCGTGAATGCCAAGAATTACCTGACCGTCGGCAAGGACGCCTTTGCCCGCAATCCGGTCGGCACCGGCCCGTACAAAATGGACGAATGGGTCGAGGGCGAGTACATCCGCCTCGCGGCGCACGACGACTACTTCGGCGGCATGCCCACGGCCAAGACCGTGACCTTCACCGAGGTTCCGGAGATGTCGGCGCGGATCGCGGGGCTTGTCTCGGGCGAATATGACATCTCGGTCAATATCGCGCCGGATCAGATCCCTACGGTCGAGAGCTATGACGATCTCAAGGTCGAGCAGATCGTTCTGGACAACACCCACATGCTGATCTTCTGGACGGTTGGCCCGCTCGAAGACAAGCGCGTGCGTCAGGCGCTGTCGCTTTCCATCGACCGCGACCTGCTGCGTCAGGCGCTGTGGGCGGACAAGAACTACACGCCCAACGGTCACCAACTGCCTGCCTACACGATGTACATGGAGGACTACCCGGGGTTCGAATACAATCCCGAGAAGGCCAAGGCCCTGCTGGCCGAGGCGGGCTATGACGGTGAAGAGATCGTCTATCGCTTTCCGATGAACTACTACCTGCTCTCCAACGCAGCCGCCCAGGCGATGCAGCAGATGTGGAAACAGGCCGGTCTCAACGTCAAGCTGGAGCCGCTGGAAAACTGGGGCCAGGTCCGTGACGTCAATGGCGCGGCCCATATCCGCCCGTGGTCCAATACCCACCGCATGCCCGATCCGCTGGGCTCCTTCGTTCCGCAATGGGGTCGTCTTTCGGGTGTGCAGAACAACACGCGCTTGCCTGAGCGCACATGGGAAGCGCCCGATGCCTTCAACGAAGCCCAGGACGTGATCCTGACCTCGACCGATTGGGACGAACGCCAGCAGGCCTATCGTGAGGCGCTGGACATCTGGATGGACGAGGCTCCCGGCACGATGCTGTACAACCCGCTGGAAACCTACGCCATGCGCAAGGACATCACGTGGAAGCCCTATGGCCTCTACTACATGGACCTGCGCCCCTACAATCTTCAGATCGCCGAGTGATCTGAGGCTTGGTGATCTAAGGCTCAGCCGGTCCCTCATGCGGGGGGCCGGCCCCCCGGCAAGGACATCCCATGGTTTTGCATGTCAGCGAAATGGAAGTGACCATCGACCGCCGCCACGGCGCGCCGGTGCGTCCCGTGCGCGGTGTCTCGCTGCGCGTCGAGGCCGGACGTACGCTGGCGCTGGTGGGCGAGTCTGGCTGCGGCAAATCCATGTCCTGCCTTGCCATTGCCGGGCTTTTGCCCCGGCGCGCCCGCATCAG
Source organism: Sagittula sp. (assembly GCA_042088665.1). Lineage (GTDB taxonomy): Bacteria > Pseudomonadota > Alphaproteobacteria > Rhodobacterales > Rhodobacteraceae > JBELMB01. Next base: position 6,083 of record JBELMB010000131.1, read on the forward strand.
CGCGGGCTCTGTTGAATTTGACGGGTCCGATCTGGCGACCATGCCCGCGCGCGCGGCGCTGGAGATCCGCCGTCGCCATATCGCGTCCGTCTTTCAGGATGCCACCGGCGGGCTGAACCCGGTGCGCACCATTGGTTGGCAGGTGGCCGAAGCGGTCCGCCTGCGCTCGGGCGTCACGCGCAACGAGGCCGTGCGCGAGGCGGTGCGCCTGTTAGGCCGCGTGGGTCTGCCCGATCCCGAGCGGCGCGCGCGGGAGTTTCCCCACCAGTTCTCCGGCGGGATGAACCAGCGCGCGATGATCGCTTTGGCCGTGGCGGGCAACCCGCGTCTGTTGATCGCGGATGAGGCCACGACGGCGCTGGATGTCACGTTGCAGGCGCAGATCCTCGATCTGATCTCGGACCTGCGCGACAGCCTTGGCATGGCGGTGCTGTTCGTGACCCATGATCTGGGTCTTGTGGCCCAAAGCGCCGAGGATGTGGCGGTGATGTATGCGGGCCGCGTGGTCGAGGCCGCCCCGGTGGCCGACCTCTTTGCCAACCCGCGCCACCCCTACACCCAAGGTCTGCTGAGCGCCTTGCCCGGAGCCGCTGGGGGCCTGTCCCGATTGACGACGATCGAAGGCACCGTGCCGCCGATTGATGCTTTGCCCCAAGGCTGCGCCTTTGCGCCGCGCTGTGGGCGGGCCAGCGACACCTGCCGCAAGACCGATCCCGAACTGGCGTCGGGCGTGGCCTGCCACAACCTCGAAATCCCCGCCGCCATACGGCAGGAGGAACCGGCATGAGCACTCTCGAAGCCACCGATCTTGCGCGCGCCTACCCGATTGGCCGCAAGGGGATGTTCCGTGCGCAACGCCGGTTCTTTGCAGTCGATGGCGTATCGCTGACGCTGGAAAAGGGCGAAACGCTGGGCATTGTCGGCGAATCTGGCTGTGGAAAGTCCACCCTGTCGCGCCTGATCCTGGGTCTGACCCCTGCGGATCGCGGCACGGTTGTGCTGGACGGACAAGACCTGAGCCAGCTTGACGATGCCGGTTGGCGCGCGCTGCGCCGCAAGATGCAGTTGGTCTATCAGGACGCTGCCGGATCGCTGGACCCGCGCATGCCGGTGCGTGCGCAGGTCGAGGAACCCCTGCATATCCACGGTCTGCCCATGGACGGCGCGGAGCGGGCCTTGCAGGCTGTGGGCCTGTCCGGCGCCATGGCCGAGCGCTACCCGCACGAGATGTCGGGCGGGCAGTTGCAGCGCGTGGTCATCGCCCGCGCGCTGGCGCTGGAGCCAGAGGTGATGGTGCTGGACGAGCCGGTCTCGGCGCTGGACGTCTCCATTCAGGCCCAAATCGTGAACCTTTTGATGGATTTGCAGCGCGACTTTGGCCTCACTTACGTCTTTGTCAGCCACGACCTGAGCGTGGTGCAGCATATCTCGACCCGGGTCGCGGTGATGTATCTGGGCCGCATCGTCGAGGAGGCCCCGCGCGCCGCGCTCTTTGCCCGGCCCCTGCACCCCTACACCCGTGTGCTGATCGACGCGGTGCCGAAACCCGACCCCAGATTGCGCCGCGCGGGGCGGCTTGATGTGGGCGACCCACCCAATCCTGCCGATCCGCCTTCGGGCTGCCGCTTTCACCCCCGTTGCCCGCTGGCCGAGGAACGCTGCCGGACCGAAGCCCCGGGTTTGCGCGCGCTCAACGACCGGCGCGTGGCCTGCCATTTGGCAGAGGAGACCTCCTGATGCTCTGGTTTGTGACCAAAGCCTTTCGCGCCGTGATCACCATGTGGCTGGTGGTCACCTTCGTGTTCTTCGTGCTGCGCCTGTCGGGCGATCCCACGTTGGTGCTGCTGCCCGACGACGTGGATGAGGCGACGCGGGATTTTTACCGCCGTCTCTGGGGCCTCGACCGGCCGATCATGGTGCAATACTGGAGCTATCTCGGTGCGCTGCTCCAGGGCGATTTCGGCATTTCGTTCCGCAACAATCTGGATGCGTTTCAGCTGGTCTGGGACCGGGTGCCCAAAACGGCGCTGCTGACGGGAACATCGCTGCTGATTGCGCTGGTGATCGGCATCCCCTTGGGGATCATCGCGGCGCTCTATCGCGACAGTTGGCTGGATCGGGGCGTCATGGCCGTGTCGGTCTTTGGGTTTGCCATGCCGAACTTCTTTCTGGGCATCCTGCTGATCCTTGTGTTTTCGCTGAACCTGCGGGTGCTGCCCTCGTCTGGCTCTGGCACCTGGGCGCATCTGATCATGCCCGCCGCGACGCTGGGCATCAGTTTTGCCGCGCAGTTTGCCCGCTACACCCGGTCAAGCATGATCGACGTGCTGAACAAATCCTACATGCGCACCGCGCGCTCCAAGGGGGCGGGGCCTGCACGGCGGGTCAACCTGCACGCGCTGCCGAATGCGGCGATCCCGGTGGTGACGATCCTCGGCTTCAAAATCGGAGAGTTGCTGGGCGGCGCGGTGATCACCGAGACCGTCTTCGCCTGGCCCGGCATCGGGCGGCTTTTGACCAATTCAGTGGCGGCGCGCGATCTGGCGGTGGTGCAATGCATCATGATCCTGCTGGCCCTGACCATGGTGGTGGCGAATACGCTGACCGATCTGGCCTATGGCTGGCTTGATCCACGGGTGCGCGTCGGCGCAAAGGCAGGTGCGCGATGAGCGATGCATCCATTCAGGGCCGTCGGACCTCTGTGATCCGCTGGCTGGCGCAGACCCCGGTCACCGTTGTTCTGGCGGGCGGGTTCATGGCGATCATGCTGTTTGTCATGGTCTTCGCCCGGGTCCTGCAACCCTATGACTTCGACTACATCGACCTGCTGAACCGCATGGCGCCGCCAGTGCCGCTGGAGGGCAGCACGTGGCTGCACCCCACCGGCACCGACACGCTGGGGCGCGATCTGTTCTCGCGCCTGCTGATCGGCACGCAGACCTCGATGCTGCTGGCGCTTCTGGGCACCTGTCTTGGGGCCGTGCTGGGCGTGGCGCTTGGGTTTCTGGCGGCGCACAAGGGGCGGCTTTGGGATGAGGTCATCATGGGGCTGGTGGATTTTCAGGCCGCCATGCCCTGGTTCATCATTGCGCTGGCGATCCTCGCCTTTCTGGGCAATTCCATGGTGATCTTCATCGCCATCATGGCGCTTTACGGGTGGGAGACCTATGCCCGCATCACCCGCGGTCTGGTGCTGAGCGCGCGCGAGCAGGGCTATGCGCTGGCGGTCCGGGGCCTTGGTGCGCGGCCACGCTGGATCTATCTGCGCCACATCCTGCCCAATATCGCGGGGCCGCTCTTGGTGCAGCTGACGGTGAACTTTCCCTCAACCATCCTGTTCGAGACATCGCTGAGCTTCCTCGGCCTTGGCATCCGTCCGCCCATGACCTCGCTGGGTCAGATGCTGGGCGAGGGGCGCGATTACCTGATCAATGCGTGGTGGCTGGCGGTGGTGCCGGGCATGACGATCTTCTTCATCACGCTGTCCATGTCGATCCTTGGCGATTGGCTGCGCGGCAAGCTCGACCCGTCTCTGGAGGACTGACATGCCCCTTATTGCAGGCTGCGGCCTGAACCTGACATCCGTGGCCCCCGGGGATCTGCACGGTGCGGACCGGCTCATGGCCCGCTGGGCCGAGATCGGCTGCACCCACGTAGAGATCAGCGCGCGGCGGCTGGACATCATCGTGGGCGGGCGGTTGAACATGCCTGCGGCGCGCCGAATGGCGGAGATGATAGAGCGCCACGGCATGGCTCCGGTCCTGCACGCGCCCCATGCCATCAACCTGATGGACCGCCCCCGGCGCGAGATGCATCTGGCCGTGGCCGAAGCGTCCATCGAGTTTTGCCGGATCACCGGTTGTGCGTCGATGGTGGTGCATTCAGGCAAGGCGCAGGCGCAGGAATGGGTGGTGCAGCGCGAGGCTCTGCTGGCCGAAGAGCGTGACCTGCTGTGCCACTTGGGCGACAAGGCAGAGGCCGCAGGTGTGAACCTCGCGGTGGAGAACATGATCGCCTCGCCGGCCAACGGCGGAACCGTCCCCTACGGCGCTGACCCGTTTGCCTTGGCGGCGCAACTGGCGGCGGTGGATCATCCGCGCGTCGGGGCCTGTCTGGACTTTGGCCATGCCTTCCTGTCGTCGGCCATGCTGGGCTTCGACTTCATCGCCGCTTGCGAGGCCTTCAGCCCCCATGTCTGGCACTTGCATCTGCATGACAACTTTGGCCGTCCAAGCGGCGGCTCAGGTATCGGAGACAGCGGGGACGAGGTGGCCATGGGGCAGGGCGACATGCATGCGCCGATGTTCTGGGGGGCGATCCCTTGGGCCGATCTGCTGCCGCGCATGCAGTTCCGGCAAGGCACCTTTGCCATGATCGAGTTGAACGGGCGCTACAACGCCTATGCCGAGGGCGTCTTGCAGGCCGCCCAAAACATCGCGGCGCATCTGGACGGGGCGCCGCTGGTGAACCCTTGGAAGGAAGAGACATGATTATCTCAACCGGTTTCAACACCGGCATGGCCGATGGCGACCTGAGCCGCCTGGACGCGCGCCTTGCCCATATGGTCGCAATCGGCTGCACCGGGGCCGAGATCACCGCCGTGGGCCTGGATGCCGTTGTCGATTGCCGCCTGATCCCCGACCGGGTGGCGCAGCTGCGCGAGACAATGGCGCAATATGATCTGGCCTATTCGATGCACGCGCCCATCGCGATCAACCTGATGGACGAGGCCCACGCCGCCATCATGCAGCGCGCCGCCATGGTGTCGATGGAACTGGCCGCCGAGATCGGGGCCAAGGCCGTCGTGCTCCATCCCGGCCGGGTGCCGCCCAAGGACTGGGTGGACAGGCGCGCGGCGCTTTACCAGTTCGAGGTTGACCAACTCGGGCCGGTTGCGGACCGCGCCGCGGCCTTGGGGGTGCAAATCGCCTATGAGAACATTTCGCCCAATCCGCGGGTCATTGCGGGGCTGGAAACCTCCTATTCGCTCGACCCGGCGCTGCTGGCCGAGCAGTTGGAATGTCTCAACCACGCTGCGGTCATGGCCTGCCTTGATATCAGCCATGCACAGCAGGGCGCGGGGCTTTGGGGCTTTGACATGCTCGCGGCCTGTACCGCTCTGGCCCCGTGGATCGGACATATCCACTTCTCCGACAGCACCGGCCTGCCCGCGACATTCCCCACCGGCAGTCGCAACGAACAGCATTTCTTTGGCGTGGGCGACATGCACGCCCCCAAGGGCTATGGCCGGGTGGATTTCGACGCACTGGCAGGTGTGCTGGGCGTTCGCCCCGACACCCGCGTCGTGATCGAGATCAAGAGCAATTTCATCGCCCATGCCGAGACGCAGACGCTGGCTGATGCGCAGGCCTTTGCCAAGGCCGTGAACGGGATGTCGGCATGAGCCGCGTGGATCGCGTCGTTGTCGTGGTCTTTGACGGGCTGCGGCCCGACATGATCGAAAGCCGGATGCCCACGCTGAACCGCTTTGCCGAAGGCAACCTGTGGTTCACCGAGGCGCGCTCGGTCTTTCCGTCGATGACGCGCGTTGCGACCACATCCTTTGCGACCGGCCACTGGCCGCGTGCGCATGGGATTGTCAACAACGCCTTTCACATGCCCGGTGTGGTGCAGGGTGCGCCGCTGGATACGTCGAATTTCGACCACCTGTCAAAGCTGCGGGCGCAGGAACCCGTGGTGACCTGCGAAAGCCTGGGCCACGCCTTGGCCGCTGCGGGCCTGCGCATGGGGGCGGTGCATTGCGGCTCGGCAGGGTCGTCGTATCTGGTGAACCACGACGTGGCGCGGCATGGTCACTGGACGTTTTCGGTGCATGGCGAGGGCTATACCCAGACACCCGATGTCGTGCGTCAGGCCGTCGCCACTCACGGCCCGCTGCCCGCGCAGGATGTGCCGAAACTGGCCACGCTGGACTATGCCCGGCGCGCCTTCCTCGATATGGCACTGGGGGACAACGCCCCGGACGTGGCGCTGATGTGGTTGCCCGAACCGGACACCACATGGCACCATTTTGGCCTTGGGTCGCCAGAGGCGCATCAGGTGATGGCCGCAGCCGATGCGGTCTTTGCCGATGTGCTGGAGGCCGTGTCGGCGATGCCGGGGCGCACGGCCGTCATCGCCATGTCCGATCACGGTCAGATCACCACCACCCGCCAGACAGACATCACCGCCGAGATGCAAGCAGGCGGCCTGCCCGCAAGCCACCGGCCCGGGCCGGAGCACAGGCTGGCGCTGACACGCGGCAATATGGGCGAAATCCGGAGCCTCGATGGCGATCTGGGTCTGATCCGCGCAGCCTGCGATTGGCTGATGGCGCGCGATGACATCGGCATGGTCTTTGCCCGCGACGATCTGGTCGAAAACTTGCCGGGAAGCCTGCCGCAGTCACTCGTGATGCATGGCCATCCCCGCGATCCCGAGCTGTTTTTCCTCATGCGGTCGTCCGATGATCCGGACACATGGGGCCTGCCGGGACAGGGCGGTCTGATCGCGGGCGTGCCCCTTGGTGGCGGCATGCACGGCGGGCTGAACCGATACGAGTTGACCACGACGCTGGCGGTGCAGGCCCCCGACGCGCGGCGGGGCACGGACACAAGCCTGGTAGGTCTGGTGGACATCGCGCCGACGATTGCCGGGCTGTTGGGGCTTGAGATGCAGGCCGATGGCGCCCCCCTGCCGCTGTTCGAGGCGCGGCCATCCACCGCCACGCCGCAGGTGTTCCGCGAAGGCCGGGCGGGCTTTTCCCAAGAGCTGCGCCGCAACATCGTCGACGGGCGCGCCTATCTGAACCACGGCGGGCGGGTCAACTGAGGCTGGAAACTGCGGCTCCATCAAGGGACACCCTTCTGAAAGGCTCTGATGCCCAACGTCTTTCTTGGAGCACAGCGATTGCATGATACGCACCGAACGATTGATTTTGCGCCACTGGCGCGAAGACGACGAATTGGTCCTGAGCGCGCTTCTGGGGGACCCGGATGTCATGGCCTTCAGTGATCGCGGTGCGCTGACTGTGAAAGATCAACAGATCTGGCTGCGCAGGATGATCGCCGACGAAACGCGTGACGGATTGCCGTTGTGTTTTGCACTTGAGCGGCAAGACGAGGCTGACGTCATCGGGTATCTCCGCCTCTCGCAAGACCTGACGCGGGTGAGACGGGGCGAGGTGGAAATCGGCTTTCGGCTGAAACGCAGCGCCTGGGGGCTCGGCTATGCGACAGAAGCGGCGAGGGCGGGCATCAATGCCGCGCGCGATGATCTTGAGGTTGACAGGGTCGTGGCCATTGTCGATCCGCACAACAGGCCGAGCCGAGACGTCCTGACGAAATCCGGGATGACCTATCACCGCGACGTCATGCTTGCGGGCTACGACTACCCTGATCGGCTGTATGCCGTGGATCTGACGGGCCGTGCGCCTGGAGGGTCTGTGCCAGTGGAAACCGGGATCTGAAACCCCGTTGGGCGCCCACAGCAGACCTCCGGGCGCGACAGGCTTTGTAGAAGGGGCCTTGGACATGACCTCGGATGGGTTTTTCGACGCCTCCATCGCGGCGGATTACGATATGGACCACGCGGGGTCCGATCCATCGCAGGCGGTGGAGGTTCTGGCAAAGCTGGCGGGTCGTGCTTCGGTGCTTGAGTTTGCCATCGGCACCGGGCGCGTGGCGTTGCCCCTCGCGGCGCGCGGCGTGGAGGTGCATGGCATCGAACTCTCGACTGCCATGGTCGCGGAGATGCGTGCGAAACCCGGGGGGCAGCATCTCCCCGTCACCCTCGGCGACATGGCGACGACGCGGGTCGAGGGGGCCTTTGGACTGGTCTTTCTGGTGTTCAACACGATCCACAACCTGACCACCCAAGAGGCACAGGTCGCCTGTTTCCAGAACATGGCGGAGGACCACCTCGGTGGGGGAGGATCAATCTCCCTGATTGACCGGTTCAAGGTGGTTGTAACGGCGCTGTCCTGACCGGCGCGCGTCGCCTTGTCATCGCTTCTGTCATCTAAGGTTCAAGAGATACTGCTTTAAGGCGCTCAGCTTATTCCATGAGGAGTCCCGATATGAAAACCCAGACCGCACTTGCGGCGTCCCTGCTTCTGCTGGCGAGTGCCGCCACCGCCCAGGAAACCACCCTGACCTATATGATGTGGGATCCCGAGCAGCTTGAGATCGAGGCGGACACCATCGCCGAGTTCGAGGCCGCCAATCCCGGCATCAAGGTGAAATTCACCCCCTCGGCCCCGGCC